>CAVISO010000033.1:0-14379 GCA_963645435.1 Sphaerochaetaceae bacterium | reverse complement strand
TGCTTCTTATCTTTTCATTAACGGATAGAAGTGTAATTTTCCAACAGGATGACGTATGGAACAAGAGAAGTAACAACGACAGGATTGTTTACGAATACACTCAATACCAAAGATATGGGTATTTGGAGTTCGTAAACTATACGAATTATTTGTCTCAAAATTATAGCGCAACAGACCAAGAGTTTGTTACTTCTGAGACAAAAATGATTCAAAGACAGACTGGAGAAGATTATTTGTCCAGTGAGATTGTCCAGCAGTTTATTAAAGAATATGAAAGCCAAGACTATGAAATCATCAGACTTGAGCCAATTACTTACTCTTCTGGAAGAACTAAGGGACAACTTAAGCCAGGTGGAACGGGCTATCTGCTTGCTGTAAGAAACAGAGCCATGATTTACAGACTCTTAGATTACATTAAGGGACTATTTACTGTTGAGACTGTAAATGATGTTAAGGATGAAAGTCTCACAGACCGTTATGTTCGTTTTGAAAAAGACCCTTACAATGGGCTCTTTGCCATTGTAGGAAGCGGTACAACGCATAAGTATTTGCTTTACTTTGACTCAAGATTCCCATTCATTCACCAGAACTGGATCCATCTAAACCTTGGTGTTTCCTATACTCGTTACAGAGGGCAGGAGATTTCTTCTGTTATTACTCAGCCTCAGGGAGACTTGGACACAAGACTTCAGCAGTATCCTGCTTTGGTAGGAACAGACCAGTATGAAGAAACTGCTGCTGACTTCCATTCTGTTACCTACAACGCAGGTGAACTTACGGAAATAGAAAAAGAACGTTTTAATGATAAGTACACGGTTGCTTCCTATAGACGCACTGGACTTAGCATGATTGAGAACTCTTTTGTAATTGGTATTATTGCTTCAATTATAGCCTATTTCTTGGGTTTGCCCCTTGGAATTCTTATGGCACGCAAGAAAGATACCATTGTTGATAAGATTGGTATGTGGTATATCATCTTCATCATGGCTGTTCCTTCATTGGCATATATCTTCCTCTTTGCCGCAATTGGAACCCGCGCTTTTAATCTTCCTTATAAATTTGCCACCGCCCAGGTTCAGGCTTTAGCCTATATTCTTCCTACTATTTCTCTTGCCCTTCCTTCCGTTGGAAGTCTTATGAAGTGGATGAGAAGATACATGATTGACCAGATGAACTCTGACTACGTCAAGTTTGCCAGGGCGGAAGGGCTTTCAGAGGGTGAGATTTTCTCCAAGCATATTTCCAAGAATGCAATTATTCCTATCATTCACGGTATTCCGGGTAGTATTTTGGGAAGCTTGACTGGTGCAATTATTACTGAAAGAGTTTATGCCGTTCCTGGTGTTGGTAACCTGTTGACCACGGCAATTAACGGTCACGATAACGGGGTTATTGTTGCCTGTACGTTGTTCTACACGGCACTGTCAATTATTTCACAGATTTGTGGAGATTTGCTCATGGCAAAATATGACCCACGAATTTCATTTGAGACTAAAGGAGGTAGATAATCATGGATAATGTAAAGATTACCAATGAAGATGAATTGTTTACCTTCATTGACCACGATGCAATTGAGTCGGAGAAAATCATTGCTCCAAGATATTCCTATTGGAAGTCTGTTTTCAGGGTCTTCTTTAGAAGAAAGACAAACTGGGCTTTATTGATTTTGTTTGTTGCTCTTCTGGTGTGTGCCTTTGTAATTCCAATTTTCTGCAAATATGACCCAAACGAGAACGTTACAAATGCAATAATGTTCAATAAGAGCCCAATGGAGGCTATGGCCCTAACTGGAGGTTTCTCGTTTAAGTGGTGCCTTGGCTCTGGTGGTCTTGGAAACTCAATTTTCTATGGTATTTGGGCTTCCGCTAGAACCAGTATTCTTTTAGCGGTTATTTGTGCTGCTATTAACATGACCATTGGTATTCTCATGGGTGCCGTGTGGGGCTATTCCAAGAGTTTTGACCATGTGATGCTGGTTATCTATAACATTATAGCCAATGTGCCGTATATCTTAATGATATCGGTATTGGTGTATATCATAGGCTCGGGGTTCTGGAGTTTCGTGTTCTCGTTGACCATTACTGGCTGGATGAGTATTGCGTATTTCTTCAGGACACAGGTTATGATTATCAGAGACCGGGAGTATTCGTTGGCCTCTAGATGTCTGGGGACCCCAATTACGCGGATTGTGTCCAAGAATATTCTGCCGTTTATGACTTCTGTTATTGTTACGCTTTTGGCTACTGAGCTGCCTTCTTATATTTCCATGGAGGTTTTCCTTTCCTTCATTGGCGTTGGGCTTTCTGCTAGCGTGCCATCTTTGGGCAGAATGATTCAGGAAGCGCAGACGGCGTTCTTGATTTATCCGTGGGAATTCTGGGCGCCGGTTGCAATTGCTGCACTGGTGACGATTATTCTTTATGTTCTGGGTCAGAATTTGGCGGATGCATCGGATCCAAGGACACATATGTAAGGAGGCAGGGCATGGAAAATAAAGCTGATAAGAAAGTTCTGCTGTCCCTTAGAGACGTAGATGTAAAGTTTAATGTTCGTGGTAGAATTCTCTCTGCTATTAGACATGTTTCGTTGGATATCTATGAAAATGAGGCTATTGCAATTGTAGGCGAGAGTGGCTCGGGCAAATCAGTTTTGACCAAGACGTTTGCTGGTATGCTGGATTCAAACGGCTTTGTCAGTAACGGTAGCATCATTTTTTCTGATGACGAGTTGTCCAAGACGGTGGCGCCTCTGGATGACCACAACAAGAAGTTGTTCAAGCAGGCTTATGAGATGCTCAATAAGTATTCCGTGCTGGAGCGTGGTGCCAAAGAATTTGTAGCCATTGCCCAGAAGAAGGAAGAGATTCGTCAAGCAAAGTCCTGCACTCCAGAGGAAGAGGCGGAAAATTCAAAGCGCATTAAAGAACTATCTGACAACATTGTTGACCGCACCAACTACATGCTGGCCTTGGATCACAAGGATCCAGACGACGCGGTTCAAATCCAGCAGATTAAGGCACAGATTGCCTCTTGGAATGAACAGATTAAGACTATCAACAAAGAGAGCCTGGAGCTGGTCAAAAAGAGAAGCCAGGCATACATGGCAGACCCCCAGCGGGTGGCACAGGACAAGAAGGTGCTTGAGGAGCTTTCTTCTCAGCGCGAGGCAAAGTTAACCGTGCCAGAGGACTCTTCAACCCCCTACGGCTTGGCTCCTGCGACACTTGAGCGCAACCGGATTCTTGCCTATGAAATTCTTCTTTCCATAGCCCGATATCCTAGATTTACCCAAATCAAGTTCATGAGAAGACTGGAAAAGGCCTTCAGGCTTGCTATGTGCTCTGGTGTTGACCTGAATGATAGCCGCGAGAGAAACAAGATTTTTGAAACCTGCAACTTCAGAGTTGAATTCAGAAACCTTGATGAAGAAAAGGGTATTGTTGAAGGTTATGCAATTATTGACTGCTCAAAGGTCAAATACACCAAGGACTGGCAGCAGATTAGAGGCTGTAAGATTGCAACGGTTTTCCAAGACCCAATGACCTCTCTTAACCCAGTTGTTACCATTGGTAAACAGATTATGACCGTTATTCTCAAGCACCAGAAGTGTTCTCAGGAAGAAGCTAAAAAGAGAACTTTAGACATCATGTCTAAGGTTGGAATTCCTGAACCAGAAAAGAGATTCAACGATTATCCGTTCCAGTATTCTGGTGGTATGAGACAGCGTATTGTTATTGCAATTGCACTTTCTTGCCAGCCAAAGATTCTTATTTGTGATGAGCCTACCACTGCCTTGGATGTTACAATTCAGGCTCAGATTATCAGACTCATCAAGGATTTGCAGCATCAACTGGGCTTTACCACCGTTTATATTACCCATGATTTGGGGGTCGTTGCCAACGTTGCAGAACGTGTTGCTGTCTTGTATGGTGGTCAGATTGTTGAGATTGGTACGGTAGAGGATATCTTCTATGAACCAAGACATCCGTACACCTGGGCGCTGCTTAGTTCTCTTACACAGCTGGCGGAAAAGGGAGATGAGCTATTCTCAATTCCAGGAACTCCTCCTTCCTTGTATAACAAGATTGTTGGAGATGCTTTTGCTCCAAGAAGCCAGTACGCTATGGCTATTGATATGGTTAAGGAGCCTCCAATGTTCCAGATTAATGAACATCACTGGGCTAAAACCTGGCTTTTGGATCCAAGAGCACCAAAGGTGGATCCACCTAAGATTATTCAGAATCTTCACGAGAAGATGCTGAAGTCTCATATTGAATTCACCGAGTGAGGAGGGGAATATGGAAGAAAATAAAAAAGAAGTTGTTCTTTCTGTTCAGAACCTCGATGTTGTCTTCAAAAACGGAAAGAAAGAATTTAAAGCGGTTGACGATGTCAGCTTTGATATTTACAAAGGGGAGACCTTCTCCTTGGTAGGTGAGTCCGGCTCCGGAAAGACCACCATTGGGCGTGCAATTGTGAGAATCAATCCTTGTTCCAATGGAGCCATCTACTATAAAGGCAAGAAGATATCGGGAAAATTGTCCAGAAAGGAAGACCGGGAAGTTGTCAGAAAGATTCAGATGATTTTCCAGGATCCAGCGGCATCTTTGAATGAGAGAGCCACCATTGAGTACATCATCTCTGAAGGCCTTATAAACTTCCATCTCTACAAAGATGAGAAAGACAGGATTAATAAGGTTGAGAATATAATCAGAGAAGTTGGCCTTCTTCCTGAGCATCTTACAAGATACCCTCATGAGTTCTCTGGAGGACAGCGCCAGCGTGTTGGTTTGGCTCGCTCTATTGTCATGGAACCAGAGTTCATTGTTGCAGATGAGCCTATCAGCGCCTTGGATGTCTCTATTCGTGCCCAGGTTCTGAATCTTTTGAAGAAGTTCCAAAACGAGAGAGGCTTGTCCTATCTTTTCATTGCTCATGACCTTTCCATTGTCAGATTCATCTCTGACAGAATTGCAGTTATTCATAAGGGTAAGATTGTTGAGATTGCAGAGACAGAAGAGTTGTTTAAGTATCCGCTACACCCATATACAAAGTCTTTGATGTCAGCTATTCCTATTCCGGATCCTATTTTGGAGAAGAATAAGAAACTTTTTGTTTACGACCCTTCTTTGCATGACTATTCTGTAAATAAGCCTCACATGGAAGACCTTGGAAACGGGCATTTCATCTATGGTAATGACGCAGAGTTGGAACATTATAAGAAAGTCAGATTTGAATGAAAGAAATAAAAGTCAGTGAAAAACATATTGGCTTAAGGGTTGTTCTCTTTATTGTTGCTTTGGTTCTTGCCGCTAGTGCGTTCTCTTTTGGAGTAACTTCTATTGGAAAGAAAGAATCTGGCTACCAGAGAGTTTCTACTTCAGGCGACATTGATTTTTATTATTACTTTGAAGGCACCAGTAACAGCATTAAAAAGCAGCTTAAGGCGCTTCAGACGGTCTATTCTTCAATTCTTTCAAACTATTGTGACCAGCTTGAAGTTTCTATTGCTGCCTTAAACGAGGGTTCTGAAGTCTCAGTTCCTTCTCAGGTTTATTGGGTTTTAAAGGATGCCTATGCTAGGACCTTGGAATGCAAGAATTTTAATATGTTTGCAGGTGCGCTCTATGCAGAGTGGAAGAGTATCTTGATTCTAGAAGATGCCAGTGAGTTTGACCCTATAAATAATGAGTACATGGCTTATAGAATCAGTGAAATTGCCAAAGAGGTTAGTGACCTATCTAATTTTAATCTGGAGTTTATAGATGATGGTACTTACACTATCCGCTTTGGCGTTTCTGAGCATTATGCAGCCTTTGCCTCTGAGTTTGAACTAGAGGCTGGACCTTTGGATTTGAACCTAATGAACAACGCTTACAAGCTTTCTCTTCTTGCTTCAGAGCTAGAAACTCAAGGTTATAGCAAGGGTTACTTAGTAACAAACAATGGTCTAGTTATAACCTTAGACGATAATTTTGAGCAAAGTTATGTATTATACGGCATTGAAAGCCCTTCCTCTTCTGAAATTGTAGAGCGGGGTGCCGTTGCTGTTAGTGGTTCATCTTCAAAAGTCTTTATGTCTGCATTTGCTTTTGGAGACTATTACAACGCTACGGTAAATGGACGGCTTAGACATCTATTTTTTGATACCACTACTGGTGAGATTAAGGATGTGATTTTATCCTGCAGTATTATTTCTGAGGACTCAAGTATTGTTGATGACATGGCAACCTTAATCTATTTGTGTTCTTTGGACACAAAAAAAGAAGTCTCTCAAGAGTTGGAGAGACTTCAAGGTTTTGCGGATTGTTTTGTAGACTGTGCCTTTTATTAATTGGGGTTAATCTCATTTATCTGGCATTATGGTCTTTTTCTTGAACTCTTCAATGAATTTCATCATGACCTCAACCGCCCCATCTATTCCAATTGCACTGGTGTTAATGCAAAGGTCGTAGTTGCTGGCATTGCCCCATTTCTTGTGGGTGTAATACTCATAGTATTTGGACCTGCTCTTGTCCGTGTTTTTAACGAGTTTTTCCATTGAAACTCTGTCATGTTCAGAATGCTCTTCAAGGGCTAACTTTCTGCTGATTCTGTCTTCTAGATTTGCCTGAATGAAGAAGTTTACGGTGTCGTAATCTCTGAGAACATAGTCAGCACAGCGTCCAACAATGACGCAGGAACCTTTTTCTGCCAGGGCTTGAATTACCTTGGATTTCTCAAGGAATACCTGGTCATTTGGTGAGAGATTGTAGAACTGGTTCATTACTACTTCTCTGGACATTGCAACTCCAGCGCCTGGGACTATACCTGCGGTGCTCATATTCAAAAGGCTTGGCTTTTGTTCATCCATCTTCTCAAGATAGCTTTCAGCAAAGCGGCTTTGTTCTGCTGTGAGAGTTATTAGTTCTTTGTCATAGAAGGGGATTCCTAAGCGCTTTGCAAGTCTGCGCCCTACCTCATGTCCTCCACTTCCAAATTCTCTTCCTATTGTTACTACGTGGCCCATGTTTCTCCTCCTGTTGTGTGTTTTAATGATACCACAAATCGCAAAAGATGGAGAAAATAATTTTGGAGCCGAGCGGAATCGAACCGCCGCTTATGCCATGCGAAAGCATCGTTCTACCATTGAACCACGGCCCCAAATGCAAATCAAGTGTGATTATAGTGTTTTGTAGGGCTTTTGTTAAGCGTAGTTGTGATATAATGCCCATGGAGGCGCCGGATGGAGAGGAGCATTGAAGAGATTGTTAAACAGCAGAGGGAGTATTTTTTATCTGGGGCAACATTGGATGTAGCTTTTAGAATAGAGGCGTTGAAACGGCTTAAAGAAGAGATAAAAAAACAGGAGGCTAATCTTGCAAAGGCACTCTATGCAGATTTGAGGAAATGTAACCTGGAATCGTACATGACTGAAACGGGCATGGTTTTGGATGAGATTGGCTATGTTTTAAAACATCTTAGACGCTGGGTAAAGACTAAGCGAGTTAAGACTCCTATTGCACAGTTTATATCAAAGAGTTTTGTGGTGCCACAGCCCTACGGGGTGGTCCTGATTATGGCGCCGTGGAACTATCCAGTACAGTTGTGCCTTGAACCTTTAATTGGCGCAATAGCAGCAGGCAATACTGCCATAATTAAACCTTCTGCCTATGCTCCTGCAGTGAGTTCTTGTATGGCTTCTTTGGTCTCTGCAGTTTTTGAGCCCCAATATGTTTCTGTGGTAGAAGGGGGGCGCGAACAGAATACGGCCTTGTTGGAGCAGAAGTTTGACTATATTTTCTTCACCGGAAGCTCTACTGTTGGGAAGATTGTTATGGAAAAGGCGGCTAAGCATCTTACACCGGTGAGTTTGGAACTTGGAGGCAAGAGCCCTGTTATTGTTGACCATACGGCAAATCTAAAATTGACCGCCAAGCGTCTGGCTTTTGGAAAATATTTAAATGCAGGTCAGACCTGTGTGGCTCCAGATTATCTTCTTATTGAAAGCAGAGTGAAGGAAGATTTCTTGGGCTTCTTTAAGAAAAGCGTTGAAGAATTCTTTCCTTCTGGGAACTTTGATGACAGTCCTGTTATTGTAAACGAGAAACATTTTAAGAGACTTATGGGGTTAATTGATGCCTCAAAACAGCAGGGAGCTCAAGTTTTTTTAGGTGGTAATGGCAATTTAGGCAACCGTTTTATAGAACCCACCGTTTTGACTGATGTTACTTTTGACAGCCCAATTATGCAGGAAGAAATCTTTGGTCCTATCTTGCCTGTAATTGAATACGACGGTAATTTGGATGCTATATTAGATGTTATTAGACGTAGACCAAAACCACTTGCCCTGTATTTGTTCACTAATAACAAAGAGGTTCAGCAGAAGGTGCTTTCTTCTGTGTCCTTTGGTGGAGGCTGTATTAATGATACCATTATTCATCTTGCAACCCCTTACATGGGCTTTGGCGGAGTTGGGGAAAGTGGTATGGGTAGCTATCACGGAAAAAAGAGTTTTGACACTTTTACTCACTATAAGAGCATAGTGAAAAAGTCAAATCTTCTTGACCTTCCAATGAGGTATCACCCATACTCGGAGAGTAAGCTAAAAACCATTAAAAGGTTTATGAAATAGGCTTGGAGGAAAAAGATGGGCACACCGCATATAGCAGCAAAACCAGGGGAGATTGCTTCTCGTATTTTACTCCCAGGAGATCCGCTTAGGGCAAAGTTTATAGCTGAAAATTTTCTGGAGAACGTTCATTGTTATAACACCATCAGAAACATGCTTGGTTATACCGGTACCTACAAAGGCAAGGAAGTCAGCGTTCAGGGCACAGGGATGGGGCAACCTTCCTTGAGCATTTACGTCAATGAGCTGGTACAGTTCTATGGCGTGAAAAAGCTGATTAGAACCGGAACCTGTGGCGCCTTCTCTGAGGACCTTCAACTTAAGGATATGGTTATTGTTCAAGCGGCTGCCACGGACAGTGGGATGCTAGCCTCCCGTTTTGGAGCTATTTCCTATCCTGCAACTGCCAACTTTGAACTTTTATGTAGTGCGGTGCAGGCGGCAAAGAATCTGGGTTATGACTACAAGGTGGGTACAACCTTTTCAAGTGATCAGTTCTATGATGAGAAAATAGCCGATAAATATGCACTTTTGGCTAAGTATGGAGTTGGTTGCTGTGAGATGGAATGTGCTGAGCTTTTTACCATTGCCGCTCGCTACGGGGCTCAAGCTTTGGGCGTTCTCACTGTTAGCGATCTTTGTTTGAAAAATGAGGCGTGTACACCACAAGAAAGAGAGCAGACCTTCACTCGCATGATGGAAGTTGCTCTTGAGGCAATTTGATTGGATAAGTTTTAGGAGGATTTTGAATGAGCGCAAAGAATATTCTAGTAATAGGGGCATCCAATTTGGATATATGTGCAAAAAGTTTTGCTCCAATGCGCAAGGGCGATTCCAACATTGGACAGGTTTCAATGTCCAGCGGAGGGGTTGGACACAACATAGCTGTTGCTCTCAAACGCTTGGGCTGTAACGTGCAACTTTTAACTGCAATTGCCAACGACGCAGCAGGCGAAACCCTTCTAAAATCCCTAGAGGCCGATGGTATTGAACTGCTTCAACCACCACTTCCAAGCAATTCTTATAGAACGGGGATTTACTCGTACACTATGGATGCAGACGGTTCCTTGCTCTATGGTGTGAATGACATGAGCATTAATGAAGCAATCACTAATGCAACAATTAAGTTTGCAAACGATACCATAAAAGCCTCAGATTGTGTTGTTTTTGAAGCAAATCTCTCAGATGGGGCCATCAAAGCTCTTTGTGAAACAGATGCAAAACTTGTGGCAGACAGTGTTTCTGTAGTTAAGTCAAGAAAACTTAGGAGTGTATTAAATAAGCTGTTCATATTAAAGACAAATTATGCAGAAGCCTGTGAAATTGCAGGCATGAAAGTCACAGAACAGCAGGATCCTTATGCGGTGGCACAGAAACTTGCAGGTAAGGGATTACAAAGAGGTCTCATTACGCTAGGAAGTCATGGCGCCTTCTGTTTTGATGTTCATGCTTTTGAGAATGGCGGTTTTGAATGGTACAAGGTTGATGTTCCAAAGGACCAGATAGTTATAAACACTAATGGTTGCGGAGATGCCTTCTGTGCTGGCTTTGTGAAGTCCTATCTTGAAGAAGGTGATTTGAAGAAGGCTTTGGAGTTTGGTCAGATGACGGCAAGTGCAAATGCAAGAAGCAATGAAGCAGTTTCAAAGGAATTGTATTCTCTTTCTTAATTGAATATATTAGTTGTTTTTGTGAGGTGAAAGATGGAAAACCTGAATAAATATCTTACCTTATCTCCTGAAGTAAAAGAAGCTATGGCAAGCGGAAAGCCAATTGTGGCTTTGGAAAGTACAATTATAAGTCATGGGATGCCTTATCCCAAGAATGTTGAGACGGCTATTGCTGTGGAAAAGACTATTAGAGAAAATGGTGCTGTTCCTGCTACAATTGCAATAATTAAGGGACGTCTCATGGTTGGACTTACTCCTGAAGATTTAGAGTATTTTGGCAAGAAGGGTACTGCAATTACAAAGGTTAGCAGACGCGATATCCCTATGATTGTCGCAAGAGGCGAGGATGGAGCAACCACGGTTGCTGCTACAATGATTATTGCCAACATGGCAGGTCTTCAAGTCTTTGCTACAGGTGGAATTGGCGGAGTTCATAGAGGCGCTCAGACCACTATGGATATTTCTGCAGACCTTGATGAATTTTCAAAGACTCCAGTTCTTGTGGTTTGCGCTGGTGCAAAGGCCATTTTGGATCTTAATCTTACCATGGAATATTTAGAAACTAAGGGAGTTCCTGTTTTCTGCTATCAAACAGATGAACTACCTGCTTTTTATAGCAGAGAAAGTGGGATTAAGGCTCCTTTTAGATCTGACAGTGCTGAGGATTTGGCTAATATTTGGAAGGCAAAAACAGACCTTGGTCTTACAGGTGGCTTTATTGTTGCCAACCCAATTCCAAAAGAGTACAGCATGGATTCAAAGCGCATAAATGCCGCTATTGATGAGGCAATTAGTGAAATGAATAAACTTGGAATTCACGGCAAGGAGTCAACTCCTTATCTGTTGGACAAGATCCAAAAGCTCACTGGAGGCGATAGCCTTGAGTCCAATATTAAGCTGGTTCTTAACAACGCTAAGCTTGCGGCTCAGATTGCATGCAAACTAGCGAAATAAATTTTAAGCTCTGAAATGGCTAAACAATGTCCTAGGGCAGGGGCCTGTGGTGCCTGCCAGTTAAATGGTGTTAAATATTCTACTCAGTTGTCCAGAAAACAGGCTTATGTTGAGTCTTTGCTTTCTTGTTTTGGTCCCGTGGCTCCAATTTTGGGGATGGAAAATCCGTTTCATTACAGAAATAAGGTTCAATCTGTCTTTGGGCTAAATGTCAAAGGGGAGGTTGTAAACGGGATTTACAGGCTGGGGACTCACAAGCTTATACCCATCAAAAATTGCATGATTGAGGACGAGGAAGCGGATGCCATTTTGGAGACTATCAAAGCCCTTGTTAAGGCTCGCGGGATTGAGCCGTATGATGAAGACCGCCAGGAGGGGGCTCTCAGGCATGTGCTCATTAGAAGGGCGGTAGCAACTAATCAAAGTTTGGTGGTAATAGTATCGGGATCTCCTAAGTTTAGACCAAAAGAGTCGTTTGCGCAGGAGCTTGCAAGGCGGCATCCATCTGTGAAGGGGGTTCTGCTGAATGTGAATGCAGAGAAGACTTCCATGGTGCTGTCTGAGGCGCCGTGTAAGTTGATTTGGGGGCAGGAATGGATTGAAGATGAGCTGTGTGGGCTGAAATTCAGGATATCGGCCAAGAGCTTTTATCAGGTAAATCCTACGCAGGCGGCAAAGCTGTATACTATTGCAATGCGGATGGCGCGCTTTACTGGTAATGAGACGGTCATTGATGCCTACTGTGGCACAGGTACCATTGGTCTTATTGCTGCTCACTGGGGCGCGGGGCGAGTGATTGGTATTGAGCTAAATCCTTCCGCTGTTGCCGATGCTGTAGAAAATGCAGCCCTCAACGGGGTCTTAAATGCCTCCTTCCTTTGCGGGGATGCAAGTGCAATTCTCAAAGCCATGGCCAAAGGGCACGTCTGGTCTGGTCCAGAAGGCTACCTGGTTGGCCTAGACCCCACCGACAAATCCGCCTACACCCAAATCTCCAAGGCCGATATCCTTTTCATGGACCCTCCGCGCAGTGGTAGCGATGAGCGTTTCTTGGCCTCTGCTATCAAACTCTCCCCCAAAACAATAGTCTATATCTCATGTAATCCCCAAACTTTAGCCCGAGATCTGCGATATCTGACCATCAATGGACCATACCACATGGTTGGGGCACAACCGGTGG
Organism: Sphaerochaetaceae bacterium; assembly: GCA_963645435.1. GTDB lineage: Bacteria > Spirochaetota > Spirochaetia > Sphaerochaetales > Sphaerochaetaceae > UBA9732. Next base: position 1,965 of record CAVISO010000033.1, on the reverse strand, counting down.
ATATGTTCCCCCAAACCTCCCACGTTGAAACGGTCGTTTTATTGACACGCATATAGCTGCGTCGCATCGCTCGGGCCGTATCTGGAATACTGTCCCTTGCTAGCATAAAAAAGCAGGGAGATTCTGCCGGTTTGCTTCTAATTGACGTTAAGAATGTTAACATTTTGGAAATTTTTGCTAAAAGTTAACAAAAGTATTAACATTTTTAAAATTTTTGCAAAATGTTAACATTGGTGAGTTTCCTCTGTACCTTTAGGCCTCTTGAAAAGCGAGAAAAATTAATAAAATTTAAACATTTTGTAAATTTTACATAAATGAACGCTCGTTATGTTTACCGCGTAATTCATGAAAAGAAATGTGAGGTGAACAAAAATGAATAAAAAGACTTATCTTTTAACCGGCGCAGCAGGCTTTCTTGGAAGCCATATTTGTAAACAGCTTCTTAAGAGGGGCGAAAACGTGAGAGCCTTTGTGCTCAAGGGGGATCCCGCTATTAAATACATTCCAGATGGCGTAGAACTCTTTGAGGGCAACCTTTGCTCCCCTGAAGACTGCATGGATTTTTTTAATGCAGACGCGGAAGAAACGGTTTGCATCCATTGTGCAAGCCTAGTTACTGTAAATCCTGACTACAGCGAAAAACTTATGGCTGTTAACGTAGACGGAACAGACAACATCCTTGCTGCAGCAAAAGCGCACAAGGAATGTTCCAAATTGGTTTATGTTTCATCAACAGGTGCCATTCCAGAGGAGCCAAGAGGAAAGAAGATCAAAGAAGTAAAGCACTTCTACCCCTATGATGAGAACCTTGTTGTTGGCTGGTACAGTAAGACAAAGGCAATTGCAACCCAGCATGTTTTGGATGCAGCAAAAGAAGGTCTCAATGCCTGTGTAGTACACCCAAGTGGAATTTTAGGACCAGAAGACAATGCAATTGGAACCACAACAAAGACAATCATCAGCATAATTAAAGGTGAGATGCCAATTGGAATGCAGGGCTCTTTTAACCTTGCAGATGTGAGAGACCTTGCAGCCGGCTGTATTGCTGCTGCAGATAAAGGCAAAAGAGGTGAATGCTATATTCTTGCAAACGAAGAAGTTACCCTAAAGGAGCTTTGTACTCTTTTGGATAAAGATCTGCACTGCGGAACGTGCAAGGCCTATCTACCACTTAACTTAGCAAAAAAGATTGCCACAAAACAGGAAAAGAGGGCCAAGAAGACTGGAAAAGCGCCGCTAATGACCTCCTTTAGCGTTTATAACCTTGAAAGAAACAACACTTTTGATTACACAAAAGCACAGAAAGAACTAGGCTACACCACCCGCTCTTATGCCGATACTCTTAAAGATGAAGCGGACTGGCTTAAGGCTCATGGGTATGTTAGCTGAAAATTTGTTAGAGTATAAACAAAATTTTAACATTTGTGTAATATTATGCTAAGCGAGTAAAGTTAGGCGAGGCTAAAAGATGGTCAAGATATTAGTTGTAGAGGATGACAGGGATTTAAACAAAACAGTGTGTTCTTTTTTGAACAACAATGGCTTTGAGACAAAGGGGTGTCTTGATGCCAATGCTGCCAGTGATGCCCTCTACGACAATATCTATGACTTAATAATATCGGATATAATGATGCCGGGGACGGACGGCTTTGAGTTTGCCCGTACAGTACGCTCCATCAGTAAAGATATCCCCATCATGTTTATGACTGCCAGAGACGATATCCTAAGCAAGGAAAAGGGCTATAGGATAGGCATTGACGATTACATGGTAAAGCCTGTAGACCTTGATGAACTACTGCTACGCATTGGCGCACTTCTTAGAAGGGCAAAGATTGCTTCGTCTAAAAAGATACAACTTAAAGACTTTGAAATGGACAGTGATGAACATACTGCATATCTTAAGGGAGAGGAGATTCCACTCACTTCAAGAGAGTTTTCAATTCTTTACAAGCTATTGAGTTATCC
>CAVISO010000032.1:0-14536 GCA_963645435.1 Sphaerochaetaceae bacterium | reverse complement strand
TGCCAAGGTGGCCTACGCGAGTTCGATCCTCGTCTGCTGCTTTTTTTATGCCCTTGGGTCGTAGACCTGAGGGTAAAATTTTGAATTTTGACGGGATTTAAGCTCTACTTGCTCCGTCTAAAAAATAGCTAAAGGAGGAAAACATGACTTTGTTTTCTACAGAGATGGTCAGTAAGTACCATCCAGACAAGGTTGCAGATCAGATTTCAGATGCAATTCTCACTCATTACCTTTCTCTTGACCCGTATTCTCACGTGGCTTGCGAATGTCTTATCAAAGACCGCACTATAGTGCTTGGCGGCGAGATTACTACCTGCGCCCAGTGTTCCAAAGAGGAGCAGAATGCCATTGCCCGGAACGTGGCTGAGAATTTGGGATATCCTATTGACCGAGTTATCAACCTGCTTTCCGCCCAGTCTGTGCAAATTGAGGCAGCCGTTAACTCCTGCGCCAGCCTGGGAGCGGGGGATCAGGGCATGATGTTTGGCTATGCCTGCAGAGGGGGCCACTTCCACCTGCCTTACGGACAAGAGCTTGCTCTTCGCATCATCAAGGCTATTGAGGCCGATATTTCTAACAATCCTTCTTCTATTTTTAAGGGCGATGCCAAGACTCAGGTCACAACAGACCTCAGCGTAGCTGGCTACGTAAAGCCTATTGATACTGTGCTTATTTCTGTGTGTCACAAAGAGGGCTATTCTCTGGAGGAAGTTCAGGACTATTTGAGGAATTTGCTCAAAACAATAGCCCCAGAAGCACTTGAGGGCAAACTTTTACTCAATCCAGCTGGGATTTGGACCATTGGTGGTCCTGAGGCGGACTGTGGCTTGACTGGCAGGAAAATTGTCTGCGACCAGTATGGTGGCTATGCTCCTGTGGGCGGTGGTGCCTTCAGTGGTAAGGACCCTACGAAGGTGGACCGTAGCGCCAGTTATATGGCTAGACGTATTGCTGTTGACCTTGTGGACAAGTATGGTTTAGATTCTTGTACCGTACAACTGGCTTATGCCATTGGGAAAAGTCTACCGGTATCGGCTTATGCAGTGGGGGTGGATATGGAGGGCGTGCGCTTTGAAGAGAGTGACGCGCTGTACAAAAATTACGACCTCACGCCGCAGGGGATGATTGAGTTCCTTGGGCTACGGACGTTAAATTATGAGAAGATAGCCGGCGGCAATCATATGATTCACTTCCCTTGCGAGGTCTTTGAACCGAATACTGCGTCCTTGCGCTTGGGCCGTGCAAATTAGCACTGCCGGGCGCTAGGTTGTTTGGAGGAGATTATGAGTACTTCTACGTGGATTGCTCTGGCGCTGTTTATTGTTACCTACGCCTTGATGTTGATTTTTCAGAATAAGCGACCGTTTGTGGCCTGCGGGTCTGCATTGCTGTTCCTGGTTTTGGGACTTTGTGGACTGTGGGACTTGAACGTGAGCAGCGCACTGGCGGCGGTGGATTACAACGTGCTTATGATGATTGCGGGCACAATGGGAACTGTGACGCTGTTTATTGAGAGCAAGATGCCACTTAGAATGTCCGAAAGAATTATTCAAAAGGTGCCAAACACCATGTGGGCAGTGGTGGCGTTGACGGTGTTTGCCGGTGTCATTTCTGCCTTTGTGGATAATGTTGCAACGGTGCTAATGGTAGCCCCAATTGGGCTTGCCATGTGTAAAAAGCTGGGTATCTCGCCGGTAGCGGTCATCATTAGTATTGCGGTGTCTTCAAATTTGCAAGGCGCCGCTACCCTGGTGGGGGACACTACTTCCATCCTTTTGGGAGGGGCTGCGGACATGACCTTCCTGGACTTTTTTATCATGGATGGAAAGCCTGGTATGTTCTTTGCAACTGAACTTGGTGCACTTGCTTCTACTCTTATTGTGGTTCTGCTTTTTCACAAGCACAAGGAGCCAATTAATGCTACTGTTGAGACAAAGGTGCGTGATTACGTTCCTTCAATTCTGATGGTTTTGAACGTGGTGCTTTTAATCTGTGCTTCCTTTATTCCAGAGCCTGCTTCTAGTACTTTTGGTGCTACCCTTTGGAGCCTGCGCAATGGTCTAATTTGCGTAGTTATTTGTATTTTTGGCGTCATCTACGAGTGTTGTGCCATCAAAAGCTCTGAGCCTCTTAAGAAAGTGCTTGAGAACATGGATTTGGATACGCTGTTTATTCTCTTTGGATTATTTATAATTATTGAGGGTATTTCTGCTGCTGGGGTTATTGATTGTATTGCTGCTCTTTTCTATAGACTTGCAAGTGGGAATCCGTTTCTTCTTTATACTCTTATTGTGTTTATATCGGTGGCACTGTCTGCCTTCATTGATAACATTCCGTATGTGACTACCATGATTCCTGTGGTTGCCAGCCTGTCTGCCATGATGGGTATGAAGCCTCTGATTTTTTACTTTGGACTGCTGATTGGTGCTACCCTGGGTGGTAACCTTACGCCAATTGGGGCATCTGCCAACATTACGGCTATTGGAATCTTACGGAAGAACGGCTACGAGGTAAAGAATTCCGATTTTCTCAAAATTGGTGTTCCTTTCACAATGGCTGCTGTGCTTGTGGGCTACTTGTTTATTTGGTTTGTGTGGAGCTAAGAGACTGGGATCATTACTTTATAAAATTAGACTATAAAAATATTTAATGGCAAATTTGCGAGAAAAGGGTTGTATTTGGTGTAATTTGCTGTTTTAATAGGGCAATCTCACTACTGGGATAAGGAGGCGTTATGGTCCAGGAGTTTTGGGAGATTGCTAATTTTAATATTATAAATATTCTCGATTATGTGCTACGCATTCTTGTGGCAATGATTTGTGGTGCTCTGGTGGGACTTGAACGTGAAAAGAGGCTGAAGAATGCGGGTCTGAGGACTCATATTATTGTGGCTGTGGCTTCATGTCTTATGATGATTGTTTCAAAATACGGGTTCATGGATGTAGTAAGTATTGATGGACTAAGACTTTCTGCTGATGCCTCTAGAATTGCACACGGGGTGGTATCGGCTATAGGCTTCTTGGGCGCTGGAGTTATCTTTGTGAAAAGAGAGTCCGTTGTGGGCTTGACGACCTCTGCTGGCTTGTGGGCCACGGTGGGTATTGGGATTACCATTGGCGCTGGCATGTATATTGTGGGCCTTTTTACTACGTTTTTGATTCTCATGGTGCAGTGGGTGTTGCATGGGCGCCATCAGAAAAGTCACAGTCAGAACTCTGGCACCATTCGTACAAATCTCACCAAGCATGGTCTGACGGTGCAGGAATTTTCTACTTATATGGAGCAGCTGGAGATTTACTTTAAGGGTATGACTCTTTCTAAGGACTCTGAAGATTGCACTATTTTGGAGGCAGAGGTGCTTTTTAAGCCTGCGGACTCTATTTTGGAGCTGGTAAGTACGTTTGAGAAGTTACCTTACGTTGACGCTGTTGAGGTTTATCCAACGCTGTAATTCTTAGCGGATATCATGGGGCTGTAACACTTTGTCAGAAAAATCTGACTTTTGTTACAGCCTCTTTTTTTTATAGGAGGTGACCGTTAAGGGAGACGGTGTAGACCTTCAGTGGAATTTCTTTGCCGCTGGCTTCTAGGGCGCGCTGAGTTGCCATTTCCAGACCGCCACAGCAGGGTACTTCCATGCGAACGACGGTGATGTCCTTTATATTATTGTAATAGAGTATTTGAGCGAGTTTTTCTGAGTAGTCTACGCTGTCCAGTTTTGGGCAGCCTATGATGGTGATGCGGCCTTTCATGAAGGTTTCGTGCATGGAGGCAAAGGCGTAGGCGGTGCAATCGGCCGCTATGAGCAGGTGAGCGCCTTCAAAGAAGGGGGCGTTGATTGGTACCAGCTTGATTTGGCAGGGCCACTGGGCAAGGCGCGACTGTCCTTGGTGGTGGCAGCACTCGTGGTTTTCCTGAGAGCCATGGTGACACTCGTGGTTTCCCTGACCGTGGCAGCATTCGTGGTTAGATTCTTCCTCTGTGTTTAGCCTGCGCATTCTGCTACCTGGGCAGCCTCCTTCCTGGGGATGGGCGCCTGCAGCTTTGGCTGCTTTGCTGGCAAGTACTGCGGCCTCGTTGTAGGCGGGGGCTTCGCGTTCTATGAACGTGATGGCGCCAGTGGGGCAGGTGGGCAGGCAATCACCAAGACCATCACAGTAGTCTTCTCGCATGAGTTGGGCTTTGCCGTCTACCATGGCAATGGCGCCTTCGTGACAGGCACTGGCACAAAGTCCACAGCCAATGCATTTTTCTTTATCAATGTTAATTATTCTTCTAATCATGAGTTCTCTCCTTGTTCTTAATTTTAATCCACAAAAACGCTAACTGCAAATGCTTTTCAAGTATGTTGGATTTCCAACATTGGTTAAAATGTGGTAATGAGTTTGCGGTTTTGGGTTTTAATCCGGTAAATGAGTTGAAAAGTTGATTGACCGTTGTTTTTTGCCTTGGCATTATGTGGCTAGAAAGGCTCCTGGGAGAAAGTCAGGAAGACCAGTTATTGGTAGGGAAGGAGCCTAGCTGAGAAGATAAAAAAGTATTTACGAGTCCTTGGGTCCTGGGGAGAACCCAAGGATTCGGCCTTTTCCTTTCGCGGGTGAGCGCGAGCGTTTGATGGTCTAGTTCCCCAACAAAATGCAAGAAATTGCAGGATTGTTAAAAGATAGGACATTAAATGATGGCTTGAGGTATCGGGCTGGAAGAGGAGACACGGGGGTCGCAAGGTGAAAAGTAGAGCTCTGATGTGCATTACTGCGTTGGTTTCGGTGCTGGCTGTGGCTATGTTTATGTTGGTGTTGACTGGCTGCGCAAACGGACCAGAAGAGGCTAGCTACAATATTGGAGATAGAGGGCCTGCAGGTGGCGTTATTTTTTACGATTGCGACGCGGATAATGACTTGGGTAATCCAGATGGGCTTACTTCTAGGTCTTGTGGCTGGAGATATCTGGAAGTGGCTTGCGAGAATCTGGGAAAGGTTTCGTTTGGCTATTATAAGCCAGATGGCTATACGTGTAAGGCGGTTGTGGCGCAGGGTACTGAGATTGGTTGTGGTGCGACAAATACGGCGTCTTTGGTGTCTTGCATGGGCGATGAGGCTTACGAGTCAAGCAAGGCGACTTCTTCAAAATGCACCTATGCTGCGAAGGTTTGCGATGACTACAGCGTGAAGGTTGGCAATAAGGTTTATGCTGACTGGTTTTTGCCTAGCAAGGATGAGATGCAGCTGCTTTATGACTTTGCAAAAGAGAATGACCTGCTGGAGGCTTTTGCTTCCTATGATTACTGGACCAGTTCTGAGTCCAAGCAGGGCGAGTCCTGGCTTCAAAATTTTGGTTGCGGCTCTCAGTACGAATATAACAAGGATGATTCCAACTACGTTTTACCTATTAGGGCTTTTTGAGTAAAAAGTACTTGAAAAACTCGTAACTCTTGTGTAAAAATAGATTTGGTTAGGACCGGCGCAATTTTAACTGAATAATTTCTTGGAAAATCGTTTAGATAAAAATGTTAATTTTAGAGGTCAGTGACGGGAAATTGACAACTAAATGCTGATAACAGGCGGGGGGGGGTACTGTCATAGCCTAAGATAGGCGGTGAGGTGTTTGGGATGAGAAAGCTATTAACAGCCTTGTGCCTTTTGCTTATTTGCACATTTGCGCTGTTTGCAGAGACTTGGGTTAGAGTTGATCTCTATGACGAGTTTGGTGACTCAACTGGTGAGAGTTACATCATGCTCAGCAAGGACAAAACTGGTATCTACAAGGGTAAGGATACCAGCGGAACCTTCACCTGGAATATTAGAATTGATAATGAAGACGGCGAAATCTATTTAAAGATTAGGGAAGACGGAGAGGACAAGAACCTTACCACCACCGCCGGAAGCACGGACTACGTAGATCAATCAACAAAATACAAAATCAGTTTTAAGGCTGATGACGGTACCAAGTACGCCTTTGATAATGGTACAGTTGAAATTTCTTTTACTTATGCCTTAAACAGGCTTCAATTCATGCAGGATTTTAGGGACTACATCACTGCGCACGACTGGTTTGACATTGTTGTCACCAGTGATTACGGCTCCTACTCTCTTGGCCGCGTGGATCTCTCCGGAGTTGACTCCATGCTGGACGATATTGTCTACCAAGTTGGCGACATTGGGCCAGCGGGCGGCTACATTTTCTATGATTGCGATGCGGACAACTCTACTGGCAATGCCGATGGTCTTTTGTCTTCTACCTGTGGTTGGCGTTATCTAGAAGCCGCTCCGGCAGATGCTGGTGGCGGTTGTTTTGGTTATTACAGACCGGAAAAGTCAAATATTAAAATTGGTACAGGTACTGCTATTGGCACCGGTAAGTCCAACACAAAGGCTCTAATTAAGGCTATGGGCACTAAGACTTACTCAAAATCCAGTGGTTCTGCTACCGATACCTATGCTGCTAAAATCTGTGATGATTACTCCGTAACCTACCACGGAGTTGTCTTTGATGACTGGTTCTTGCCTAGCAAGGATGAGCTAAACCTTCTTTATGAGGTGCTTCAGCTTAACGGTCTAGGTAACTTCTCCAAAAATGCCTACTGGTCCAGCTCCGAGTACAACCAGAACAATTCTTGGTTGCAGTATTTCTACAGTGGGTATGATTATTGTTACGTGAGATCGAATAGACACACCATCCGCGCCATCCGCTCCTTTCTTTGAGCTTTTTCCAATCTCCGTTGTCGCTGCGCTTAGGCCGTGCAATTAGCACTGTCCTGCGCTTGCTTCTAGGAGATTGAAAAAATCTACGCTTTGGGCGCATTACTGCGTCACTGCACCCAAAATCTCTGTGAAAGTTTTCTTTAAGTTTTGGGCGCATTACTGCGTCACTGCACCCAAAATCTCTGCGAAAGTTTTCTTTAAGCTTTGGGCCGCACATAGAAGGTTTTGTGTACCTTTTGGCATATGTGTGATACAATAGTGCTCAATACGCTATGCGTGATGGGGTATTTTCAATGGAAAAGGCTAGGATGGGAAGCAACAAGTGGATTCTTGTTGTTTATGACATAATAATTTTGGGGATTATAGATTTTATGCTGCTGTTCCTCTATGGGGGCGGGTCTGTGCGGTTGAGCACGAGTGAGGCGCTGTGCCAGGTGGGAGTATCGGCAGTGGCTATTTTGGGCTGCAGGTTTGCCTTTGGAATCTATAATGCTATTTGGCGGTATGGCGGCGTTCAGACTTATATGAAGTTCATGGGCTGCGATGCACTTGCTTTTTTGCTTTATTTTGTTGCTGCTAGACTTTTGCCTATTAAGCAGATTACTTTTGTGCGTATGCTGGCGCTGGTGATGATGAATCTTTTTTGTTCGCTGGCTATGCGCATGGCGTATAGATATTGCTATAAGTGTGCCTCGCCTAATTCTTCGTGGGGTAAGTTTTTAGATTTCCTTTTAAGGGCGTTTGCCGGGGCGTCTAATAATAGAAAGGTGGAGTCTGAGGGCCTTAAGGTTGCTATTCTTGGGGCCGGAAACTTGGGGTTCACGCTGTACGAGGATATCTATGTTAATAAGCAGTATTCCTATGAGGTTAGGTGCTTCATTGATGATGATAAGACTAAGCGGGGCAGGTTGCTCAATGGGATTAAGGTGCTTTCGTGCGAGGAAGCAACGCCAGGTCGATTGATATCGGATTATGGGGTGCAGGAGATAATTGTTGCAATTAGGGACTTTGGGCTGGAGAAGTTTAAGGAGGTGTATGAGAAGTACACGCACGCGGGCCTGAAGGTGAAGCATTACGATGTCATTGCGAATGTGCAAACTGCGGGCGAGCGGGGCTGTCTGCGGGAGGTGGAGATTGAGGATCTCTTGTTCAGAAAGCCTGTGGTGATGCAAAACGACAAGGTGCGCGAGTACTATAGGGATAAGGTGATTTTGGTCACCGGTGGCGCTGGGTCTATTGGTAGTGAGTTGTGTAGGCAGGTGGCGTCGTATGGACCTAGGACGCTGGTGGTGCTGGATATCTACGAGAATACGGCGTATGACCTGCAGCAGGAACTTAAGATGCGGTATGGTAAGGGGTTAGACTTCCATGTGGAGATTTGTTCTATCACGAATAAGCCTGCTTTGCGCCGCGTGTTTGAGAAATACAAGCCTCAGATTATCATCAATGCGGCGGCGCACAAGCATGTTCCGCTGATGGAGGATGATGCCCAGGAGGCTATTGAGAATAATGTCTTTGGTTGTAAGAACTTGCTTGAGCTGACGCGCGAGTTTGGCGTGGGGCGCTTTATGATGGTTTCCACGGATAAGGCGGTCAATCCTACTAATGTGATGGGTGCCACCAAACGCATGTGCGAGATGATGGTGCTCAGCGCCGGCGGTGAGAGCGCGCCTCAGACGGTGTATTCTTGCACGCGCTTTGGCAACGTGCTGGGTTCTGCTGGCTCTGTGATTCCGCTTTTTAAGCGCCAGATTGCCCATGGTGGTCCTGTGACTATCACTGATAAGCGTATAACCCGATACTTCATGACTATCCCAGAGGCAAGCCAGCTGGTACTGGAAAGTGGTGCTATGGCCAAAAACGGCGAGCTTTTTGTTTTGGATATGGGTCAGCCGGTCAAGATCTATGACCTAGCGCAGAATATGATAAGGCTCAGCGGAGCCACTAACGTGGAGATTCAGGAAATTGGTCTTAGACCAGGCGAGAAACTCTACGAGGAGCTCTTGATAAAGAACGAGACCCTCACTAAGACGGAAAATAATCTAATTTTTATTGAAAAGGACGAGCCTCTTTCTGCCGCTCAGATTGCGGCCAAACTTGACCGTCTGGCGCTCATGGAGCAGCAGGAACTTTCCAACGAAGAGGTGAAAGCCCTTCTTCGCGAGGTGGTTCCCACCTACAAGACTCCAGAGGAAGTCAACGGCAAGGTTTGAACTAAAAGGGTGGTTGCTTTAGAGACCTCTTTGCGTCTCGCAAACTCTAGTTTCCCCACTTCAAGGCTCTTTCTCCTTGAGTTTTTCCTTGCTGATATCCGAATTTTGCAAAAATCTGCAATTTTCGATATAAAATATCCGAATTTTGCAAAAAATTACATTTTTCGGACATTGACGGGCATTTCCTTAGAAAAAAGTCTAGATTGTAGCCAGCGTGGGCAGGGGGCGGTAACGCAAGGTCTTATTTTTTTGCTACATCTTTAACCACTTCTTAACTCGATTTCTGTAGGGTTTCATATTATGAGACTGGATTTGTATGTTATACTACTTTTATTGTGGTGTACTGGTTAGCCTAGGTTCGCTTGTTGACTGTTACATTGCAGCATGGGTGAAAAATGAATAGTACACTGTCCAGTTATTTATTAAGTTCTGCATTTATGCTCATTGTGTTGTGCATACTTGCCGTCAGGTCTTTTTCTGCTGTAGAAAGTAAGGTCAGCCGGAAATATTCGCTACTGCTTATTGGTGGAACGGCGCTGTATGTTGCGGTAGATGCTGTTTTTATTAGTTGTCATCTTTCTGGAAAAATAGGCGTAGCACAGTGGAAGGTTGTTGCGTTTATCTTCTATTTGGTCTATACGGGGTTGCCTTTTTTGTGGCACTTGTTTGTGCGTAACTTTGTTGGTAGCACCTTTGGAAAGGTGATTCGCAGGGTAGAGTTGATTCCGGCCGTTATTTTGTTTGCTCTGGTACTTGTTACTCCGTTTACCGGGGCGTTGTACTACTTTGGCGAGGACGGCATGTACGCCAGAGGTTCTGTTTATGATTTTTATGCTCTTTTGAATTACTTTTACTATTTGGAATCGGTGTTGGATCTGCTGTTGATCAGTCTGCGCAGGAATGAACAGAAAGAGCGCTACGCGCTGCGTACCATGCTGATTTCTTTGGTTATGGTACTTGGTGCTTTCATCAATAGTTCTGTGATTCCTACAGGGACTATCTTCCCGTTCATGCCGTTCTGTTCTGTGATAGTGACTATGCTGGCGTTCTATTTTATTGCAACGAAGGATTCTGAGTTTATAAAGGAGCAGCAGCAGGAGGCTATTAAGGAGGCGTTGCAGAAGGCAAAAGACGCCAGCCAGGCGAAGACGGATTTTTTGTCGCGCATGAGTCATGATATTCGTACTCCTATGAATGGCGTTATCAATCTCACCCAGTTGGCGCTGCAGGAGCCGGTTTCAGATCAGGTGCGCGAGTATTTGGAAAAGACGCTGGTGTCTGGTAAGTTCCTCATGGGCTTGATTAACGATATTCTGGATATGAACCGGATTGAAAGCGGCAATTTGGTGCTGAATAAGGAAAATTTGACCAGGTCAGAATTCCTTTCTATGATTGAAACGGTTGTTCAGCCGCTGATGGAGGAAAAGCATATTCATTTCCATTCGGAGATGAATCCGGGAGAGTACACTATTTCTGTGGATAAGCTCCGTTTTAACCAAATTTTCTTGAATCTTCTTTCTAATGCTGTGAAGTTTACGCCAGAGGGTGGTGATGTTTGGCTTCAGATAATAAACCTTGAGACAGATGAAGGTAAGCTGCGCATTAGGTTTGTAGTTAGGGATAATGGTGTTGGTATGAGCGAAGAGTTCCAGCAGCACCTCTTTGAGCCGTTTTCTCAGGAGCGTTCTAGTCTCAGTGACTCTACTAAGGGCTCTGGACTTGGGCTTTCCATTGTTAAGAACCTGGTTGAGGCTATGGATGGTTCAATCTCTGTTAAGAGTAAGCTGGGCGAGGGGTCGGAATTTACCGTAATTCTCAATGTTGATATTGTGTCAAAGGCAGAGCTTGCTGCTCCTGTGGCTACTGTTACTCCGCAGGAGAGCCTGGAGGGTCTGCAGGTGCTTTTGGTTGAGGACAACGAGATTAACATTTATCTTGCCAAGGTTATTTTGGAGAATTTTGGCTGTACGGTGCAGCTTGCCACCAACGGGCAGGAGGCGGTTGATACCTTCTCTGGCAGTCAGCCGTTCTTCTTTGATGTGATTTTGATGGATGTTCGTATGCCGGTGATGGATGGTCTTGAGGCTACCAAAACTATCAGGGCTCTGGATAGACCCGATTCTTCCAGCGTTCCTATTGTTGCTATGACGGCCGATGCTTTTGATGAGGAGCGTAAGCGCACTCTTGAAGCGGGAATGAATTTCCATTTGACTAAGCCTTTTGATTCGCAACTTCTTTACAAGGTGCTAAGGCAATGTGCAGAGTTGGGTAAAAAATCAGTTTAAGCTTCCGTTTTTTGTGTTAAGATAAAATTAGTATTCTGAGAGCAGAGAGAAGATAAGAGTATGATTAATCATGTTGACTTAATGGTAGCGTTGACTGCGGACTATCTTAATGTGTTTGTGGTGCGTCCTAACGAGGACAGTGCAGATACTATAAAGCTTAGGGGCTATGTTACAGCGGGGATTACAGATAAGCCGCAGGGCTTCTGTTATTCTCAGCTACTTGGCACCTATGCCAGGGATCGGGTGTATCCTGCAGATAAGGACAATTTTCTGAAAACGCTTTCTCCTGCTGCTCTCCTGGAGGCTTTTTCTGGCGGAAGGAATCTCTTTGAGTATGACTATAGAATTCTAGAAGAGGATAAGATTCACAACTATACGGCACGCTATAACCGCATTTCAAAACCGGAGGAGCCGCTCAGCCTGGTGGTGGGGTTTCGCAATATTGATAATGTAGTCAGTGCAGGGCATGAGTATAGAAACAGGGGACTTGAGAGTGCGTACAATACTCTTTCCTATCTTTTCTACTCTCTGCACAGGGTGAATGTTCAGACGAATACTTATTCTTCCATCAAGGAATCTCCGTCAATTAAAAAGATTATACTTCCGGATTCTAACAATTTTGATGAAAACTCCAGGCGCATTGTTAGTGTTCTTTCTTCTCAGTGGAGCCGGGAGGAGGCTCTGAGGTTTGTGGACCGCAGTACGCTGGAAGAGCGTATGAAGGGTAAGAATCAGATTTCCATGGAGTTCTTATCTTATGCTGCCGAGTTCTGTAAGCTTCACTTCTTCAAGGAAGATGAGGATGAGGAGGGCAGGCTTTGCCATGTGATTTTTGGCGTTGAAATGTTGAATGAGGAAAAGAGCCAGGCAATTATCAACGTGCTTTCTGCGGATTATCAGAATTTGTTCTGGATTGATTTGGAGCAGGGTTCTGCGCGCATTCTTAAGATGAAGAGCTTCCTTGGTGAGGGCTTGGATGCCGGACCAAACAAGATGTTCTTTTATAGTAAGAATTTGAAAAATTACCTTGAGTCCTATGTTTATCCTGATGACAGGGAGCTTTTGGAGAGGGCAGTTTCTTTGGAGCACCTGGAGGAGGTCTTTAAAACTGAAGAGGAGATTTCTGGAAATTATCGGGTTGTAGAAGAGGGAAAAGTTCATTATTGCCATTACGCTTTCTACAAGATGGCGAATCTCAATTGCGTGGTTGCAGGCATTAAGAATATAGATGACATTATTGAGCGGCATGAGGTGGAGGAGCAGCAGAGAGAGGAGCAGCTGGCTATCTTTGATACGCTCGCGCACAATTTCAAGAATGTGTATATAGTGAACTTGGAAAAGGCGTCGGCTAGGGTGCTCAAGTTGGATGATGATTACGTGGACCATAGGCTGGATAATGTCATGAAGGTAGAGTTCCCGTATGAGCCGTTTTTGAATGAGTGGATTGGTGAGGCGGTGCATCCAGAAGATAAGTTGATGCTTAAAAATCAGTTGTGTGTTGAGCATCTCAGAGAAGTTTTCAGGACGCAGGAGGAGCTGACTGGAAACTATAGAATGCTGGTGGGAGAAAAGACTATTTTTTATCGGTTTAGCATCAATCTCATGCAGGATAAGGTGCATGTTATTGCGGGCTTTGAGAATGTTGACCGCATTATTAAAGAGCATCTTCTTTTGGAGAAGAGGGAACGGGAGCTGAAAGAGGCTCATCTGAGAGAAGAGAAGGAACATGCGGAGGTGATTTCTGCTGTTTCTACTATCTATTCTACTATCTTTAGGATTGATATTGATTCGCATTATTATGAGGTGCTCAATAGTACTTCCATTATGGAAAGTATGGCTGGAAAAGGCGGCACTTTTGATGATGTGAAGGATATGATTTTCAACTACTTTGTGGCGCCGGAAATGAGGGCTCAAATGCAGACTTTTGCAGAGGTTGATACGCTTGCAGACCGGCTTGAAACTGTGAACACTATAGCTACGGAATATAAAAATCCCAGGGGCAAGTGGTTTGAAGCGCGCTTCATTGTTAAGAGAAGGGATGAAGCAGGACGTGCTAAAGAGGCGCTATATGTTGCCCGTGATATTACGGGCGAGAAGCTGCGTGAGTTTGAGCAGCAGGAACAGCTTTCTAAGGCACTTGAGGCGGCGCAGACGGCCAACAAGGCTAAATCTACCTTCCTTAACAGTATGTCTCATGATATTCGTACGCCAATGAATGCCATTATTGGTTTTACTTCCCTAGCGCAGTCGCACATGGACAATAAGGCACTGGTACAGGATTACCTTGAGAAGATTAGTACTTCCAGTGGTCACCTTTTGAATCTTATCAATGATATTTTGGATATGAGCCGTATTGAAAGTGGTACGGTTATGCTGGAGGAAAAGCCTGTAAATCTTCTGGAATTGCTTAATGATCTTAAGACTATGACTTTGGGGCTGTTTTCTTCTAAGAAGCAGAAGTTTGTCATTGATATGCAGGATGTGATACATGAGAATGTGCTTGCTGATAAACTGCGACTTAATCAGATTTTGATTAATATTGTGGGCAATGCTATTAAATATACTCCTGAAGGTGGCGAGGTTAGGCTTAAGCTTTTGGAAAAGCCTTGCAGTAAAAAGAATTATGTGACCTGCATTTTCTCTGTCAAGGATAATGGTATTGGTATGTCAGAGGCTTTCCTGAAGCATATTTTTGAGTCCTTCTCCCGTGAGCACAGTGCTACTGTTACTGGTATTCAGGGCACGGGGCTTGGCATGGCTATCACAAAGAACCTTGTGGATATGATGGGTGGTTCTATCACGGCTCAGAGTGAGGAGGGCAAGGGGTCTCTCTTTACTGTTACTTTGGATTTGCAACTGAGTGAAGAGGTTCTTAAGGCTCCGGCAAAGCCTTTGATTGAGGATTTTAGCGGCACGCGTGCGCTTTTGGTTGAGGATAACGCCCTTAATTTGGAGATTGCCTGTGCTATCCTAGAGAGTCTTGGTCTCAAGGTGGATACTGCTACTGATGGGGTTGAGGCGGTGGATATTATGTACAAAGCTGGCGAGGACGATTATGACTTAATCTTCATGGATATCCAAATGCCTAAGATGGACGGTTATACTGCAACCCATGAGATTAGAACGTTGGCGAACAATAGAAAGGCTAATATTCCTATTGTGGCTATGACGGCTAATGCTTTTGAGGAGGACCGTAAGAAGTCTCTTGAAGCGGGCATGAATGGTCATATTGCTAAGCCTATTAGCATTGAAGAGATTATTAAAGTTCTAGAGGACATATTATAAGTTGGGGCTTTTAGGTACGTATTGAGAGTAAAGTGAGGCTGAAGTGAGGATG
>CAVISO010000031.1:0-17528 GCA_963645435.1 Sphaerochaetaceae bacterium | reverse complement strand
GAATTGACTAGGAAGCCCTCAAGCTTCCAAAAATGAAATTTGCAACCAACGGCAAATAGCAATCGTTGCAAACTAATTTTCTAACCTTCTCTTCTCTAATATCTCTGTAAAAATCTGTTGCAGCGCTCGTTCTTTTGAGCGTGCTCATGTAAACTACTCGATTCGCCTCAGAGTGTCAACACTTTTTTTTATTTTTTTTAAAATTTCTTTACCAAACCTAAACGCGCCCAATTGCCTCTGCTATAAGGCAGGGATCATTTCCAATAAGCCCGTACACACGCATCCCCTTCTCTGTATTATTAAGAGAAACTAGACGCTTAGCCTCCTCTGCAGAATTAACAGTCCAAGTAATAACCGGAAGCCCTTTATGCTTTGAAAGAAACTCTTCATTCACCTGAGAAAACTGAGGCTTAAGATAAGTACTATGGCTAACATAATGACCAGCGCCATTCCAAAGTGAGCGCGGCACATCCGCCGAATGACAGAAAATATCGGCACAAGGCATTTCATGCTTGCATAGACGCCCAAACTTGCCCAATGCAAATGGGTTGAAAGACGAAACCATCACGTTATCTTGCACGTTGCACTTGCGAATCACCTCCAGCGTCTTCTTGCAGAGCGCAGGATTCACCTTGCCTGCCTTCACCTTCAGTTCTATATCATATATAAAGCGAGTACCATAGGTGCCCAAAAGGTCCTCCAAAAGCGGAATTCGCGCGCTAGAGAACTCACTGCCCTTGAAAGATCCCACATCAATTGTCTGCAGCTCAGAAAGCGTCAATTCTTCAATCTCCCTATCCACGCCGGCAGTACGCTTAAGCGAAAAATCGTGCGCCACCACCACTTCACCACTCTTACAAAGGTGGACATCCAGCTCAACGCCATCCACCTCAGGTCTTTTTGCACAGGCCTCAAACGAAATCATAGTGTTTTCTGGATACAGTTGACTGTAGCCTCTATGTCCAAAAACCAAAACTTTCCCAACTTCTCTATTCTTCAAGAAAATCTCATCCATGACGAGCCTCCACGTGAAATCTACCCAAAAATCGGACAAAGGACAACAAAAATGCTATACTTGCTCACATGTCTACTTCCCCACAACTTTTCCAATATTTGAATGCCCTTTCCAATCCCGATATTTTCAATTCTTGGCTTGACGCTACAAATGCCAAGCTAAAAGAACATTTTGATAGCCTAGAAAACCTCTCTTGCCTTGTTTTTAATGCAAATCCCTACACTTTAGGACATGATTATCTTTTAAGCCTCGCTTCAAAACGCAGTAGTGCCGTTGTTGTTTTTGTAATTGAAGGAAAGCCGGACTCTGGCTGCAAAGGAAATCACGAAAGTGCTGAACTTGAAATACCCTTTGAGGACAGATTGCGCCTGGTAAAAAAAGGGGCTGAAAAGTATCCCAACGTGCTAGTTCTCCCCTCTGGGCCCGTTTTAATTGGAAGAAACTCCTTTCCTAAAGACTGGAGTACAGAAGAAAAAGGCAGAGCCCACCTATATGCACTATTGGATGCACAGCTATTCTTTCAAGAACTTGCGCCAAAACTAAATATAAAGACAAGATTCGTAGGTGACGAACCTCGAGACGAGCTGTCTGAAATGCACCTTAACGCTCTGAGACAAGAAAGCAGAACTGCTAAAATTCCGCTGAAGGTAGCAGAAAGAAAACGCCTTGGCGATAAGTACATCTCTTCCTCCATGGTAAGAGAAGCCCTATTCCAAGGCGCTTGGGAAACTGTCAAACAGGCAGTTCCTACGTTTGTTTACGAATATCTTAAAACTTTTAGCGAGTCATTGAACTGAGGGCCTTGCTATCAATAATGCCTTTTACATATATAAGATAGGAAGCAACAGAAGCAAAGGCAGCAAGAGCAAACAAGACGTACATTATAGTGCTAAAGGTAGCAAGAAGTGCCG
The DNA here is from genome assembly GCA_963645435.1 of Sphaerochaetaceae bacterium. GTDB lineage: Bacteria > Spirochaetota > Spirochaetia > Sphaerochaetales > Sphaerochaetaceae > UBA9732. Next base: position 15,602 of record CAVISO010000031.1, on the reverse strand, counting down.
CATCAATTGCAATTACCTGACAAACTCTAACAGCAATACCTAAAACACTACACAAAGCATAAAGGCAGGTTTTTGCCTTGCCAAAGATATTTGCAGCAAGAGCCTTGCCCTTTCCCATCATGAGCATTCTGGTAAAAGATTGGGCAAACTCTCTCCAGACTATCAAGATAAAAGCCCAAACTGGCATGATGCCACAGGCTAGAAAGCAGGTAAAGAAGGTAAGGTGGCTAATGACATCTGCAAAAGGATCCATAACCTTTCCAAGATCTGTGACAAGCTTTCTCTTTCTTGCAATCTTACCATCCAAGAGGTCCGTAAGTTCCATCACCCCGTAAATTAGTACCAAAATTACTGAATACAGAACAGGAGAAAGACCAGTAATTACATCTACTGCAAAGAAAAACAAGAAAAAGAAAGGGGCTAAAACCAGTCTTGTAACTGTTATTTTATTAGGTAAATTCATGTTTAAACTCCAAAACTAGTATTAAGAGAAAAGCTGCTTATACTTTTCTCTAAGGTAAGTATCAAAGTAGGAGGCATTCAATTTTTCTCCCGTAACTCGCTCAAGGAGGTCATTTGCAGGATAGATTGCTCCAAACTTGTAGTATTTGTCCGTTAAATAATTCTTAATTTCGTATAAATGTCCGCTTCTCATGGCTGCATTAACATCCAAATCTTTTTGCATGTAATTCCAGACCTGAGCATTAATTAGATTCCCCAAAGCATAAGAAGGAAAATAGCCGAACATTCCACCTGGCCAGTGAACGTCCTGTAAGACTCCGCTTTGCATGTTGTCTGGTTTTTTGCCCAGAAGTTTTAAGGACATCTCGTTCCAGGCTTCTGGCAGGTCAGAGACGGTGAGGTTTCCGTCAAAGAGCTCTTTTTCAAGTCTAAAACGCAGAATTATGTGAAGCCCGTAGGTCACTTCGTCAGCATTAACGCGAACATCATCGGTTTTGATGCGGTTGATGGCGCGCAGGAAGGAGGAAAAGTCCACCCCCTTGGTTTGTGCGGGGAAGTAGTCTTTGAAAATTGGGAAGTAGTGCTCCCAGAATTGTGGACTTCTGGCAACGAGGTTTTCCCAGAGGCGGCTCTGGCTTTCGTGGAAGGCCATATTGACGCCCTGTCCCAGTGAAGTGCCCTTAATCCAGCCGCTACAGGCGCCCATTTCGTAGAGGGCGTGACCGCCTTCGTGGACTATGGTGAAAAGCTGGGAGGTGACGTTTGGGTCTTCAAAGCGGGTGGTGATGCGAATATCGTCCACGCCTAAGGTTGAGGTGAAGGGGTGCGCTACCACGCCAATTGTGCTGCGGTCAAAATCGTAACCCATGTCTGTAAGGATTTGGTGGGAGAAGTCCTTTTGTTTGTCAATATTGTATTTTTCGTACAAAAAGGCTTCGTCTTGGTCTGTGACCTTTTTGGATGAAGAAGCAACCTGCTCCATGACGGCTTTGATGGTTTTTTCCATGCCATCAAAAAGCGTGGAGATTTCTGCGCTGTCAAAGCCCATGTCATATTTGTACAAAAGGGTGTCGTACAGACTACGCCCATTGGAAGAAAGTTGGGCGCTCTCTTTTACCAGAGCAACTAGACGTTCCAGGTAAGGGGCAAAAGTTTTGTAGTCGCCAGTCTTTCTGGCTTCAAACCACTGATTCTGGCAGTTACTGGAAGCCTCGCTTAAGGCCTCAACCAAATTCATTGGAAGAACTGACTCGTCCTCGTAGACCTTTTTACAATAGCGGATCAACGCTTTTTGTTCGTCAGTGGCAACATCAGATTGTGAATTTTCTACCTCTGAAAGGGCATCAAGAACCTCTTTCATCTTTGGACCAGCAACAATATTGTGCACCAAAGATGAAAGATAAGCCGTCTGCTTTCCTCTCTCTTCTCCGCCCTTCTTGCTCATAACTGTTTCAAAATCGTAGCCAAGCACAGCGTTAATATGACTTATGAGAGTTGCCTCTCTGTCCATTTTTTCAAGAGAGGCAAAAGCATCCAGTTCTTTTTTATTCATTTCAAATTCCTATTCTCAGAGGTTTTTATAAAGAGGTTTTTGCAACCTTACAAAAACCTCATCAATGTCCTAATTTAGCAAAATATTGAAAAAAATTAGAGTTGAGCCTTGTCAGCGACTATCTTATTGACTTCATCAATGAAAGCCTGAGTCTCAATGCCATTGACCTGCTTTCCGCCTCTGTAACGAACAGAGACAAGATTTCCAGCTTCTTCCTTCTCACCAACAATAACGGTGTAAGGAATCTTCATGTTAGCAGCAAGTCTAATCTTATTGTTCATTCTGTCATCAGAAAGGTCACTTGTGACTCTAAGCCCAGCAGCCTTGAAGGTCTGCTCAAGCGTCTTAGCATAGTCAAAGAACTTATCACCAACTGGGACAATTCTAATCTGCTCAGGTGCAAGCCATGGTGGGAAGGCTCCAGCATAGTGCTCCAAGAGAACACCAAAGAATCTTTCAATAGAACCAAGCAAGGCTCTATGAATCATGTAAGGTCTCTTCTCTACGCCGTCTTTGTCAACAAAGGTAAGCTTAAATCTCTCTGGGAGGTTGAAGTCAAACTGAACGGTTGAAAGCTGCCATTCTCTTCCAATAGCATCCTTAATCTTAAGGTCAATCTTTGGACCATAGAAAGCTCCGCCGCCTTCATCAATGTCATAGGAAAGACCCTCTTTCTCAACTGCCTTCTTAAGGGCTGCAGTTGCAGCCTCCCATTTCTCCGGCTCACCAACAGATTTTTCAGGCTTGGTTGAAATGTAAGCATGAATATCCTGGAAACCAAAGGAATGCAACATATAAAGGGAGAATCTGAGAACTTCAATGATTTCATCGTCCATCTGGTCTGGAGTTACAAAGAGGTGAGCATCATCCTGTGTAAAACCGCGAACACGCATAAGTCCATGCAAAGCACCGGCCTTTTCGTATCTGTAAACAGTACCTAGCTCAGCCCATCTGCAAGGAAGGTCTCTGTAGCTCTTCTTGCTGTTCTGATAAATCATAATATGGAACGGGCAGTTCATTGGCTTTGCATAGTAGTCAGCCTTATCCATCTCCATTGGAGGATACATACTGTCCTTGTAGAAACCAAGGTGACCAGAAGTCTCCCACAGCCAGCTCTTACCAACGTGTGGAGTATAGACCATCTCATAGCCGTTCTTGTAATGCTCTTCACGCCAGAAGTTCTCAATAATCTGTCTGATTCTAGCTCCCCTTGGATGCCAGTAAACAAGACCAGGACCTGCTTCCTCATGAAGGCTGAACAAATCCAGCTCTTTTCCAAGTCTTCTATGATCTCTCTTCTCAACATCTTCCAGATACTGTAAGTATGCCCTCAACTCCTTAGGATTGGTAAAAGCAGTACCATAAATTCTTGTGAGCATCTGATTGTGCTCATCACCACGCCAGTAAGCACCAGCAATGTTCAAAAGCTTAAAAGAGTCTGCTCTAAGTTCTTTTGTAGAAGCAACATGTGGGCCTCTGCAGAGATCTGTAAAATTACCCTGATTGTAGATAGTAACCGTCTCTCCCTCTGGAATTGCAGCCAAAAGCTCCAACTTATACTTCTGATCCTTGAACAACTCTGCAGCCTGTGCACGAGTAACTTCAATTCTCTTGAATTCCTTATTCTGAGCAATGATTTTCTTCATGTTCTCAGTAATTGCTTCAAGATCTTCTGGTCCAAGAGTTCTTGGAAGTTCAAAATCGTAATAAAAACCATTCTCAATTGCAGGACCTATTGCAATTTGAGCAGTAGGGAACAACTCAAGAACAGCCTCTGCCATGACGTGAGCCATGGAGTGTCTAACCATTTTCAGCTTTTCATCTTGAGAGAGCTTTTCTGACATATCTATCTCCTGTAACGCTTAATGCGCATTTTCCAAATCTGCCATGAATTGTATTCCAATGGCATGTGTTTTTCAATACTACTTTATATTCTGTAACAACGTGGCAACTGCATCCACCACCACAATTGGCGTAGACGATCCAGAAAGCAGCGCCACCGTCCTGTATTTTTTCAATTCCTCTTGAAGATTCCCCTCTGAGTTCACCAAATCCATTGCATTTTCCACCAGAAACACCGGTTTTCCACTCTTTTTCGCCACCTCAGCCAAATTCTTGGTGTTAGCACTTTTTCGCCCGCCCACCACAACGGCACAATCGCACTTACAGGCCAACTCATACCCCGCCCGTTCTCTTTTTCCACACTGTGCGCACGGACAATTTTTTATCCCGATATTTCTAAACTCTCTCTTCAATAGCTCAGTTATAGCTTTAAAAGCATCTTCTGGAAACGTTGTCTGAGTAACTACCGCCAGAGGCTCCTCGGGAGAAAACTTTTTGGATCTAACAAATTGCTCTGCTTCCTCTAAAGAGGAAAGTAACACGGTTTTAGCCAAGATCCCCTCTTCTACCTCAACTCCTTGAAGTCCCAGCGTCTCAGCATGACCCTCAAAACCCAAAAGAATGACAGTCTTTCCTTCTTTTGCGGCTGTTTTCACCGCTTTAAGTCCCTTTTGTACTGTTGGACAGGTAGAATCAATAAGCTGAAAATTTGCCTGCTGAAAAGTCCTTCTCTCGCTGTCTTTAATACCATGCGCCCTAATCAGAGCCACTCCAGGCTCATTGCCCTCTGGCGTTTTTATGGTTTTGAGCCCTTTTAGCTCAAAAAAAGCAACAACATCTTCGTTATGAATAAGTTTTCCAAGGCTATAACAAGGGAGCCCTTTTTCCTGGGCAAGATTTAAACATTCTTGTGCCAACTGAATGGTATTAGAGACGCCGTAACAATAGCCTATTATTGAACTTTTCTTAACAATCATTGTCTTTTCCCAAAAAAAAGGCTGTAACGCACTGTCAGAAAAAATCTGACTTTTGTTACAGCCCCGTTCAACAGAAAAACCTAATGTCAGTCTTTCTTTTCTTCAGCCTTTGGTGCATCCTCTGCCTTTGGTGCTTCCTCAGTCTTTGGAGCCTCAACTTCAGCTGGCTTTTCTACCTTCTCAACTTTTTCATTCTTTTTTGCAGAAGCGGTAGTCTCAGGCTTCTTATCAAGAATCTGGGAAATAGCGTTCTTGCTGAACTCAATTCTTGTGTTATCATCAACCTTAATAATGACTGTGCTTTCTTTTACAACAGCAACTGTACCTCTGATGCCACCAATTGTAACAACCTTATCACCCTTCTTCATAGCAGCCAGCATATCGCGGGCTTCCTTGTCTCTCTTCTTCTGTGGTCTGATAATCATGAAATAGAAAATCAGGATAATGAGACCAAAGGTCACGAGGGTTGTCCACATTGAACCAGCAGTTGAGGTTGTGGAGGTGGAAGAAGTAGTGGCTGTTGAGCCAAGAGCCATTATCAATGAATACATATTAAGACCTCTCTTTGTTTGTCAAAAACTTTTAGATAAAGATACACGTATGTTGAATAATTGTCAAATAGACAAAAAGAATGTGAAAAACGCAGGGCAAGCCTGATATTTTTCACATTCTTTTTTATCGGTGTTACTAAAGTGTGAAAAACGCGAGGCAAGCTCGATATTTTCCACATTCTTTTTTGTCACCCGTAGCAACAACGGAGATCAGAAAAAAGACAAGAAGGCTATCACATCATGCCGCCCATGCCTGCACCTGCCGCTGGCTGAGCTGGCTCTGGAGCAGGAATGTCAGTGATTGCACATTCTGAAGTAAGAATCAAAGCAGCAATACTTGCAGCATTCTGAAGAGCACTTCTAGTTACCTTGACAGGGTCAATGATACCAGCAGCAACCATGTTAACCCACTTATTGCTGTTTGCATCATAGCCAATGCCCTTCTCACTGTTCTTGCACTTATCAGCAATGATAGCACCATCTTCACCAGCGTTCTCTGCAATCTGGCGCATAGGTTCTTCAAGCGCTCTGCGAACAATCTTGTAGCCAATAACTTCTTCATCTGTAAGACCAGAAAGATCATAGGACTCCATCTTCTTAGCAGCCTGAGCAAGAGCAACACCACCACCAGGGATGACACCCTCTTCAATAGCAGCACGAGTTGCATTAACAGCATCTTCTACTCTGTGCTTTCTTTCCTTAAGCTCAACTTCTGTAGGAGCACCAACGTTGATGACTGCTACGCCACCAGCAAGTTTTGCAAGTCTCTCCTGGAGTTTCTCACGGTCATAATCGCTGGTAGTATCAGCAATCTGCTTCTTAATCTGAGCAATTCTGTCTTTAAGATTTGCAGCATCACCAAGACCATTGATGATTGTGGTGTTCTCTTTCTCAACCTTAATGCTCTTTGCACGACCAAGCTGTGAAAGCTCTGCGTTCTCAAGCTTCATGCCAAGTTCTTCACTAATAACCTGTCCACCAGTAAGAATAGCAATATCTTCCAGCATAGCCTTTCTTCTGTCACCAAAACCAGGAGCCTTAATTGCACAAACATTAAGGGTACCTCTGAGGGAGTTAACCACCAAGGTGGTAAGTGCTTCACCATCAACATCTTCTGCAATGATAAGCAGAGGCTTGCTGGTCTGAACAACCTTCTCAAGAATAGGAAGAAGTTCTTTCATAGAAGAAATCTTCTTGTCGTAAATGAGAATGTAAGGATCATCCAAGAGAGCAGTCATGGTCTCACGGTTGTTAGCAAAGTAAGCAGAAATATAACCACGGTCAAACTGCATGCCTTCAACAAAGTCAGTAGTAGTCTCAATATTCTTGGACTCTTCAACGGTGATGACACCATCCATACCAACCTTTTCCATTGCATTAGCAATCTCTTCACCAATGACTCTATCATTGTTAGCAGAAATAGAAGCAACCTGTGTGATTTCTTCTTTCTCGCTTACTGGCTTTGCTTCAGCCTTAATTTCTGCAACAGCATCTGCAACAGCCTTATCAATACCACGTCTGATACCCATTGGGTTGACACCAGCAGAAACACTCTTCATGCCCTCTTTGGTGATTGCCCAAGCAAGAACTGTAGCGGTGGTGGTTCCATCACCGGCAACATCGTTTGTCTTAGAAGCAACTTCCTTAACCAACTGAGCACCCATGTTCTCAAATGGATCTTCCAGTTCAACTTCACGAGCAACTGTTACACCGTCTTTTGTAATCATTGGAGCACCATACTTCTTATCAAGAAGAACTGTACGTCCTTTTGGACCCAAGGTAGTCATGACTGCCTTTGCAATTTGTTCTACACCAGAAACTAAGGATTTTCTTGCATCCTCACTGAACTGAAGCTGTTTAGCCATAAAATTTATCTCCTAAAATTATAATCATTTTTTGGCGGTCCACGACCAACCGTAAGAAAGATACAAAAGAATCCCTCAGAAATCAAGCAAAGTTATAAATTAGCACTGCAAATCCTTGTCAGTGCAAATCTTTGCATAAGTGGAAAAATCAAATTTTAAAAAAAAGACTTACAAAAGTAAGTAAAATTTTCAAAATTGAATTTTTCCACTTACTTTTCGCTCAGTTTGCTCTCTTTACTAAGAGTCTAGGAGATAAGGGCGCTCATTCCAAGGGCAAAAACGGCAGAAAAAATGTTTGACAGAAGGTTAACCATGTCATTGTCTACCCAGCGTAGTCCCTGCACAAGTTCCAGATGTTGCCCATCTTTATATTCTTTCTCTGTAAGTTCGCCTGTCTCAGGATCTCTGTAATGAGCCTGGGCACAGGCACCAAGATACGAATCCACAATACACCCCATAAAGCCTGTAATTGCAATTATACCCAAAGCAAAGAAGAAATCAGAGGTGCTGCCAAGGGAATCTTTGAAGAAAACAGCCCAAAAAAGAGCAATTACTAAGGAAGAAAGAAATGCAGCAGCAGTACCCAAGAGAGTAATTCCGCCAGAAAGTCCTTTGGGAACAGGAGTAAGAGTTCTTATTGAAACCGGAGGCTTTTTACTCAGCCTTCCAACTTCTCCGGCAAAGGTATCGCTAGTAGCCTCCGCAAGAGCAGCACCAAACAAAACCAAAGCGGTAAGTTTGCCCGTGCAATACCACATGAGGGCGCCAAGGGTTGCCATAAGCCCATTTGCTAGCACCTGCATCATGTCTCTTTTGGAGCCTTTTTTTTCAATAAGCAGTTCACCTAAAGATTGTTGCCTAATACGTTTAGAAACCTTGCCAACAACATTACTTCCCACAAAGAAAAGAAGTAATAAGAAGAAGCCGCCAAAGCGAGTACACCAAAGAACCATCACCCCCATTACCACTGCAGCAATAGTCCCAGAAACATCCAAGGATTGTTTTTTTAAGGCAATTACACCAATTAAGACCATCATTCCTACAATAAGGATTAAAGACCAAGGCCATTTCAAAGCAAACAAAAGATTGTTAAGGTAAGTAATCATATAAGCCCTGCCAACAAGAAAATTACAACTGGAACCGTAACATTATCAAGCCCCAACGGAGTAACAGCCTCAAAGATAGCGGAAACAAACCCTATCAGCAGGCTCCATGCAACAAGATTAATATCTAGAGGCTTACCGGCAAGCCACACGTTAAGCACACAAACAATCAGCATTACAACCAGCAGTAAAGTCACTGACCCCAGCACGGTTTTCTTACTGCCAGCAAAAACTTTTTTCTGACCAAACTTCTGGCCAATCAAAGCCGCAAGCCCGTCTCCATATCCCATACCAAGGATTGCACAGCCAAGGGCCGTCTCAGTTCCAAAGCCCAAAGCCAGCAAAATCAACAGCACGATAATTGCCAATGGGTAATACACTACGCCCCAACTTCTCTTTACACTAGAAGCACCAATTATTGCAGAATAAGCCCCACTTACAGTGAGAATAAAATTGATTAGAGCAAAAAGCCCAAGCCCTACAAGGGGCCAAACAATGCCCTCAAAGCAGTAGTAATAGATAAAAAACCAGTTGGAAACCCCAATATGGACTATCTTTCGTGCAATCTCAAACCTGCCCTGTCCCTCACCATGCTTCACCACCAAGAACGAAAGCAGAAAACACAAGGCAATTAGAGCAGCAGAAAGGAGGAAACCAATCAGGTCACCAGGCACGGCCGCCACCTCCGCCAAAACCACCGCCGGAGAAACCACTAGAACTAAAGCCACCGCCGCCCACATGTCTACCAGGGTTGCGGCTGCTTGAAGTCTCAGGAACAATTGCAGCTGGCAAATGCCTATACATTCTTGTGGTCATCCTAGCCAAGTAATAAGCATCAATTGCAGAAGGTCCTCTATACCACTGCACTGGCGGAATTGCAATACCCTCAAACTTCTTTGCCCACTTATCTTCCAAGCCCAACACAATGGCATAACTTAAGGTGTGGTAATACAGCATAGGGTCATCTTTAATCAGCAGTTGCAGCACCGCCAGCTCCACCTTCTCAATAAATTCCCTGTAACCCAACACCTGCTCCAAAAGCTTATTTCCATACTCGCTACGTCTTGGCATGATTGCACCCATAAACGAGAGAGCAGCACTACCAAAGACCGATACCAATGTCTGCACAAGGGCCTCACTGCCCATGTAATAGCTGGCCTGTGCATAGAGCAATCCAAATCCAAAGGCACTAGGAATTACGCACAAAACTATGGCAAAGAAGTTGGTCTTTCTAGCATACCATTTCCTAAAAAGATTTGAGAAAACTACCGCATTAAAGAAAGGTAAAGCAAAGACAAAAATAAGAATGAATGCACTGGATTCTTCTGGGAACTGACACAATGCTTGTCTGCAAAAGAGAAAAAGTACTGGTAGCGCGGCTACAAAGTAAAACAAAAAAGATAAGCCTATGCTCTTTGTGTCTGTAAGACTCTTGTCCTTTTTGAAATAATTGGCAGCCTTCATTTTTGCCTGGTACATGCATTCGTAGAAATTATTCTTCTCCAAATCCTTGAAGTTGACAGTTTCACCCACTTCATGATTCTTAAAGAACCCGTTAAAAAGGCGAATTTCCAAAGAAGGGATATTCTCCCCTTTTTCTATGGCATAGGCCTCAATATCCTTTAATTTTGTAAAGGTAAAATTATCGTCCCCTTCATCATTGATAGTCAAAAGCCCTCTGTCGGCCCAGTAAAACAGCATGGAAATGACATCTTTATCCTGTACCGTCTTGTCATACAAGTAACCAACCAAAAGAGGAGAAAGACCCTCAGGAGGTTCAAATCTAGCAGTGATAATTGGAATAGCATCATGACCATGAAGCTGCCAGACTACTGCAGCGGCAGCCAAAAGTAACACCGTCAAAAGCGGGTTTAAAACCTTAAATAAACCTCTATAATCCCAAGGTTTCTTAGCTGCAGAATACCAGCCCTCTGGAAGTTGCACCCGTACCGTCAGGGCTTGGTAAGCGCCAAGATTGGAACAAGTACCAGAAACCGTCACAGAGGTATCGGGATTTTGGGTGATGGTGTAGGAGATGCCCTCGTTGGAGGTGGAGCCATAGGAGCCACGGGTAAACCAGAGGTTCTCTGAGATGAGGGTTTTTAGGTCAGAGTCGCCCCCTCCCGGGAAAGTAATTGAGAAGCTGACGTTCTTGATTGGGCACTCCCAGCCCGCGCCAATGATGTTGTAGTAAAACTCGTCGTAGCCGTCATTTAGATCGGAATACATATTGCAGTCATAGGTAATGGTGTAGGCTTTGAGTCCGTTGAAGGCACGGTCAGAAGAGCCAATTTTCATCACGTAGTAACCGGCTTCAGTGTAGTCAGAATACTCATCTGAGCAGGTGACCTTGGAGATTTTGGCTTTCACCCCGTTGTAGTCCGTGTAATCGTATGGGATTTCTCTGTAAAAGCCGTGATGCAGACCATTAAAGTAAAACTCAAGGTTCTCTGTGACGCTGTAGACATTGTTTTTGCCTACTTCAATAGAGATGTCGTACTGTTCAATGTAATAGTCTGTCTGTGCAAAAACGGAGCACAAACAGACTGTAAAAAATAAGGCTAGGACTAGCGATTTTTTCATATTCTAAATTAATTGTTGAAGTTAACCTTCACGTTCTGACGTTCCTCGTTTGCAACTTCAAGATAGGACATCTTCTTAAATTTTCCACCAAAAATTCCAACAATCAAAGAAGTTGGGAAGGTTTCAATGGTGGTGTTGAAGGTCTTAACTACAGCATTGTAGTACTTTCTTGCCTGAAGAATGTCCTTCTCCAAAGAGGAAAGCTGATTCTGAAGTTCAGTAAAATTGGTGTTAGCCTTAAGCTCAGGGTAGGCTTCAGAGAGGGCAAACAGACTCTTGAGGGTTCCAGCAAAAGCATTGTCAGCCTTGTCCTTTTCTTCAATAGAACCAGCACTCATTGCCTTGTTTCTGGCTTCAATGACCGCAGTGAGAGTCTTCTGTTCGTGGTTTGCATAGCCCTTTACTGTCTCAACCAAGTTAGGGATAAGATCATATCTCTGCTTGAGATGGGTATCAATCTGGGCATAAGCCTCTTCTCCCTGATTTTTCAATCTGACACACTTATTGTATGTAGAAATAACGAGTAAAATCAAAATAACAACAACTGCAATAATGATAAATGCCATCTTTTCTTCTCCTGATTTTGATTATATTCCCAAAAGCCTTGAATACGCTTCAAGGTTTTCATCTCCTTCACAGCCGGCAAGCACTTTCTTTGCTAAAAGCTTTCCAAGCTGAACGCCTTCCTGATCAAAGCTGTTAATGTTCCAAACAAAACCCTGGAACATAACTTTGTTCTCAAAGTGAGCCAAAATTGAGCCAAGTGCAAATGGGCTGAGCCTGTCTGCCACAAGTACACTAGAAGGTCTATAGCCGTCAAATTCCTTATTTGGATTCTCTTTATTCTCCTTTCCGCAGGCAAAAGCCACCATTTGAGCAACAAGATTTGCCTTAAGTTTTGTGTGGCTGGTGGAACCGCCGCTTACAGAATCCAACGTGCCCTGCGCCTCTTTAAATCCAATAAACTGCATTGGCACAAGATCTGTACCCTGATGAAGTAATTGGTAGAAGGAATGCTGACCATTGGTTCCTGGCTCTCCAAAAATTACCGGCCCGGTCTGGTAGCTTATCTTCTCTCCAAATCTATTAACATGCTTTCCATTAGACTCCATATCCAACTGCTGGAAATGAGCAGGCATTCTGTCCAGGCACTGGCTGTACGGGAGCACCGCGCTGTAAGGATAACCCAGCACATTTCTCAAATAAATGCCAATCATTGCATCCAGTAAAATTCCGTTTTCTCTCACGTTTGGATTCAAGGCTGCAACATCTTCTGCATGAGCGCCCTCCAAAAGAGCCTTGAAAACTTCAAAGCCGTAAGTCAAAGAAATTATTACACCGCCAACGGCACTGGTTGCGGAGTACCTTCCACCAATAAAGTCATCCATGTAGAAGGCCTTAAGAAGGTTTGCATCCTTTGCAAGAGGACTGGTATTACTGGTAACCGCCACCACGTGCTTTTCAGGAACAAGCCCTTCAATCTTGCTGTCTCTCATAACCTTAAAGACTAAATCTCTGTTGGCAAGGGTCTCCTGCGTTGTACCACTCTTTGAAACCAGAATGAACAGAGAGGATTCCAAATCCAAATCCTTTAACACCAGGGCTGCGTCATCAGGGTCTACGTTGGAGATGAATTTTGCCTCAAGTTTTTCACTGCAGCCATCTTCTGGCCCAACCAAAGCGAGGGCATGACAGAGGGCTCTGGGGCCTAAATCTGAGCCTCCAATGCCAATCTGTACCACCGTTTTGATTTTTTTGCCCGTTGAACCAAGAATTTCACCACTGCGAACTTTAGTGGAAAAATCCTTAATCTTCTCTAGCTCCTGAGCATAGAATTCTCCTTTCTCCACGGAAGAAGTATAAACCGCTGTGTTTTGAAGTACACGTCCTCTGGTTAAATGATGAAGAACAAGCCTGTTTTCGCCCACGTTCATAATCTCGCCAGAAAGAAGCGCCTTGTATTTATCAATCAGCTGTTGCTCATCTGCCAGTTCTTGGAGGATATCCAGAATGTGGTCATCCACAGGAAGGGCTGCATAGTTATATTTAAGAGAGCCCGCTTCTGCTATTGTGCAGGCATCAATTCTCTTTGCAGAAAGACCTTTTTTAATGTCAAAAGGCTTACAACCTTCAAGTTTTGCAAAACTTTTTGTTGCATCCAAATTAATATAATTCACTATAGACGCTCCTTTTTGGCAAAAATGCCAAAACCAATAAGATTATACCCTTAAAGGGCTCTATAAAACAACAGTTGCACGCTATTGAATATTTGCATTTGGAGACTTAAACTATCTTATGTGAAACGCTTATTTTTGGTCGTTTTTTTACTAGTCCTTGCCTCTTTTATATTTGCAACTACTTATACCATAGATAATTATAAATTCGTTTTCAATGGTAACACTGACGCCTCAGTGGCATATTCAAAGCTCCAGCTAGAGGATTACACCTCTTTTGGAAGCTATGAAGACTTGAAAAAATACGTCAAAGCAAAAGAACAAGAGATTGCAAACTGGAACATCTTCAACCAAACAAGCAGTACAATTGAAGAAATAACAACCTCCGCAGCTAATAACTCAACCGCAGCTAACACCTCAACCGCAGCTAATAACTCAACCGCAGCTAACACCTCAGCCCCAGATGAAAAACACTACACCGCAATTTTCACCATCAATGACAACCTCCCAATTATTGCCTACCCAATTCCTTCCTACGACACCAACACAGGTCTTAGCCTGGGAGTAGCCGCAAGCTCAGAGAACTTTCTTGGTAAACTCTCTCATTTTTTCACCAAGTTTATGGTAGAACAGCGCGATAGAAGTTTTGAGAAATCCTATTGCTTTTTTGAGTTACTCATAGACCGATTCCCAATTGCCAACTTCTTTTTAGACACCAACGTTACCTTTGAGTACAAGGCCCTCACCCAAGACTTAACGCTCTATTCAAGAACAACCCTCTCAAACATCAAAATTGGAGAAGCCGCAACCTTCAGATTTCAAGCAGGCTTTGCCCTCAAAGCCTCAGAAAGTCAAACCCTTGGCTTTGACAATTTCTTCTACACTGCCACCTTTGCAAACATTTTTGAAAGCCTAGGCGGCTTTACCTTCACCCAAAATCTCACCTACAAACCCGCCACCCAAGAAGTCAAAACCTCCTCCGCACTCTCCTATTTTGGCATCAAACTCCGAGACCAGACAGTCACACTAAACCTAGAAATCATTACCTTAAACGCCTCAAAGACCGATAATTTTATTGATATAACCATGAAAGAGGCCATCACTATCCCCTATGAATTTCCTTTAGATATCTTATTCTCCCCTAGTTTTGTTTTCACAAATCCTTTTACTAAAAACACCGAAAAAACTTTCACAGCAAGCGTTTCACTGACTCGCTCCGGGGTAAATAAGTATATAGATGGCAACCAGGACTTCAAAAAAGGCATATCTTTTTCCCTGTTTATTACCAGAACCATGCCCATTGATGATTGGTCTGACGAATCCTCGCAGTATGCAAGACTCTCTGTCACTTATTTCCCTTATGCCAATGACTGGATAAATCCAGCCGTAAGAATTTCTGGCATCTTTTCCAAGAAACCAGTTAACAATCTAACCACAGATTCGCCAGAAGGTTCCAATCCAGCAACTTTTGTAACCTACTTACGAGGGATAATTGATGACAGCAAATACAACAAAGCTTTATGGAACTCAATCTTTATTGCAAATCTCAGCCTCACCACCAAGCTCGTAGAGGTAGGCACCTGGGCAAAAGTTTACGTTGTGCCCTTTGCCGATATTGCCTTCCTGGCACAAAAAGAAGGCACGTCTCATTGGCTTTGCACAATAGGAATAGAAACCTTAGGGCTTCTTAATGACTTAGCAAACTTCCCGCTGAGAGTATCGGTTGGATTTAACACAGAGTCCTTTGCCTCTAGCAATTTAGAATATGAGATATTTGTAGGAATTGGTTTCTTCTATTAGTCTTCTGTTAGTCTTCTGTTTCAGGTATTCGAGACTTAAAACTTTCAAGAAGGTCTTCTTTGGTAACCCCTTCTCTGAGAACAATTAAAACAGTATCATCCCCTGCAAGGGTACCAAGAATCTCAGGCAGACTGAGCGTTTCAAGAGCCAAAGCAACACTGTTGGCATGACCGCTACGGGTCTTTACAACTCCTACGTTTCCGCTGAACTCAATGGAAACAACGCCACGTCTTACATCTTGAACATAACTCTTCTCTGATTCAGAAACTAATTCGTTCTCAGGTAAAGAATAATAGTAACCGCTCCAACCATCAGAAATCTTTCCCACCTTAAGGGCTTTCAAGTCTCTTGAAAGGGTTGCCTGGGTTACATCAAAGCCCTCTTCCTTAAGTAGGCTCAACAAGGTATCCTGGTTATCAATCTTATTCTTTTTAATTAATTCTTTAATTGCAGTAAGTCTGCCGTAGCGCTGTTTCATGTCTTCTCCCTTTTTGGTTTGACCATTGCTAAGAATACTATGAACTTGCCCCAAAAAGCAACAAAAATGCATAAAACCAGCAAGTGTTTTCCTGTAGTGACACGCCGCAGTATACGGTTCAAGGATCAATTTGGGATGCAGTACAAGAAATAAGCCATGAGACAGTACTCTGTTGTACGGCTCATGGCGCAATGACGCAGTAATGCGCCCAAATT
>CAVISO010000030.1:0-18406 GCA_963645435.1 Sphaerochaetaceae bacterium | reverse complement strand
AAAAAACAAAAAGCCCACAACTTCCGTTGTGAGCTTTTTCTTTTCGGGGCGAGAGGACTCGAACCTCCGATATCCTGCTCCCAAAGCAGGCGCCATAGCCGCTAGGCAACGCCCCGATGCACTAGAGGAGTATACGAAATTGGCACTTTTAGGTCAATAAGTTTGATACTCTTTTCTGTAATAAGTGTTTCTTGACTTCAAAGCACTTTACACAAACCGAATAATTTGATAACTTCAATACGTTGCACTGCAACGAACTTTAAAGATGCTTATTTAAGGTGGATATATTATGGCACGTAGATGTGAGATTTGTGGAAAAGGTACTATTGCTGGTAACGTAGTTACAAGAAAAGGTCAGCCAAAGAAGAAGGGTGGTGTTGGTCAGCATATCGGTGTCACCACTAAGAGAGTTTTCAAACCAAATGTTGTCTCTGTTAAGACCCTGATTGATGGAACCCCAAGAACAATCAAAGTTTGCACAAGATGTCTCAGAGCTGGCAAGGTTCAGAAGCTTGTATAATCTGACAAACTAAGTTATACACAAAGAGAGACTCCCAATTTGGGAGTCTTTTTTTGCTCTTTTGAGCCTCTTTTTGGACCTTAGCACTAAGAGCGCAAATTACTTTACTCTCATAGTAGGCAACTTTCTGATAGCAAGCCGTACACAGGAACCTGTGCCAAAAAGCTTCTCCATATGAGAGATATATGAAACAGTTTTATCCATTGGAATATAGGCCTCAATAGTTCCTGCAAAACCACCGCCTTGGACTCTAAAAGCACCGTTATAAGTTCCACCTTCAAAGAGTCCTTGCTCTTCAAAGAAACAGTTAGACCAGGCATAAGCTAGAGAAATTCCCTGTTCAAGAGCATTCTTTGGAGCAAAAATATTTTGTAAGTAATTAAAAGAAGACTGTCCGCTTTCCATGACTAGAGCAAGATAATTCTTAAAGTCGCAGCTAGCCAGACTGGATAACATCTTTTTTACACAGGCATCTTCCCTAAAGAAATGGTAGGCTCTCAAAAGAGCCCGGTCATTTTTTATTTGATGTCTTAATTCTGCAATATTATCAAAAAAAGTTGAGGCTTCTACCTCTCTTAGGACATCTTTTCCAAAGAATCTTGCTACTGCCTTCATCTCAGAAGGAATGGAGGCATAGTCAGCCGTAAGGTCTGCATGGCTTCCACCAGTGTTCACAATTACATAATCAAAACCATAGTCCGTGAAGTCAATACTAATGGGTGTGATAATAGGATTAGAAGTGTCCTTAAAATCAATTCCAACAATACCGCCGTTGGCACAGGCTACCTGGTCCATAAGACCGCTAGGCTTACCAAAGTAAACATTTTCAGCCTCCTGACCCATGATAGCAAGTTCTGTAGTGGAGAATTTATCCTCATTGAACAGGGAATTGAAAATTGTGCCAAGAAGCACTTCTATTGCTGCTGAACTGCTCAAGCCAGAACCCTTAAAAACGTTAGAACTCACATTTGCAGCAAAGCCACCAAGACATCCGCCTCGTTTTACAATGGCAGCCGCAACGCCACGAACTAAAGCCTGCGTTGTTCCAAACTCAGCAGGGTTCACTTTTAAATCAGAGATATCAACACTAATAGGAGAGTAGCCCTCACTAATTAAGGTAACAGTGTAATCCAAGACCTCGTGAACGGCGGCAATAGTATCCAAATTAATTGAACCTGCAATAACCTGCCCATGGTTGTGGTCTGTGTGGTTTCCACCAAGTTCTGTTCTTCCAGAGGTTGAAAAAATAGCATCTGGCATGGTACCAAAAAGTTCAACGTGCTTTTTTTCCAAAGCGGAAAATCTTTCTAAGACTTCCTGTGAATTTGCGCCTTTCCCGTACAATCCAGCAATATCCATTATTCAGCCTCCTCAAGCTACGAGCGATAAAATTATATACTGAAATATCGGTACGGTACAGTAATTTTCCTTTATTAGCAAACTCAACATATCCAACGTTGAAAAGGTTTTTATCACACGCATATTTAAGTGCAATCTTAAGCCGTCTGCAATTCCAATCTTCCATTGCTCCATAAAAGGGACTGAGACGCCCACTATAATCCACCATGCTTATATTTCTACTTCCAACAACAAGTTGTGCTGCGCTTTCAATAGTATAAGAAAAAGGAAATCTTTTAGCTAACGATTCCATCACCACCTCTCCATTTACCTCTTTTTGCACCTTTTTTAAACACACATCGCAACCAGCACAGGTGGTCTTAGCCTGACCCAGCACGCCCAAAAGCGCCTGCCTTCTACAACTGTCTTTTGCAAAGATAGCCTCCACCGGATTTGAATTATTCTCGTCTCCCAGCTGCTTTATTACCCAAGCCAGCGACAGCTTTCCATCCCTTCCTGCACGTCCCGATTCCTGCAAATATTCCTCCACAGTTGCAGGTAACCTGTGATGAATTACTGTTCTTATAGAACGTACATCAATGCCCATCCCAAAGGCGCAAGTTGTTACTAATACACCATTTATACTTGCGCTATACCACTTTTCCAAACGTTCTCGTTCTGGTTTGGTTAGACCTGCATGATAAAATTTAATTGGAAAATCCAGGTCCCTCAAATCCCGCAAAGCATCATAGCACACCTGCTGCGTCTCATGCCGAGTCCTGCAGAACACAATTGCAGGCTTTTCGCACGAGCGCAGAATATCCACTACCGCCTGAGTCCTATCCCACGTAGGGTACACCCCATATACAATATTTTCCCTGTCTGCATCTCCCTGCACTACCAGAGGTTTTGACGGAAACAACTGTTTGAAGATGATTTGCATGGTTAATTCCCCTGCTGTTGCGGTGAACCCTAACACCTGTTTTGGCATAAGCTCCATAACTGCATGCTTTAAATTGAAATATTGCGGTCTAAAATCCTGACCCCACTGTGCAATAACATGAGCCTCATCAATAACAAGCAGACTAAGGCGATATTTTTTTAACCTGCTCAGTACTCGTTTTTGCAACAGCGACTCTGGTGTAGTCATGATAATTTTTACACCCTCATCAAGCCTCCTCCAAATTTCCTCTCGTTGGTGCTTTGTCTGACCGCCTCTGAGTACTACACAGTCAATTCCGCCTGCTTCCAATTTGCTCTTCTGGTCATTCATCAAAGCCAAAAGCGGGTACACAATCACCGTCAACCCCTTACACAAGAGGGCAGGGACCAAAAAACATAACGATTTTCCCGTCCCCGTGGGCAAAATCACCAATTGGTGCCTGACAAAGGAGCCTTCATCCTGTTCTAAAATCCTTTGCATGACCAAAAGTTGGAAAGGCTTTAGCATGCTAATGCCAAAATATTGCTGCGCAGCACTAATTATTGTTTCTTCTATTCGGGTTTCAGTCTCCATATAAATAAATACAAAAAAAATGACAATTTTCTTCCATTTTTTCTTCTTAAATTTTTACCCAATTTTGTGTATTCATGTTTTTGCTATTTATGGTATACTAGAGTTGCTCGTTATACTAAGAAAAGAGTAGGTCTGAAGTCTGTTAGATAGAGGGCCTGAGAAAGGGAACTGTAAAAAAAACAGTTCCTTTTTTCTTCTTACGAAGCGGAGGAAAAAATGAGAAAAGATTTTGGAAAACAGAGTTGGTCCTTTCCACTTCCAGTTCTGATTATTGCAACTTACAATGAAGATGGAACTGCTAACGCTATGAATGCCGCTTGGGGTGGCATTTACGATACAAATAAAATCATGCTGTGCCTAAGTGCAGACCATAAGACTACAATAAATATCGGGATGAAAAAGGCGTTTACAGTTAGCTTTGCAGATGCAGATCACGTTGCAGCGTGTGATTATGTGGGCATTGTTTCAGGCAATAAAGTTCCAGACAAATTGGAGAAGGCTGGGTTTACCACAAGTCCAAGCAAAAAGGTGGATGCCCCAATTATTGAGCAGTTGCCTGTGGCTTTGGAGTGTACGCTGGACAAGATTAACGAAGACGGCATTGTGATTGGCAATATTGTCAACGTTTGTGCAGAGGAAGCCGTCTTGGGTGCAGATGGCAAGATAGATTTGGCTAAGTTTAGACCAATTTCGTATGAGCCAGTACACCACAGCTATGTTGTGATGGGGCAAAAGGTGGGAAATGCCTTCTCTGACGGGAAAAATATCTGAATAACCCTTGGAGAGTTCTAGTTAGAGCTCTCCGGGTAGGCAATTTCTAGGACGCCCATTGGACAGGCTTTGGCACATTGTCCGCAGGCAATACATTTCTTTGAAACCTGTGCAATTGGATCTTCAATCATGACACCAAACGGACAGGCTTCGCGGCATTTTCCACAGTTGGTACACATCTTAAGGTCAACCACAAGAACTCCAAACTGGTTGCGGCTAATTGCTCCTTGAGGACAAGCCTCAGCACAACGTCCGCACTGGATGCAGGTTACAGGTCTAGTAATCATTCCGGAAATCCCACTTTGGTTTCCAATACCCTTGCGTTCTCTGATTTGAAGGAAGGCAAGGGAGTTTTGTTCGTGTTTAAAGAAAATCTTTGAGCAGGTACGTACACATTCAAGACAGCCAATGCATCTAGCATTCTTGTTGACAGTAAGACTCTTGAATTTGCGGATGATTTGGCCAGTTCCTTCAAGAGCATAGGGCGTGTGCTCAATAGGAAGTTTGAAACGCTTTATGCCGTCAAGTCTGTAGTAGGCATCTGCAATACAGGGAGCAGTAGGAATAGAGGTAATTTCGCCAAGACCCTTACCGCCGTTTGCAATATCAAGTCCTTCTTTTTCAACTATGATAGGAACAATGTCAGGAACTTCGTCCGCTCTAAAAAGGCCAAGAGAGCCATATTTTGCCAACGGTTTACATTTATCCAGTGGATAATTCTCTCTTAGTGCATAGCCGGTACCCATGATGACACCGCCTTCAATCTGGCCTTCAACATTGGTGGGGTTAATGGCTCTACCAACATCATGGGCTGCAATTATGCGGTCAATCTTATGAGTTTTTTCATCCAGAATTGCAACTTGAGTTGCATAGCCATAGGCAACGTGGCTCTTTGGATTTGGCTTGTCACTTCCAAAAGGATCCGTTTCTGCTAGGTATTCAGCGTAAAATTCACGTCCTTCTAGCAGTTTTAGGACATCGTTTACAGTTAAGGTTACTGAAGAGTTAGTTCCGTTAAGTTTTTCTAGTAGCTCGTCTAAAGCCTCTTTAAGAGCAACAGCGGCTCTTCTTGCAGCCTCTCCAGTTACCGTTGTATGTCTAGAGCCAGAAGTGGTTCCACTATCTGGTGCCTTAAGGGTATTAGCTTTTTCCTCAGAAACCAAAGAACCATCAAGGCCGGTTATGTCACAAATAATCTGCTTGAGAATTGTACAAAGCCCTTGTCCAATGCAGGAGCCTCCACAGTGAATAAGAACAATGCCGTTCTTAATTTCTAGATCAACTCTTCCAAAGTCTAGAAGCCCAACTCCTACGCCAGCATTTTTCATTGCACAGGCAATACCAGCGTACTTGTTGTTCTCATACTCTTCTTTTACCGCTTCCAGCGTCTCGGCAAGACCCGTGGCATTATCAACAATCTGACCATTTGGAAGTGACTGACCTGGTCTAATGGCATTTCTGTAACGAATTTCCCAGTGAGAAATTCCAATCTCGTCTGCCATGTGGTTTAGCATGGACTCAATGGCAAAACAGGTTTGGGTTACGCCAAAGCCCCTGAACGCTCCTGCAGGCGGGTTGTTGGTATAGTAAGCATAACCATCAATTCTAAAATTCTGATAGTTATACGGTCCAGATGCATGGGTACAGGCTCTCTGTAAAACAGGAAGTCCCAAGGAGGCATAGGCTCCAGTGTCCGCAATTACCGTGGCAGAAAGGGCCTGAATGATACCGTTTTCATCACAACCAAGGGTAAAATCCATATCCATAGGATGGCGTTTTGGATGTACCAAAATACTTTCCGGTCTAGTAAGTTTCATCTTACAAGGTCTTTGAGTAAGAAGGGCAGCCAGAGCACAGAAATGTTGCACAGTAACATCTTCCTTACCACCAAAACCGCCACCAACGTAGCAATTTTCAACAATTACCTTTTCTGGAGGCAAATTTAACATGGGTGCCGTTTCGCGTCTTGTGTCATAAACGCTCTGGTCTGTGGAGTAAATCTTCACTCCGCCATCTTCAAGCGGGAAGGCAACAGCGGCTTCTGTCTCCAAGAAAGCGTGTTCCGTCCAAGGGGTGGAATATTTTTCATGAAGCACATACTTGGAATTAGCCAACGCCTCATCTACATGCCCTCTGTCTACATGGGTATGTCCCAGCAAATTGCCAGTCTTGCATTCCTCGTGAATGATGGGGGCATCCTCTTTCATGGCCTCATACGGGGATGCCACATACGGCAGAACTTCGTAGTCCACCTTAACTAGACTCGCTGCTTTTTTTGCGTCCTCGTAGGTCTCTCCAACGGCAATACAAATTACATCTCCCAAGTATCTAGTTATACCACCAATGGGAATCATTGCATCCCAATCCCTCAGAATATGACCAACTTTAATTGAGCCAGGGATATCGGCTGCCGTGAAAACTGCATATACTCCATTTGCCTCTAGCGCCAGGGAAGTATCAATGCCCAACACCTTTGCACGTGGATATTTAGAACGCACCGCCACCACATGAAGCATCCCGTCCACATAGATATCATCTGGATACAAGCCCTTTCCCGTAACCTTATCCTTGACATCTACACGCGGGATTCGCGCGCCAATCTTCCAATTTTTAGAGTCCGATATTTTTACATCTTCTCTGAAAATCTTGGCAGCCAAATCAATAGCCTTAACAATCTTGGCGTATCCGGTACACCTGCAAATATTGTTTCTAATGGCGTGTCTAATTTCCTTCTCAGTAGGGTTTAGATTTTGGTCTAAAAGAGCCTTGGCGCATATAACCATTCCTGGAATACAAAAGCCACACTGCACGGCACCAGCAGTACCAAAAGCGTAGGTGAAAACCTCTTTTTCCCGCTCGGTTAAACCCTCCACGGTGGTGATGGCTTTCCCCTCAATATCTGAGAGCATAAGGGTGCAGGCTTTCAGTGCTTTTCCGTCAACCAAAAGCGTACAAGTGCCGCAAGCTCCTTCACTGCAGCCATCCTTGACAGATGTCAAATGAAGGTCATCTCTTAGGTATCTGATGAGTTTTTTGTCCTGTTCTACCTGTTTTGGGCTATTGTTTACAAAAAAATTAATACTCATTTACTCACTTCCCACTAGTCATTCCAAGAAATCTTTTCAGAGAGATAATGTACTCTCTCAGCTTTGCGAGCACCTCTTTTTTTGAGGGTTCCAAAGTTGTATCTGCAAGCTTTTCTTCAATCTTTCTTTGAACAAAATGAATATCATTAATCTCATTTCCAGGAGGGCACAGAACCCTAGTGGAAGCAAAAGATTTCCATTTCTTCATATTCTCTTCATCCAGGGTACGCGGATAACTTCTGCATACATGTCTCCAAAGCAGCTGAGGGCATCTTGCATCTTCAAAATCCAGCTTAAGAGAAAGTCTTTTTTCTGGTGGAGTATTCCTAATCACGTTGAACAAATTCTTATCATGGTCAGTGAAGAATTTTGTATAAATTGCATAATCAGGATCATTTGACCCTTCATATTCTTCCTTGGTGTTTTGTCTTATCTTATTTATAAGATTTGGTCTGTTTTCAGTAATGATCCTATAGTTCTCGCTACATTTCTCAAGGTTAATTCCAAGTCTTTCATAGCCCTCTTTCTTCAGACAATTTGTGGTTGCAAGGAAAGGTACCTTGTTTATGGCAATTCTCATGACTCCAGGAACCTTGAAAATATCTTCGCTCTTTGCTTCCAGCAGAGGCTGCACCTCTTTGGTAAGATCAAAACAAACAATGTTATTTTCAATTCTTGAGTGGGGTGTAATGGGCAGTATTAAAGAGGAGCAACCATATTGACTTGTGAATACCTTGTTAACGTGGATTATTGGTTTTGGGGTATCTTGAGGGTTTAAAAGGTTCTTAACTTCAATTTTATTTCGTAATCTTAAATAGTGGTCAAAGAGTTTGGGCTGTTTTTGCTTTATGAGCCTTGCAACGGCAATGGTGGCATTAACATCTACCATTGCGTCATGCGCTCCAATCTGCTCAATGTTGTTGGCTCCGGTGAGTTCTGTTAACCTGAAAACGGGTCTACCTGTCTCTGGATTGACCGGCCAGTTAATTCCCTCTGGTCTTAGATCGTGAGCAGCCCTGACAAGATCAATGATATCCCAGCGGGAGCAGCCGTTCTTCCATTCTCTCTCGTACGGATCAATAAAGTTTCTGTAAAAGAGGTTTCTGACAAATTCGTCATCAAAACTTATGTTGTTAAAGCCTACTACGCAGGTATTGGGCTCTCTGAACAGGTCAAAAATCTTTTGGGCAAATTCGCTTTCAGGAATGCCTTTTGCTTTAACCTCCTGCGGGGTGATTCCTGTAATCATACAGGACTGAGGGTCTGGTACGTAGTCTGCAGCAAGCTTGCAGTAAAGAATCACTGGCTCTCCAACAGGGTTCAAATCCATATCTGTTCGCTGTCCTGCAAACTGTGCAATTCTGTCATAGAAGGGAGAAAGACCAAAAGTTTCTAAATCGTACCAAAAGAATGTTGACATATTCACAGTTTACCACAAAAAAACTTGAAAACAAAGCAAAAGGAGTTTTATAGTTCATGGTATATGGTCAAACGGTTGTTGATTATATTTTTAATAGCATCTCTTGCTGGCTCGGGGCTCTTTGCTAGTGATTCTGAACCGCTGCCAACTTCAGCGGAAGTTAGTCAGGCTCTCACGGTAATTATGGACTGTCTGTCTGCTTCTCTGGTGACTACCTGTACCAATTCCAGCATAAAACTTCCCAGCTGTACGGTATCGGTTAGCCAAACCAGCCGGCTTCCCCTGCGCATTGCCTATTTTTTAGCCGATCCTTCTGAATACTGTGATGCCTTGATGCCCGCCTCTGAAGGTAACAACTTTTTGTCCTCGTTCTTATTTTTCTTGGACAAGACCATAGCAGACCCGTTAGTTTCTGCCGTTTACGTTGTGATGAGCTCCAGAGGTTATGCTAGTGGCGATTATTTACTCTCTGGCTCAATTAATTTTACCTATCCTGAAGGGGCAACCCTTGATGATGTTATAGCTGTTTGGACTACCCGAGAAAATATCAATCAAAGTATTGAAATGGCTGTAGATATCGG
This sequence comes from Sphaerochaetaceae bacterium, assembly GCA_963645435.1. Taxonomy (GTDB): domain Bacteria; phylum Spirochaetota; class Spirochaetia; order Sphaerochaetales; family Sphaerochaetaceae; genus UBA9732. The sequence continues at coordinate 9,174 of CAVISO010000030.1, read as the reverse complement.
GGTATATGGAGAGAAAATGGAGCGCCCGCTCACTGTGTCAGGCACTTTCTTGATGAGTGTGAATGAGGCGGGGGAGATTGTGGTTGCGTCCGTTGGAGAGTACACCATAAATACCTACAGGTTCCAGGGTGGAGAATTTAGGTTTTAGTGAGGTTTGTATGCAGGCAAAAGTTCTATCGTTTTTGAATAAGTATAATCTTAACCCAGATGAAATTAACATGGATGAGCTTTGTGACTATTTTATTCGGGAGATGAATAAAGGACTGGTGGGAGAGCCGAGTTCCCTTCCCATGATTCCAAGTTTCTGCTCTCCGGATGGAAGACCTAAGCCAGGGCAAAAAGTGGTGGTTATTGATGCCGGCGGTACCAATCTCAGAACCTGCATTGTTGAGTTCTCTCAGGATCTTCAGCCGGTGATTAAAGATTTCAAGAAGACTCGCATGCCAGGCTCGGATAAAGAGGTCACGGCAAAGGAGTTCTTCTCCCTTTTTGCGGATGAAGTTAAGTATCTTATTGACCAGTGTGACCGAGTTGGTTTCTGCTTTTCTTATGCTGCCAAAATTCTTCCGGATCATGATGGCATTCCAATGGGCTTTAGTAAAGAAATCAAGGCTAAAGAGATTATAGGAAAGAAATTAGGCGAAGGACTTTTTGCTGAGCTGGCTTCTCGTGGACATGATATTGCTTCTAAAAAAATAATTATTCTAAACGATACCGTTGCCACCTTGCTTGCTGCCCAGTCTCAGAACACAACTGGAAAGTATGACGGCTGTATTGGTTTTATTTTGGGAACCGGAACAAATACTGCCTACATTGAAAAGAATAGTTGCATCAAGAAGTTGTCACAGGATTCTGTTGCCTTTGAAAATCATATTATGAATGTCGAATCTGGCTCTCTGGCTCTGAGTTTAGGCGAGATAGATAAAGTATTCCTTAATTCAACTGCTAATCCTAAGGAGTACAACTTTGAAAAGATGATAAGCGGAGCCTACCTTGGCAAACTTGCCTGGTTTATTATCAGAGCCGCAATTTACGAGGGCGTACTTTCTCCTAGATTTGCTGATTTGTTTGCAAAGTTCGCACCTACTAGCAACTCCGTTACAACTCAAAATCTAAGCGATTTCCTAAATCACCCGCATTCAGCAGACATCCTTGCAAACTACATAGGGGAGGGGCTTTCCAGTAGCAAAGAAGAGGCTTCCGATATTGAGCAGATAATGAAAGCGCATATCTTGCGGGCTGCAAAACTCACCGCAGCCAATCTCGCTTCAGCAGTTCTCAAAACCGATTTTGGTAAAGATAAGGCTCACCCAGTACTCATCAATGCCGATGGTACTACCTTCTACAAAACTCCTTATTTAAGAGAAGCCACTGAGAAGTATCTTAATGAATACCTTGCAAGTAAAGGCAGATACGTAGAGTTTACCCAAATAGAGAACTCACCAATCCTCGGCTCTGCCATTGGAGCCCTGACGCTGTAAGTTCTGTGCTTGTACTTTGTGCTTGTACTTTGTGCTTGTGCGCTAGACTTCACCTAGGGAGAAGTCCCCAACTATCTTCATTATTTGTCCGTCTTTTACAATACTAAGTTCTCTTTCTGGAAGGTAGACCTTTAGGTTTTCCTTTATGTAGTTGAAGGCATCATTATTGATTTTCTCTCTGTCTTCTTCTGCTATTTTGTCTAGCGTTCTAATATCCACCTCAATTATATAACCACGTCCTGATTTTGAACCATACCCCAAAGAAAATGCTATTGATGTGGAAAATAGGCCATCAAATCTTGGGTTTGATCCCGCTCCACGTTTTAGTCTGTTGGGGTGGATTCTATATTTTTGACCGTACAAATCTTCAAGATGGTTGTCTAAATTACTGCAAAGAGTTGCCAGCTTTTTCTCTAGTTCTTCTTGTTTTGGATGCATACTAATTTTCCTTATTTAAGAGAAGCGTTGCAAAATTCTTAAAGTCTTCTTCTCTTTTCTGTGTAACATTCTTTGCAAACTCTTCCATCTTTTTTAGATTGCTTGGTTCTGTATTATCCATCTTAATCTTTGTTTTAAGCGCATCATCAATGCGAACATAATCAACATCTTCTAGGTTCTCTAGAACAATGTCAGTTGTGCACTTTTGTGCTGTTGAAAACATTGGTTCCACCTGGTCAACCCAGTTTAGAATTCCGTTTGTTTCCTCAAAGGTCATTGTATGATTTCTGCCGCCCGTACTCAGAGAGAGCAAGTGAAACTTTTTACAATTAGGATAAAGCTTCTTTGCTTCCAAATAGGCATAAAGCGACGGATTGTTTGCAACTACACCTCCGTCCACCAAAATTTGCCCATCCTTGACTAAAGGAGGAAAGTAGGTGGAGGCAGCGCTGGTGGCTCTTCCTGCATCTCTTACAAGGAAAGATCTTTCCTGATAACTTCTAATCTCAACAGGCTCTCCTTTGAAAAGATCATAACTCATTATTAGAGTAGGAACCGTTGCCTGTCCTATTAGGCTGTCAGCAAACCACTCTTTTAGCACCTTTTCAATTCCACTTTCAGGATATTTTGTTGAGGTTATTTGTCTTATAGTAGAGGTCAAGGAAGGTAAAGGAAAGATTTCCTTTCCCATAGTTTTATACACTTCAAGCACTTCAACTAGGTTTACCTGTGGAGCATTTTTACAGAGTTTATAGCCAAAGGAGGAGGGACAGGTGAGAGCAAGGGTAATTAAACCACCAGTGGAAGTTCCTGCAATAAGGTCAAAGTAGGAGTCTAAACTATTATCTCCGCCCAGTTTTTGGAGTTCTTCTTCAAGCTTTTGCAAATAAATTACAGGAATGATTCCCCTCATTCCTCCACCATCTATGCAAAGAATAAATCTTTCTTCTTCCTTGTTCTGTGATTCTTCTTCAATTGGTGCTTGCTGCTCTGCTATAGGCTCAGTCTGTCTATTTGTAGTTCCTTTTTTCCCGCGGCTTCTAAAAAAATCTAATATGCTCATAGCCATAAAAATGATATATTTGAGTTTAAGCGTCAAGCCACGTTATGGAGATTTTGGCATGGAAGAATTAGATATCAACAGTTACTATTCTTGTTGCAAACTCTGTCCAAATGAATGCAAGGTAGACAGAACCTCTGGTCAGTTGGGCCTTTGCGGTCAATCCCACGAAATGCAAGTAGCCTGGGTTGGACTTCATAGAGGAGAGGAACCTCCCATTACTGGGGAACATGGCTCTGGTATGATTTTTTTCTGTGGCTGTCCGCTTCACTGTCAATATTGCCAAAACTATCAAATTAGCCATGCCTTTAGGGTGAGCGAGGAAGGAAAAGAGAGCAGCTACGAAGGCATTTCTGTAACTGTTGAGCAGTTGGCAACTTTGATGCTTCAGCTTCAAGCGTTTGGCGCTGCTTCCATTAACCTTGTAACTGGAACTCACTATATTCCTTCAATTGTAGCTGCGTTGCAAATTGCTAAGAACAATGGCCTAAAACTGCCAATTGTGTGGAATTCTTCGGGCTATGAGAGCGTAGAGGCTATCAAATTGATTGACCCCTACATAGATTTATACCTTTTAGATGTTAAAACCCTAGATCCTAACGTGGCCTCAAAATTCTGTGGTCTTGCCCGCTATAGTACAGCCGTTATTCCGGTTGTTAAGTTTCTTAAGAGGCGTTATCCAACCACAGATTTAGAAAATTCTTTGTCTGGTGTTTTAGTGCGGCATCTTGTTTTCCCTGGTACCATTGCTGCTACGCTTCAGTTTTTATCGTGGTTTGCAGACAACTTTAAGGAGAATTTTCTTTTGTCTTTGATGGTTCAGTTTGTTCCACCTCTCAAGGATCCGGGCTTTCCAAAAATTACGTCTAAAGAGTATGAACAACTATTGGTTGCCCTTGATGAGTATGAAATTGATGGGTTTGTACAGGAGACATCGGACAATGAGATTCTTTGGATTCCTGATTTTACAAAGGACCAGCCTTTCCCCTATGGTTTTGCTGATCCTCTGCCACAGTTTCTTGAGCTTAAAGCGTTAAGTTTAACCTAATGGGTTTCAGCCTATTGTTGTTCCTTCAAACTCTGTGCCATTGAGAATGGCAATTGTATTTTCTAGGTTTCTGCCGTCTGCACAAATGACCTTAATACCGGTTTCCTGTGCAATCTTTGAGGCTATTGGATCAAATGGAACATTCTTGCCTGGTATCCACTCATTTCCAACCATTTCTCTGAAATTATCCCAGCTGATGGTGTCTATTGGTTTTGCGTTAGGATTTTTGCGAGGGTCATCGGTATAAACCTTGGCTATGTTGGAGAGGTTGATGACGGTCTTGGCTCCAAAGCGGCGGGCAAGATAGACTGCATCCGTGTCAGTGGAAAAGCCTGGTTTCCATCCGCCGGCTACAAGAACTCGGCCTTTGAATTGGATGGAGCTGACGGTTGGATCTATGACCAGTTCGTCCGTGCAGAGGTCTCCAAAAAGGGCCTTAACAAGTTCTCCGTTAAGATGTGTTGCACGAATTCCAATCCAGTCCTGTACATTGGTGTTCTGCTTCTCTTTTTCATCAGCTACCTCGCGGAAGGCCTGCTGGTAAACTCTTGCTGGAGCTCCTCCTCCGCAAACAAAGATAAGTTTTGCTTCTGGATTTTCCTGTAAATATTTCTTCATCCCGCCCAAGAAAGAGGCGAGAAACTCTGTGTTAACCTGATTTGGTGCAATTATTGAACCGCCAACAGAAAGAACAAAAATGCTCATGGATGGTCTCCTTTCTGTCCTATTCTATTGTGATTATCGCTATTACTTCAAGAACTCTGCTATCTTGTTTGCTACTGTTTGTGTGCTTAATGGTGCCTCAGAGGTTTCATAGGTGATTATCAGATTTCTGTTGGGAATGTAGTTATTTACTATGTAGAGTTCTAATTTGTTCAGAGCCTTGATGCTGTATTCTTTATCGTCTAGCATTCCAAAATGCTCCCAGATGTATATCTCTCTGGTTCTTTTGTTTAGTATTGTAAAGTCTGGATGTACTGTTCTCTCTTTTAAATCGAGTGGGCATTCATAGTGGTAAGGGATGTCATGCTCCTTTAGAGCATTTGCAATTATTAGTTCGCTTTTTGATCTTACATGCTCATTTTTTGCGGTATAAAATGGCAAATCTTCAGAAACTGGCATTCTGCTATATTTTATTGACTGCCATTGATTTGCAAAGTTGTTGTCCAGCTCATCCTTTGATATTAATTCCTTTATCTCTTCTGGCATACTGTTGTATATTGCATCTGCAGTTGGTGCTAGCTGTAAATCTGTTATGATATTTAACACTTGCTGTAGTTTCTCGCCCTGGCTTATCAATTCCTTCTGCAATGAACTGTAGTAGAGCTTTTTGGCTAAAGAAATTATCGTGTCCTTGTTCTTCTTGTTTAGGTACTTCTTTGTCCCGTTGCTATACTGCAAGAATCTAATTGCTTTATCGCGGTGTAAAATTAATAGGCTTCCTTCTGCTACGTTCGACAAAGCAACACTTAATTCATTGATTCTTTTTTTATTGGTTTTTACTCGCGCACCTATGAGCTGGTGTACCATTAACATTTTATTTTCGTACATTATTTTAAGGTTTAGAAGTTTAAATCAGTTTTACTTTTGACTTTTGTCTCAAATTTGAGAAAAATTTCTTCTGTTGGCACAAAATTTGTCTCAAAACAAGGAAGACAAATTTTCTTTGGAACAAAATTTGTCTCAAAATAAAGAAGAGAAATTTTTTTGGCACAAAAACTGAATTTTGATTTACCTTCATACTGTTTTTTACTGAAGTAAGTACCTCTGAAGGGACCCTTTGCCTTGTCTCCAAAGGTGTCCCTGCATGGCACAGGCGAATGCAGGGACTTTTTTGTAATTTGGATATTCTAAAAATTGGAAAGACTCGTGATATCCGCACAAATAGAGGATTTTTATTCCTAGGCACCTCCTTTGGACTTAAAGAAGTCCTTCTCTGAAATGATTGTTCTAGCAATTACCTCCTTTTGTGCCTAGAAAGGTTCATCTTCAGTCTGTTCATTCTTAGAAATTAAAACATCTGGCTCAACAAACTCTTTATCGATATTTTCACTAGCCTTAGCGTCATCTTCTGCGTCTGCATTAATGCTTATTGAAGGTTGGAAGTTTGCATTGGGGTCTTCAAAGGCTTCTGGTCCTTTTAACTCAGCATAATTGTCTGGCTCTGTAGCTGTAGGTTTAGCATCATTTATGACTTCTGCATTAGGGTCAAAGATTCTAGCCTGGGTTGCCTGCACAGTTTCCATCTGGGTTGCCTGCACAGTTTCCATCTGGGTTGTTCCCATCTGAGCTGTTTTATTAGCATCAGCATTGGCATCAACTACAGCGCCAGTAACGCCCTCTCCAGTACCACCAGCATTTGGGCTAGCACCTGCAGCTGCCGCTTTATTAGCGCCATTTTCAGGAGAAGGTCTTTCACTCCTGTTGGGCTGAAATTCAACATGCTCAGCAAGAATGTAAACATAATCCCTAGGCAATTCATTTCTTTTGGAAGTAAATTGTTTTAACCTACCACAAACCCTAACTCCGCGCCCCTTAGTTAAATATTTCAGGCACGATTCTCCAAGCTTTCCATAGGCGAAGACAATGAAGAAGCAGGCTTCATTTACCCATTTCCCATCTTTCAGATAGTAGCGATTGTTTGCAATTGTAAAACTACACCCATCCGTCGCCGTCCTATACTGAGGATCCCTCGTCAGATTTCCCTCAATCAAAATAGTGTTGAGATGATTCATACTGCACTCCTGAAAGGGAAAAGGCTCCAAAAGTCTGTCAACGACAGCGCTTAGTTTTGGTAGGCTTTTCAAACCCCTTCATATAGGAATGCAAAAAAAAAGAAAGAATTCTTACGATTTTTGACCGATTTTCAAAAAAAATTTAAAATTTTTTCAAATTAAGGTGAAAATGACCTTTGCATTGCCCCCACAAATCATCCCAAGGTCAGAGGAAGCATCTAAGGTGAAGTGCTCAAGATGGTAGGCTAAGTTGTTTTTAATCATTTGATTTGCAATCTTCACAGACCTGTTCTCAATTGCCCCGCCACCAATGGTTCCATAAAGTTTTCCGTCCTCCGACACGAACATTTGACTTCCCACAGAACGCGGGGCCGAGCCATGTTTTTCAACAATGCGCACGTCAACTCCATGTCCATTAGCCATCACTTTAATCAAGTTAGGGTCAACCGTCACAAGATTTTTATCGCTTCTAAAATACGAGATGACTTCAGCCATGATTGAAATTGCAATCTCCTGCGGTGTTACCGCCCCAATTTTAAGCCCGATAGGGGAGCAGACTTTTTCAAGCTGCTCCATTGAAAAGCCCTTATCCAACATCTTTTGCATGGTGGCTGCAACTTTCCCCTTTGAGCCAATCATCCCAATATAAGAACTTCTATGTTTAAGGGCATATTCAAGACACTGAGAATCGTAAGAATGACCATGGGTCACAATCACGTAGTAAGGAGAAACTACGTCAAACTCCGTTTGGAGAATTGTGGGGTAAGGCATGAGAATGCGCTTAGCAAGAGGAAAGCGCTCTACATTGCAAACTTCCTCACGTTCGTCTGCAACGGTGACCTTCATTTCCTGTAGGACAGCAAGATCATACAGAGCTTTTGAAACGTGCCCAGCACCAAAAATAAAAAGATGTGGTTCTGGCTTGATGTGTTCAACTAAATCAGCCTCTTCAATTGGTTTATCATTACTTCCTGCAAGGAAAACTCCATCATGATATATTGCCTGTTCTCCGGTTTCAAAAATTGTCTTTCTTTCCAAATCTCCCTGTTCAAGAGCATTCAAAAATTTTGCGTAGAAAGCATTAGTCATTCATAATCTCCTTAAGGCAAGCAAGAGTCTCTTCTATTTCTTCAAAAGTTGTAAAAGGTCCTGGCGAAAACCTTAAAGTTCCATTTGGAAAGGTTCCTAAGGTTTTATGTGCAGCAGGGGAGCAGTGTAGCCCAACACGGGTTTCGATGCCCGCATTTTCAAGTAACAGTGCAGAAATTTGGGCTATATCCTTCTTGTGGGATATTACTGATATCACGTTGGTGCGCGGAGCATAAAGTTTTGCACCTACAATTTCAATGCCATCAATCCGTTCGAGACCGGAATAAAGTTGTTGGGTATTTGTCCAAATTTTATCCTTCAGAGAATCAAAATTTGTAAGAGTATAATCCACTGCCGCTTTAAAACCAAGAAGGCCAGGCAGATTCAAAGTTCCTGACTCTAGTCTATCAGGAAGGGAATGAGGGACTTCTTCGCTATCACTCTCTGAGCCGGTGCCACCAATAATTAGAGGTTGCAGACTATAAGCAATATCCTCACGTAGTACCATTCCTCCAACGCCTTCTGGACCAAGAAAACCTTTATGCCCAGTAAAACAAATGCCAGCAGCATTTAGGGCTTTCATGTTCAGTTCTGTATAAGGAGAAGCTTGGGCTGCATCTATGAAAAGAAGTAGACCATGTTTTTCTGCAATAGAGGCTAAAGCGGGAACATTGTCTACATGACCACTTACATTTCCGCAGACATTGATAATCATAGCCTTGGTGTTGGATTGAATTAGGGATTCTACACATTCCAACTTGCTATAGCCCCTACTATCTGCGGGAATGCGAGAAAAAGGAATCTTACATTGCACTAGAGGACGCATGACAGCGTTGTGTTCGCTGGAGGTAACTAGAACATGGTCAGAAGGGGTAAAGAGTCCTTTTATGACCCAATTTAGGGATTCTGTAACAGATCTTGTGAAAATTACGCTTTCTGGGGCATTGTGATCATATAATTTTGCAAGGGTGCAGCGGAGACTGTAAATCTGGTCAAAAAGTTCATAAGCTCTGCCACTTTCTGTCCTGTTTGGATTCAGACAATCTTCTTCTAGGAAGAGTTTCATTGCTTCAGAGATTCCAGGTGCCTTGGGAAAGGCTGTGGCTGCATTGTCTAAATATATTCTTTTCATCAAAAAAACCCTCTTTTTTTACGTAATACCTCAAACTGGAGAGATTATATCACAATATCCATTGTTTTTTCAAAAATATTATGGTAGTATCGCTTTCGCAAAGGAGAAAATGGATATGAAACTGTCAAAAGACAAAATCATTCTTATCGTCACAGGACTTATTGTAGGTATTGCTGCAGTTGTTCTCACAG
>CAVISO010000029.1:0-18777 GCA_963645435.1 Sphaerochaetaceae bacterium | reverse complement strand
GTTTGAAGGTTGCAGCATCTTCTTCATTAATATTATCAGCATAGAAATAAAGAATTGACTCTGGACCTGTGAAATCAATGTAACAAGCAAAGGAACCGTAAGGGATTGCGGTCTTAAGGTTCTCCATGAGAACTGAGCTGGAGTCTCCAATCAAAGTTGAAAGGAAGTCAACGGTTGTAAGTTCTTCTTCTGTGAGATCGCCCAAAGCAAAGCCATAATAAACGGTTGCAGACTTATCTGTGTCTGTTGATGCTTCTACTGCATATTCATAGGTGGCTTCAACAGGCTCTGTGATAGCGGTAAAACCGGAATCAACAAAGCTATACTCTGTCTTCTCATACTCTGAGAAATAACCATCCAACAGCTCTAAGAAGGAATTGATATTCTCAATTTTTCCATAGATGCAGGTAACTGAATTGGATGGAGTGTAATACTCTTCATGGTAGGCAACAATGTCCTCCCAAGTCATCTCTGGGATGTGGTCTGGATTTCCGCCACTACTGTTGCCTGCAATGCTACCTGGGAAGATGGTGCTTTTGAAATTGTAGTTTGCAGCCGATTCCCTTGTATAGGAACCAAGCATTTCACTATAGACAGTTCCTTCAATGGTGAGGTTGCCTTCTTCATCAAGAACATAACGCCAGGCTTCTTCATCAAAGATGGATTCGTCTTCAGTAACCATAGGGTTAAAGCAGCTGTCAGTGTAGAAATCAGCATACTTGAGCAGTTGGTCTTCTGAAAGGGAAGCAATTGGGTAGACGGTCATGAACGGATAGGTGCTGGCGTTCATGTAGGTGTTGTAGGTCTGGAAGCTCAAATTGAAGAAGAGGGTTTTTGATGGATATTTCTCTGAGCCGTCAAGAGTTGAGTGTTCAAATACGTGTGGAACACCTGTGTCTGTCTCAGCTGGAGTCTTAAAGCCAATTTCAAAGACTCTGTTTGTATCTTCATTTGCGAGGTACAAAACCTGTGCACCGGTTTTAATGTGTTCGTAAAGAATTGTATCACAACCAATTAGGTCAAATCTACCAAGGTCTGTGATTACAAAGCCGTTAACAACGTCGCCAACACAAGGACTTGTGGACTCTGTTGTTTTGCGCTCTACAACTGCCTCTGCAAAGAGAGAAACAACTGTGAGTAAGCAAAAGAGAACGGTAAGTAGTTTTTTCATTCCATACTCCTTAAAGTTGAATGAAATAATAATACGAAGAAATGAATGTTTATGCTATCCTATGCACTAAAAAAAGCAATGCTAATGCTGTTTTAGTTAGCACTCAGCGTTGCTTTTTTTCTACTATGAAGCACCAGCCCAACAACCAAACCCAGCAAAGCAGGACACAGCCAACCAAGTCCAAGATTTGCAAAAGGCAAAATTTTTGTCATAGCAGCCTTGATTGCAGGACCACCAATAGCATTAAACAGCCACTCAGGTAGAGCAACAATCAAATCATAGATAGAAGCAATGAGGGTAAAAATTGTTGTGCAAATAAATACTGTCCTGTCATAGTTGAAGAACCTTCCAAACAGGGAAAGCAGAATCAACGTAATGGCAAGCGGATACAAGAACATCAAAACAGGAAGTGAATAATTGATAATTCCGTTCAGTCCAACATTGGAGAAAAGGAAAGAAGCAAAACTAAAGATAACTGTCCAAAGTTTGTAGGAAGGACCCTTTTCAAAAAGACCTGAGAAGGTCTCAGCACAACTAGTAATCAAGCCTACAGAAGTTTTAAGACAGGCAAGAGTTACAGTACAGGCCAAAACTATAAGACCTGCATTACCAAGGTAGTACTGGGCAATCTGGGCAAGAGCAATACCACCGTTTGCACTAGTTTCAAAAACTCCCCTACTTTGAGTTCCAACAATTGTAATTGCAATATAAATAAGAGCCATAAAGGCACAGCTGAAGATTCCGGACTTAACAGTACTTGAGGCTACCTCATTGGGTTCTGTCACTCCAAGTCCGTTGATAACTCTAACCACAACAATACCAAAAGCGAGGCTCGCCAACGCATCCATTGTGTTATAGCCTTCTAGAAACCCTGTAAAGAACGCTTGGTTCTCATAGGCCCCCTCAGCAGTAACTTCAGAGACTGAAGCACTTGGATTTAGCATTGAAACCACCACCAGTATTGCCAGGAACAACAAGAAACTAGGATTGAGGATCTTTCCAACCCAAATAAGAATCTTTCCTGGTCTCAAAGAGAAGAACAAGGCAAAACCAAAGAAAACCAATGAAAACAGGAATAGACAAAGTTTAACGTTGGATTCTGGCATGAGGTTCTCAAGTCCAACGGTGAAGGCGGTAGTTGCACATCTTGGAATTGCAAAGAAAGGTCCTATTGTCAGATACAGTGCACAGGTAAAAAACATGGAATACGGTTTACTAACCCTGCTTCCAAGTTCAAAAAGACCATTAGCCTTACTAATACCAAGTGCTGCAACACCAAGCAGAGGAAGACCTACGCCTGTTACCAAAAAACCTAAAATTGCAGGCCAAACCTTGGAGCCAGCCATTTGTCCCATGTGCACGGGAAAGATTAAATTTCCTGCTCCAAAGAAAAGTCCAAAGAGCATGCTTGCAATGTAGATATATTCACTAAAACTCAACTTCTTTTTCATGTCAGCCCTTCTCTGCTAGTAGTTTAAGAATCTGCACTGCATTACTTGCAGCGCCCTTTCTTACCTGGTCTCCACAGCACCAGAGGGTAAGACCTCTGTCATCTGTAAGGTCATCTCTTACTCTACCCACCCAGACAATATCCTGGTCAGAAGTGTCTAGTGGAGTTGGGTAATTACGTCCCTCGTAATTCTCAACCAGTTTACAGCCAGGGAAGCTAGCAATGGCCTGATTTGCCTCTGATACGCTAATTTTTCGCTTGGTTCTCACGGTAGCGGCTATTGAATGGGATCTCATAACAGGAACACGTACACAGGTACAGGTGACTTTTAAGTCAGGAAGCCCTAGTATTTTTCTACCTTCATTTTGCATCTTCATCTCTTCTGTGGTGTAGAGATTTTCCTTCTCGCTGCCAATGAAAGGAATGACGTTCATTGCTATCTGATGTGGAAAAACCTTTCTCTCAATTGGCTTGCCTTCATGAAGGGCGTTAAGCTGTCCCGCCAGTTCATCAAAGCCTGCCTGTCCTGCACCAGAGACTGCCTGATAAGTACAGGCTACCATGGTTTCAATAGGAGAAATTTTAGCAAGTGGAGCCACTGCCATTAGAGTGATAATAGTTGAACAGTTTGGATTTGCAATGATGCCTTTATTCTTAAAAGCCTCCTCGCCGTTAATCTCAGGAACTACCAGAGGGACCTCTGGATCCATTCTGAAGGCAGAGCTGTTATCAATATAGACAGCACCAGCTTTAACAATTGCAGGAGCAAACTTCTTAGACATATCATTCTCAACGGCTCCAAGTACAAAGTCCATACCCTCAAAACTGGACTCTGTGGCTTCTTGAATTTCAACTTCTTTGCCGTTGAACAAAAGCTTTGAACCGGCACTTCTTGCACTTGCCAAAGGAAGTAACTTCTTTACAGGAATCTTATATTCCTGAAGTACCTTAATCATCTCTTTTCCTACAGCACCTGTAGCACCCAAAACTGCAATATTAAATTCTTTCATACTTTCCTCCTTCAACTGCTACGCACCTACGTGCAAACGTTCAACCAGCAAAACCTTGGTACAGAACTCTTATTGTGTTCTCAAACTGGCTGTTATCCACACCAACAATAATTGCAAGCTCATCTGAGCCCTGAGCAATTGTTCTAATATTGATGCCCTCATTTCCAAGAGCATTAAACAACTTTCCTGAAATACCTGGGCGGAAAATCATCTTTCTTCCAACCGCTGCAACAAGGGCAATGTTATCCTGAACCTCAACATTTTCCGGATTACACTGGTTTTTAATCTCGCTGACAATGTCATAAATTCTGTCTGCAAGACTTGATTGCTGCAGGACCAGAGCAAACTGATCAATTCCCATGGAAATATGCTCTGCATGTACCTTGTAATGGTCTAGAATTTCCAACACCTTGCGCAGGGTCTCATTGGTACCATGCATTCTCTTGGTCACCGTGAGAATAACAAAATTCTTCTTCCCGGCAATACCAGTTATGAATCTGTCATGCTCTAGGTTAATCTCATCTACTTTATCCACAATCATGGTACCCGGATGCTCTGGGTCATTGGTGTTTCTAATGTTCAGGGCAATTCCCATATCCTTAACTGGGGCAATGGAATCTTCATGTAACACGGAAGCACCCATGTATGCTAACTCTCGCAATTCTGCATAAGTTATTTGTGCAATTGGACTTGGGTTGGTGACAATACGTGGATCCGCCATAAGAATTCCAGAGACATCGGTCCAGTTCTCGTAGAGGTCTGCATTGCACCCCGCTGCCACCAGCGCACCAGTGATATCGCTACCACCACGGCTCATAATCCTAATTTTTCCCGATGGCAGGGAGCCGTAAAAGCCCGGAATTACAAGGCCTTTTGAGGTCTCAAGGGCACTTTTTACCGCATTTGCAATCTTGGACGCAATAAAAGAGCCATCATACTCCATGAAAATGCAATCTGCCGCATCCAGGAAAGTATAACCCAAATACTCGGCCATAAGACGGCTTGTCAGATATTCTCCACGCGATACTAACTCGTCTATGGACATATCTTTATTCAACCTTGCGCGCAAGGCATCCAAGTCCTCTTCAATCTTGTACGTCAGACTCAACTCATCTCTAATCTCAATAAAACGCTCACATATCTTATCAAAGATATCGTCACAGGAAACGCCATAGGTCAAATGCGCGTGACACAGATAGAGTAAATCCGTCAACTTATGGTCATTGGGATTGCGCTTTCCTGCCGCAGAAATAACCACAATGCGCCTAGAAGGATCAGATAGAACGATATTTTTAACTTTACTGAACTGTTTAGCACTGGCAACTGAAGAACCACCAAATTTTGCAACCTTAATCATACTTGCTCCCCAAAGAACAATTTCACACCCTTCTCTCTGAGAGAACTTGCTACTTCATGCATTTGCTTTACACTGATTTTTTTTGTCAGAACATAAGAAAATTCGCCCTTCTTGCCAAGAACTTTCTCAATTGGCAAAAAAGCATCTACGGCTTTGTCCGCTCTAACAATATATTGATGCTCACACTCCTCTGAGCCATTAAAGACTGTAGCCCTCTTGCAATTGGCTCTAAGCATTTGTTTTTGTCCACAGGAAACGGAAAAAACATCTCTAAGGACAGCAGAAGCAGTTGGATATCTTCCTGCGCCCTGTCCGCCAAAGGTCATGTAGCCAGAATTCTTTGCAGTATAAAAGGCTAAATTGGTATTGGTTTTCACACCAGCAAGGGCACTGCTCTTTTCACACAAAACCGGCTCAACATAAGCAAAAAGCTTTCCTTCGTTATCAAGACCCGCTTTACCTACAAGTCTAATGGTACAACCCAGTTCTTTTGCCATCTCAAAATCCAGGGCAGTAACATTCTGAATGCCTTCAATATTATAACCCTCCGTTGGAAGGGAATCGTAAGCCACCATACTTATAAGCATGATCTTTCTTAGCGTATCAAGCCCAGACAGGTCTGCAGTTGGGTCAGCCTCAGCATAGCCTAAGGCCTTAGCTTCAGAAAGGGCCTCTTCAAAGGAAAGGGAACGGCTATCCATAGCATCTAGCATATAGTTGGTGGTGCCGTTAAGGATTCCACCAGCACTGAGAATGAAATCAGCCTGTCTTGCACTGTAAAGATTCTGAAGAATTGGAATGGCTCCGCCACAGGCAGCACTAAACAAGAAAGAATGGCCTAAATCTTGTGCCTTATGCATTAATTCAAGGCCATGTGCAGCAACTAGGGCTTTGTTTGAAGTAATGAAACTCTTGCCTGCATCAAGACATTTTGAGGCAAATTCAAAAGCAGGTTCAATACCACCCATGCATTCAATGACCAGTTCAGAATCATCCTTTAAAACACAATCAATAGATTCTACCATCCATTGCTTTTCTGGATCTGCTTCACCTTTTCTAACTAAAACCGTACGTACCACATGCTCAGGACAGGCTTGCAACATTTCATAAACGCCCTTACCTACAACTCCGTGGCCTAAAATTGAAATTATCATTTATCCCCCAGAGACAAACCATAAAAGTTTTTGTCCGTATATTAAAAACACTTGTCTTTTTATTGGGGACAATGTATCATACCCTCTGTAAATTGACAACCCATGGGAGAAAAAAAATGCTTGAAAACTACCTAATTGTCCACAAGAGCATTCTGCCGGATTATTACGAGTCAGTCCTCAAGGCAAAACATCTACTTGAGGAAGGAACAGTAAAAAACGTAATGCAAGCCACCAAACTGGTAGGAATCTCTAGAAGCACCTACTATAAATATAAAGACTTCATCCTGGAACCTACAAAGATATCGGACGGAAGAAAGGCGGTAATCTCTATGCTACTGTATCACGAAACCGGAATTCTCAGTGCCGTTCTTTCCAAGATTTCTGAAAATGGGGCAAACGTTCTGACTATTACTCAAAGCCTTCCTATCAGAGGGAAAGCCAGTGTAACCATTACCTTGGATATTAGCGAGATGCTCATTCCAATTAATAAACTACTCAAAGAACTAGAAGAAGCTTTGGGCGTAGAAAATATAAAACTTATTGCCATAGATTAAAAATTTAGGAGATTACATGAATTATATAAGCACAAGAAGTAGTTATTCCTGCTCTTCCCTAGAGGCAGTTTTGCAGGGCATGTCCCCAGATGGAGGACTGTTTGTATCCCCAGAAATCCTTTCACAGAAGTTCAATTGGAAGTCTGTTATTGGGCTTTCCTCGCTGCAGATGGCTGAAAAAATACTCTCTCAGTTACTTCCAGATTTTAAGGACATGGGGGACCTTGTAAGGAAAGCCTATACCAATAAATTTGAAACAGAAGATCTCACCCCGCTGGTCAAAGTTGGAGATAACTATCTACTAGAGCTCTTCAGAGGACCAACAAGTGCCTTTAAGGATGTAGCACTGTCCATGTTACCTCAGTTGATTACTGCAGCAAAAAAGCAAACCGGCTGTGACGAAGAGACAGTCATTTTAACTGCCACCTCTGGAGACACTGGAAAAGCGGCTATGGAAGGTTTTCATGATGTTGACGGCACTCGCATCATTGTATTTTACCCACATGGTGGTGTATCCCCAATCCAAAAGGCTCAAATGGAGACACAGGAAGGCAAGAACGTAAAGGTTTGCGCCGTCAGAGGAAACTTTGATGATTGCCAGACTGCCGTCAAACAGGCTTTTGAAGAAATCAATAAGCTGCCTGAACTGAAAAGAGCAAAAAAGAGTCTATCGTCAGCCAACTCCATCAACATTGGACGCTTAGCCCCTCAGGTGGTTTATTACTTTAAAGCCTACTCAGATTTGGTAGCTCAAAAGAGAATAAACCTTGGAGATGAGATTGACTTTGTTGTCCCCTCTGGCAATTTTGGCGATATTCTTGCTGGCTATTTTGCCAAGTGCATGGGACTTCCTGTAAGACACTTGGTTTGTGCCTCCAATGAAAACAAAGTGCTTACAGATTTTCTCTCAACAGGTCTTTATGATAAACGCAGACCTTTTTATAAAACCAGTTCTCCTTCCATGGATATTTTGGTTTCTTCTAACCTTGAGAGACTTCTTTTCTTAGCCTGCGACTGTAATGCAACAATGGTCCAAAAATGGATGGATGAGCTAAAAAATCAAGGTTTCTTCCAAGTAGAGGACACTGTTCTTGCAAAAATACAACAAACCTTTAAGGCTTACTACTGCACGGAAGCTGAGACTATAGCCACCATTGGAAGCACCTATGAGAAAGATCATTATCTTTGCGATCCTCATACGGCAGTAGGAATAAAGGTTGCACAGGACTATAAAAACAGTTCCTCTTATACTGACAACGTTCCTGTTGTTGTGCTTTCCACCGCCTCCCCTTACAAGTTCCCAGCCGCCGTTTGCAGGGCTATTGGTCTTTCTGTTGAAGGCGATGAATACCAGCAGATTGCTGAAATTAACAGAAAAACGGGAGTTCCCGTGCCAAAGAATCTCAGTTCAATTCAGAGTAAACCGGTACTCCATAACCAGGTGATTGATAGAGATAAAATTATAGACTACGTGCTTAAAGCCTTAGCCCTTTAAAACACTAAAAAAGGAGTTACCATGGAAATTGTATGTTTAGACCTAGAAGGAACTCTTGTTCCTGAAATTTGGATTGCTTTCTCAGAAAAAACCGGCATCCCAGAACTTAGAATCACTACTCGTGAAGAACCGGATTACGATAAATTAATGAATTACAGAATGGAGATTCTGAGAGAGCATCACCTTACGCTTAAAGATATCCAGGACGTCATTGCCACAATAAGACCTATGGACGGAGCACTAGACTTCTTGAATAAAGTACGGGAAATCACCCAGGTAGTTATCCTCTCTGATACGTTCAAGGAATTTGCAAGTCCACTGATGCGTCAGCTTGCCTGGCCAACAATCCTTTGCAACAGTCTAAAGGTTGATGAAAACAACATGCTCACCGGCATAACGCTACGTCAGGTAGACGGAAAGAGAAAGGCAATTGAAGCCTTTAGATCCATCAACTACAGAACCTTTGCCGCTGGAGACAGCTACAATGATTTAACTATGATTCACGCCGCAGATGCTGGCTGTCTTTTCAGGGCCCCTGCTAAAATTTTACAGCAAGAGCCAGACTTAAAGATTTGCACCACCTATGATGAGTTCTTTCAACAGATTAAAACTTTTGTAGCTGAAGGCTAATCTCTTGCTCTAGTTTATTACACAAATAGGCAAGATCATAATTAGCAGGACTGCATTTAGAATCAGTGTCGCTATCGTTAATGCAAGCATTAATGATAGCCTGGTATTCGTCTTTACTCATAAAAACAACAGAATACGCTGGTTTTAGGCTATCATCTAAACCTTTAAGACAGTTGTAAGCATTAGTAAGTAACACTAATTTAGTCTCTAAATCAGAGGTCTCTTTTGCTCTTTTGAGAAAGTATTTAACCTTATCCATATTACCTCATATTCAAGTATTGCAGGACAAACTGAATGGTATCTAGCTGGTCATACACACGTCTATAGATATCAAAGCCTCTAAATGTTTCCACCGTGATAACCGGTATACCTAGTTCATTTGTCACCGTTGCGTTTATGCTACCCTCAGGTCCAGGTCCAGAGGAACCAAAGGCATTATGACAGATTGTTCCATCTTCAGTTGCAAAGAGCAAATCTAGAAACATTACATCCATGTCATACTCATTAGCAAAGACAGACAAATCTGTGAAAATGTAGGTACTTCCCAGAAAATCTCTGGAGCTGTTGTAAATTATTGCCTCATGCAGATCCAAAACTAAATCCGGGCTTTTATCTGCGATATCGGTATAGATGGCATGGGCAAGCCGCTGTGCCTCATTACCCTTAGGATTTCCTGGGAAAACCCTATTTAGGTCTTGCTTTCCCGTGACGTAGCGAGAATCGTTTTTGGCTCCGTTAGCGTTTGCAGGGGCAAGAATGTACAGGTCTCCGCTGGAGATGGTGCCTTTTTCCATTAGAATTGCTGTATACCAGGCAGCCTTCTCATCTCCATGCACTGCACCAACAATATAAATTACGGGACCTTCGTTTGCACTGTGAATATGAACCACCTCTGTCTCAGAAAGTTCTCCTTCCATTAGTTTATAACTGGAGACAGAAACCTCGTACTGTGTTTCAAAGAAGGTTCCAAAATCAGAGAAGTCCATGCTGCGGATATCTAAATAGCTGTCTGGTTCAATGGCACTGTAGCCGTTCCACTGAACCTCAACCCCGCAAACGGTCACCGTCTGCACATTATTGTCTACGGGATCAGGACTATCGGTTTCCTCCTCTACTTCCACTACTTCCGCTACTTCCTTTGTAGACTTCTGACACGAGGGCAAAAGCGCTAAAAAGAGAACAATTAAGATTAAAAATAGAAGTTTCTTGCTCATTCTTGTGGGTCAGCCAAATAATAGCCAATACCGTTGGTCATGATTTCTTTGTAAGAAGGCATAGCTCCAAGAGAAAGATATCCGTCTTCTCCATCATATTGCTGGGCAAACTGAACTAGACAGGTTAGGTGCCTTGCACAGCGTTCTGTAAGACTAATTCCCTCCTCTGTGTACGGAACAGTAACGGCTCCATATTCTGCGGCACGAGCATAGAACTTATCTTTGCCGGTAACCACCAAATCTGAGTCAATGGCTCCATGCAGACGTCCTTGAGAAGCATTTGCAGTTTCCATGAGAATTGCCATGGTGTCTGTGTAATCCCCTAGTTCTCTGTGAGTAAGCCCGTGAAGATTTGTAGGAGAGGCTTCAATGGAGATGCTCATATCCTCTTCAACTTCCCAAACCGCTAGAGTTACAAGACTCAGAGCATCTTCGTGCGCCACAATGGCGTTGACGGTGGTATACTCAGGAGAAGCCTCATGCAGGTCTACCGTAATGGAAATATTCTCAGTTTGAATAAGTTTTGTAATTCCGTAAGCCACCTTCTCAGTAAACGTACCATCCTCGCGTCCTGGATAGGCACGGTTGAGGTTACGAGTCTCGCTACCGGAAAGCTGCTGTCCGCTTGAGGCGTGAACATAGACTTCACTGTCTGGCCACTGGTCAATTGGATTAGTAGCACGGCTACCAAAGCGGAACCATCTAGTGCCGTTTTGAGTCTCCAGGTAGAACTTAGTAGGGGCTGCTTCCTGCGGATCAGTACAGCTAAAAGCACTGTTATTCGCTCTTGGAATGACATAAAGCGTGCCCACCGTTGGCTGACAGTACTCTATTAAGGTGACAGCAGAGATGAAACCAGAAGGTTCATTGGGATGGGTTCCGCCAAGTACCAGCATGCTGGCTCCTTCAACACCACTGTCCAGGATGTAGACCTCTGTATCGCCGTTTGTGCCCTCAAGTTCAGGAAACCAGGTGCTAAGCATCTTAATTTCAGTAACTCCTGGACCTGCATAAATAGGCTCGGCTTCCCATTGGGAGGTGAAACAAATAGCAAGATAAACCACCATTGCAACTACAAAGAGACAAAAAATGCTTGCAGTAAGAATATGTTTTGGAATTCTTTTCATTTTTTACCTCACTTGATTAGCAAAAGCCGCAAAATAAGCGTAACCATTACTAGGGCGGCATCAAACTGGAAGAAAACATTGTTTTTCTTCTTGAACATGCAGGTTGCAATTAAGGCTAGGATGAACGCCACAATAGCAAGATAAATATACTTAAGCATAACCGTCCTCCTAGTTAGTCAAAAATGCAAGAGCATTTGAATTCAGCAGACATACTACAGCAACTGCAATACAAACCAAGAAAGGAAGAATGCAATTCTTTAGTACCTTTGGATACTTCAGATCAACAATCTGTGCTGCATAATTTCCAGCTAAAGCCGTTGGAGGCATCAGGTCTCCAAGACAGCAGGAGAAAGCCAAAACCGCAGCCACCACAATGTCACTACAGGAGGTATTCTGAATAATAACCAAAAGGAAAGGAACTCCAATGACGGAGGCTGCTCCGTAGGAACTGACCGCACCAAAGGCAGGCATGATGGTAAAGGAGGCAAGGTAGACAAAGACCATTCCAAGCCCAAGACAGCTTACAACAATCCAGCCTCTAGCACCAACCAAGGTCATTACCTGAATGAACATTCCAACACCCATGAGTTTTGCAAGCACAGGAATTGTTGTATCCATTGCCTCAAGAGCCTTCTCCCAGAAATTAAACTTCTTGCCAGTAAAAAGACCTATGACGGCAGAAATAAGGAAGATAAGACAAGTTCCCAGTTGAGGGAAGGAAGGAATTAATTTTGAGGCTACCAGTAAGACAATAAGAACAAGAATTGGAATATAAAGCTTAAAGCCATACTTCTTACTCACTTCCAAATCCAGTCCTTCCTTAAGTTTTTCAAGGTCTAGATTCTTACAGTACCTGAGACCTAAGAATAGAACACTGAAAATAGCACAAGGAATTGTCATCAGGAAAAGTGGACCGTCAAAACCAATGTAAGGCATATCAACTCCGCCTCCAATGAGCATTGCAGGGATGTTAATTGGAGGGGCTGCCATACCCATGATTGCACCAATTGCAAGAATTGCTCCAGCCTTTTCTCTTGGAATTCCAATCAGTAAAAGAATTGGAGCAACCAGAGCCCCAGCGCTGAGAACTGCTGCGGTAGAAGAGCCTGTAATCATTCCAGGAAACATGATGACAAACATCAAGAGGATTAGCATTAAAGCTGGAACCTTATAAAAACGGGTAACAATTGCGGCATTAAGCGCATCCAAGGCTCCCGATTGCTCAATTACCGTCATGAACAACATGGCAGTAGAAATGATTAGCATTGTGTCTACATAGGTAAAGGTTCCCTCAAACAAATGTCTGAGGGGAATTCCCTGTCCACCAACAAGAGCGCCAACAATGGCGCCCAAAATCATGGAGACACTTACAGGCAATTTAAACAAGAGGTTAGACAGCAAAAACACTGCCAACATGGATAACAGGCAAATGAATTCAATGTCCATTAATTAAAAAACTTCCTTGAAGACTGTAATAGTATCTTTTGTAGCGTAAACGAGGCTGATTGGGATGTTGTGTTCTTCTGCATAAGTGGTGAACTTATAGTCAAAGTTTGCGTCTTCTTTAAGCACTATCAAACTAGCAATCTCCATGACCATGTCTGCATAGACATCTGAGAGAGTTCCACGGCGAGCAGAACCACCAATGTGGCAGCAAATAACCTTAACTTCTGGGTTAGCCTTCAGATAATTGATAATTTCTGTGGCTCTGGCAGTTTCATCTGCTTCTGAAATACCTGCAGCACCAAGACCCTTTGTGCTGGCACCAACAGCAATAACAACAGTCTTATAGCCCTTAAGAGCATCAGCAGTTGCAGTTGCATTGTATACGTACTCAACCGTCTTTGCCTTGTTGATATTCTTCATGACGGTATCCAGCATGGCAGCATCTGTGCTCTGACCAAAGGAAGTAATGAAAACAGGAGTCTCAAAAGCAAGTCCTTCCAAAGAGCCCACTGTTACTATTCTATTTGAATCACTTGTCTGCTGAACAAAGTCAACTGTCTTGTTTGGGTCATACTCAGCATCCACTGTACCAGTTGAAGGAGTGGTGGTTGTAGCCGCTTCTGTTGAAGTGGAAGTTGAAGTAGCAGTAGTTGTGCTAGCAGTACTGGTTGTATTTGAGGCTTCCTTTGAACCCTTACTACAGGAAACAAAGGTAAAAACCATAAAAATTACTAGAATTGAAACGAATAATTTCTTCATTATCTTGACCTCCAAATTTATTAAATTATTCAACGCTCTTGAGAAGATTCTCAAGACCTTCATTTACCATATCACTATATCCACCAAGTCCTTCAAAGGCTATAGCTTTTTCAGGATAAGTTTCACTATATGCCTCAGCAAGATAGGAGATACAGGTGATGTGTCTTGCAACTCTTTCAATTAACGGATACCCGTCTTCAGGAACATCAAAGTATACATACCCTTCCTCATGAGCCTGTACATAGTTAGGTTCATTTCCGTTAAGGATTAAATCATCATCCATCTTTCCATGAAGCGGTCCCATGGAAGGATTGTACGTCTCCATCAGAGTCATCATTGAAGAAGTATTGTCCCCAAGACTTCTGTGGGAAAGTCCGTAAGAGGTCACCCCGGAGTACTCGGCCCGCATATCAAGGTCATCTAACTGCATGTTCAAAGCCATGGAACTAGCAATGACCATTGCCGTAGAATTATCGGCCTTTTGGTTGACCATAGTGCAATCCAAATAGAGGAATTCAGGAGAGCCTTCGTGCATGTCCATGGTGATATTGATGTCCTCTTGTTGAATTAAATTGAAAATTCCAGCACAAACCTTCTCTGTCAGGACACCGTTTTCATTTCCGTAGTACAATCGGTTAACGTTACGAATCTCAGCACTTTCCGTTCCCACCAGCTTTCTTCCAGAGGTACCTTCGTAATAAGTATAGTCCGGCCACTGGTCAACAGGATTGGTAAGGCGGTTTCCAACTCGGAAGGTTCTAACACTACCGTCAGCAAGGGTAATTGAAAAGAAATCCTGCATACCATCCAAAGGAGAAGTATGGGTAAAGCCACTCTTGTTCGTCCTGGGAATGATATAAACCTTCCCCCGAGTAACCTTGATATTCTCAACAAGCGCAATGGCAGAAATAAGACCGGCACTCTCATTTGGATGAGTCCCGCCCAGGATGAGGAACGAACCGCCCTCCACGCCACTATCAAAGACGTAGATTTCTGTATCCAAATCTGTTCCCTCAAGACCTTCACAATACTCAGAAAGCATCTTAATTTCAGTCAGATTAGGATTATCCGCAATAGACTCATCCTCCTGCATGGCAAGAAAATCCACACTGGCCATAATGGCAAACAACAGGGCAACTGCAATTACAACGATATTTTTAATATAGCTCATACAGCCTCCCTATTTAATATGCAACGCCCTGAGCGCGAACGTCACCAGCACAAAAGCAATACACACCAGCTCCGTAAAAGGTCTCTTCTTAAGGAGGTTATACAGTAGAAGCAACGCGAAAACCGAGATTATAAAATAATAGATTACCTGCAGCATCACATCCTCCTACAGAATCAGAAACGACATATTGTCGCCCCACAAAACAAAAACCACACCCACCGCCAGCACCAAAAGCGCCACTGGCAAGACAGCTTTCACAAAAGCCTTTCTCTCCAACTTTCCTTCAAGCCCGATATTCTTACAGACCTCTTCCGTAATACCGCCCCTGCGAGTAATCAGAGCCACCAGGGCAATTGCAACGCTACAGCCAGAAACCACTACCGTGTTTGCAAGCCAGCCAATGGGAAAAACTGCATAGGTAATCAAGAAAGCTGGAATTGGAATTGAAATAAAATAGCCCAGCACCAGGGAGACTGCCATGAGCACCAGCATTACATATCTAGTGTCGTACGGTAGAATCCATAGACTGTAAAGTCCTCTGACACCAGTCATGGAACTTACTTCAATGAAACTTCCAAGGGCAAAAACAATTGCAATTGGAACAACCGCCTTCATTGTTCCCTCAGACAGAGTCTCCAAGGTTGCTTTAAAACTACCAAAGCCCTTACAAACAGCAATCACAAGAATTGTTGCAACAAAGAAAACCAAGGTAAGTCCACCAATGTAAACAAAGGAAGAAAGAAGCCCGTCCACTAAAACTGCAATGCCAACGAGGGCAAGGACAATCAATGAGACAAAAGCACCCTCTTTAGACTCTTCAGAAGAATATTCAACAGCAGCTAAAACCTTTCTCTGAGCAAGAGCAAAGAACACAAAAGCAGGAAGGGCAATAAGCAATAGAGGAAGGAAAAAGCCAACATAAGGAGTTGGAAGAACACTTCCGGCGCCGTTTGCAGCAATTATTGCAGGAATGCAGTTTGGAGGAAGAATTACCCCCAAAAAGGAACCTACAGTAACTACAATTGCAGCCTTTTTCTTATCTTCAATTGCACTTCCAACCAACCTGCCCGTGGTAAGAATACTTGCTCCAGCAAAACCTGTGAGCATGGCAGGAAGAGCAACAAAGAAAAGCACTAAAAAGGCCTTAAAAACGGTGTTTTTTACTGCTGCAATCTTCTTAAATAAAAGTTCAAAGGCACCGCTTTTGTTCAGACAAGCCACCAAAAGTGAGGCACTGAAGACACAAAGCAGGCTGTCTAAAAAGCCAAAGGGACCTTCAACAATCTCTCTGAATCTTATTCCCATACCTGCTACCAGGCTTCCCGCAACAGCAGCAAGGAACAAGAACAAAACAGAGCATTTTTTGTTGTTGCCCGTAGCTATAGAACCCCCAATAGAGATGATAAGCATCACGAGGGCAACATATATTTCTTCTCTCATAGAATTCCTCTATATATAGAAAACCTCATCAATAAGCAGCCGCCCCGTAATGTCTGCGGTTGTCTCCAATAGCGTAGAAAAGGCCATCCTTTATCTCAATTGCAGCCACGTTTCCAACGTGAGAACTGTACTCTTTGTCTGCATCTAGAACGTTATAGCCCATCTCTTCAACGGCCTTGATGGTTTCTTCACTATAACCACCTTCAATGTAAAGGTCCTTAATGGTCATGCCGTCCTTCCAGATTCTTGGAGCGTTAACCGCCTCAGCAATGTCCATATCAAAGTCTACGTAGTTAACAATTGCTGCCAAAGCTGCAGAGACCAATGCCCAGTTGCCTGGAGAACCAACTACAAGAACAGGCTTTCCGGTTTCATCAGCTACAATGGTAGGACAGGTAGTAGAACAGACCTTAATGTAGGGCATTAACATGTTAACAGAAGCAGTCTTGCTGTTATTGAGGTTGGAAAGATGTGCGGTAAAGACAAAACCGGTTCCAGGAACAGCAACAGCACTACCAAAGTTAATACCGTTGGTATTAGTAGTAGAAACTACGTTACCGTACTTATCTGCAACAACCATGTGGCTGGTTCCTCCCTGATCTACGGCATTGCTTGCCAGAACTTCCTGACCAGTTTCATTAAGGGTTACCTTGAGTCTTCCAGCGCCCTGCATCTTAGCCTTTGACGTAGCGCTAACCTTTGCAGCACGTTCTGCGGCGTATTCCTTAGAAATGATGGTCTCAACTGGGCTATCATAGTAGGTTGGGTCTGCCATGTAGGAGTTTCCATCCTTGTAGCCAAGGGTGAAGGCTTCTGCCATGAGGTTAACTACCTCTGGGCTGTCAAAACCATAACTTGCAAGATCAAAATTCTCAAGAATGTTCAGAGCCTCAAGCAGGGCTGCACCACCTGTAGAAGGACCATTTACAGTGTAAACGGTGTAACCTCTGTAGGTAGTGGAAATTGGCTCTCGGATTACAGCCTTATACTGAGCAAAGTCTTCCCGAGTAAGAACTCCGCCTAGACTTTGGATGTATTCAACCATCTTGTCTGTGAAATCACTATCGTAGAATCCTTTGATTCCTTCTTTGGCAATAAGCTCGTAGGTATCGGCTAGATCATTGTTGGTAATGATGTCGCCCACGCTGTACAAGAAGCCCTCATCTGTGTAGAGGCCCAGGGTGTAGTCATAGGCGCTGAGGTTCTCGTAACGGCCTTCAATGTTGGTGTTCCATCTTTCTGTGACGGGGAAGCCTTCTCTTGCAAGTTTAATTACAGGAGCAAGTACTTCTGCGGCGGTCATGGTTCCCCAGTTTTCAAGAGCGGTAAGGGTGCCGTAGACCTGACCTGGAATTGCAATAGACTGCACCGATGGCGGATTGTCGGAGCTGGAGGTGTCAAGTTCCTCGGCAATAGCTGCTCCTGGGGCCTGAGTTAGGTATTCAATTGTGATGTATTTGTTTTCTTCAGCAAGATATACGTTCATTTGTCCTGCGCCACCAATTCCAGTTGCTGCAGGTTCCAAAAGTCCTACTGCATAAATCATTGCAACGGCAGCATCCACTGCATTTCCACCCTGTTCAAGGATGTCAACTGCAATTTGGGCAGCAATTGGGCTTGCACAGGCCGCAGCACCATTAGCGCCAACGGCACCAGTTCCAAAGATATCGCTTGCCCATTCGTAGGAAACCGTCTCTTCTTCAGAGGTCTCCTGCACTGGCGCTTCAGGCTCCTGTTGAGCCTCCTGTGGCTCTTGAGAAATCTGAGTCTCTTGGGAGGCAGCTGGGGTTTCTTGAACTGTGTTCTGGACAACCTCTTGTTTTGTCTCTTGTTTTGTCTCTTGTTTTGAACAACCTACAAGGGTAAATGTAAGCAGTACAACAAGAAGAATTGTTACCTTGCTAAGAAAATTTTTCATATTCTATCCTTTTTTATTACACCTAATAATACGCAAAACACGCCACCTATTTGGCGGCGTGTTTGGTATTCAATAAAGACAAATCAATTATATCAGTTATTAGTTGACTTCAATTGATACCAATGTGCTGTCAGCCGCAAGCTTCATTGCTAGCACGTCTTCTCTATAAAGGCGTTCTACTGAACCATCAGCATAGGTGAGTTTGTACTGACAAACTTCTGCCATGCCAACCTTTTCAAAGACACTTGCTACGCTGAGTCCTTCTTCTGGAATATAAACAAAGGAATCTTCGTCAAGGATGTAGTAACCAGCATTAAAGATTGCGCCTTCTGTCTTGGACTGTTCCTGTCCCAAAGTAATGTACTCGCCTGTTGCATGCCAAGCAATGTACTTCTTGGTGAAGTGATCATATTCTTCTTCTCTTGCATAGCCATCCTTATAAGAAATGACCTCAACGTTTGCACTTGGCTTTACGTCAAACTTTGCAAAAAGTTCTGCAGCTGAGTAGCAACCTGGATAGGCATGGGACTTGGTCTTTGAAGTTGGATAGTAGGTACCTGCTCTGTTCTGGAGGTATGGAGCCTCAACTCCGTAAACACCCTTTGCATTGAGCAGCATAACCATTCTGTAAACGCCATCCCCTTCAATCTTGGAATCTTTTGTAATGCCTTCAACGGTTACACTGTAAACGTTAGCCAGTTTCTGATCGCCACATACAAGGGTGATAACATTGTTCTCGTCATAAACAATCTTTGCGCTAGCCAGTTGTTCTGCAGTGAGAGTTACCTGCTCGCCAGTTACAGATTCAAAAACAAAACCGGTTGCTGGAACAAGACCAACACATTCTGCAACGTAAAGCAGATCTTCATAACCTTCGTTTG
>CAVISO010000028.1:0-19457 GCA_963645435.1 Sphaerochaetaceae bacterium | reverse complement strand
ACGTGTTCGTTGGTTATACCACGGCAAAAAAGAATAGTGCGGCTTGACTAAGACAGAGCCAATGAGAGGAGATAAAAAAATGAAGAGATTTGCAGTTATTTTGATTATTGCAGTTTTGGCACTCGGATGCGTATTCGCAACAGTAACAGGTGATAACGGTGAGGTTACTACTGGTACAAATGGTGACAAGGTTATTGTTACAACTGATATCAATGTGATTTATCCTGTTTACATGATTACTGCTTCAAACGGTGATGTTGAAGTAGACAGTGCTTCATCAGCCAGTGAGATTGCTGCTAAGAAGATTTATAATGACAGCAACGAACTTACAGATGTTCAGATTGACATTTCACTTAAGCATTTTGGATATCAGGGTAATGACACTGCTACAAACAAGAAGACTTATATCAGATATGCTAAGAATGTTACAGTAACAATTGAAGCTAAGGCTCTTGAAAATAAATCATCTAATGCAACAGGTCATGTTCTTAAAAGTGCAAACCCAACCGTAATTGCAAATGGCGGAAATATTGCTAATAGTGCTGATTTTGCTTCTTCAAATAATGTTTCTGATAATAAGCTTGAGGTTTTGGCTGAGTACAAGACAGGTAAAAGAGTTGGAAATGCAGAATTTAATCAGGAAATTGCAACTTGCACTTTTAACTGGAATGTTGAAGAACTTACCGCAGGTGATACCTACAAAGCAGACATTATCGTAACATACGAGAACGTATAATAGTAAAACAAAAACAAAGTTAAAGGGCTAAGCTAAAATGAAAAAGTTCTGGCTGATGCTAATGGTACTACTTCTAGCTGCTGTTGGAGGAATTACGGCTGAAGACAGCAGAGGATTTGGAAGCGGTGCAATAATAAGGGTCACTGTTTCAATAGAGGCAAGTGACCCTGTTTTTTACCTGTCCCAGGGAGATGTTCTTGGTTCTGCAAGCGGAGCTGAGAATGAGGTCAATACAGATATTACCCAAAATGACTTAAGTTTGACGTTCTACGTTAAGCTTGGGGCATCAGGTAATTTGACCAACTCATCTGCAATAAAGGCAGATGAATCAAAAGTTTATCATTTAACAGTAACAGGGTATTCGCTTAAGAATGCTAGTGGAAACGGTACAGAGGATCCTATCCTGAATAGGGATGAGGAAAAGGGGTTTGTATCGGATGTTAAGTCAGAAACCTTTGGTAGGAAACTTGAGGCAAACCTGAATGATGAGCATACAAAGGATAACAGGGTTTGTATTGATGTTTCATTTAATGGAGAGACTATCTTGGTTGGAAGAGAAAAGATAGATCTTGCACACTGGGATTTTTTGTGGGCTCAGAATGAAGAGCTCCTTGCAGCAGTTTATTCTGGAGATGTTACTTTAACGGTCTCTACGGAATAGGAATATAACTCTTTGCTGTAATTGACGGTTTATACAGAATAGATTATGATGAACTGAAGGGAGAATAGAGGTAGAGGTTATTATGAAGAAGTTTTTTCTTGCAACTATTTTGATGGCACTTTCAGTTTTTTGTGTCTATGCATTCCAGTTTTCACCAATGGATCAAACCTTTGAAGCCTCAGGTGCTAATTCACAGAAGACTTATACAATAGTCAATGATTCTGATGAAGAAATTGCTGTTCAATTGAGTATTTTGGTTAGAAGCCAAGATTCTGAAGGTAATGAGATTAGAGAAAAAACCTCCAAAGAGTTCCAGCTATCTGCATCCCAAGTTCGTGTTAAGCCTAATTCTACCTATGTAATTAGAGTCAAATATAGAGGCTCTTCTACTGTTACAACAGAAAAGGCTTACAGGCTAATTGCTGAGCAGAAAAATTTATCCGGAGGCAAGGAACAAGAGTCAACTACAATGTTTAACTTCCTTTATGTCTATGTGACTAGCCTTTACGTTGCACCTGCCAAGACGGTTGAGAATGTGCAGCTTCAGGGATTGGCCGTCAGTGAAGATGAAGAAGGAAATAAGTATCTTGATGTTACTATCAGTAACAAGGGTAATGTTCATAAACTTCTTAATGGTTTGGTGCTTACAGTAACAGATCCAAGCGGTAATACCGTAACCCTTGAAACTAGTGAGCAGTTACTTGGACTTTCCGGTGCAAATATTCTTGCTAAGAAAACAATTACAAAGTCAATTCCTCTACCAGAAGGACTAGAATATTCCACAACAGGTGAATATACTGGTGTTTTGAGTTTTGCTGAGTAATTCAATAATTAAGTAATTAAGAAGAACTCTTCTGTTTTGTAGGGGTGATATTGGTATGAAGATTAAGGAAGTTTTTAAGAGCTTTCTTACAATTATATTACTTTTCTTCATTATTTTGTGCTGCATTATAATGTTTCATCAATGTAGCTTGGAGCCTGAAAAGCCTATTGAAGAAGAGTCCCCTGCTACTGTAGTTGTAATTCCAATAGAGTCTCAAGAGCAAGATGAACCTGTAGAAATTACAGAGGAAGTGCCAGTTCAGGCTACTGAAGAGGCTCTGCCTGTAACGGAAGAAACAGAAGTAGTTGAAGAAGCTGAAGACGCTGCTGAGGCTCCAACAGAAGAACTACTAGAAACAACAGAAGAAGTAGAAGAAGTAGAACAATCAGAAGAATCAGAAGAATCAGAAGAGCCCGAAGAAATCTCAACACCTGATACTCCTGATTTGGACTATCCGTTTATCCTTGATGTTTACAACTCTGGGTATGTTGTTGTTGAAGAAGAAATTAACTGGGATGATTTTGTCTACAGTGATGCAGAGCTGGAATTGGAAGATGGTTCCTACTACGGTGTACTTTTTGTTAATGAAGATAACCTTGGTTCTATAGATGTTGAGCAGCTGGAAGGCGTCACTTATTTTGAAAAGAGCCAGTTGGAAAAATATCTAAAGCAGTATCTTACGGAAGAGTATTATGCTGAGCTCTTTGCAAACGAAAGTGAGCTTTATTCTTTAGACTATCTTACTGAAATGGCCTATAGTACCAGGTTTGATACTGTTTATTTGTATTTGTATCTGGATTTTGATACCAATCAAATGCCAATTAGAAATCTTTCTATAAGCGGTAAGTCAGAAGCCACCTCTGTTGACTATAGCATGAGTGGGGCAGTGGCCCTTGAGCCTGCTTTATTCTCCGCGCAAACTTCTGTTGGTTTGTCCCTTAGCGGTTATCAGAATCTTCAGAACGGCAGGCTTGAATTAAGCACAGGTTTGTCCCTTTCTAATCAGTTCTCCTTCCTGAATATGGTATTCAGTCTGCCGGTGAGCATTTATTTTTCAAATACCACAGGACTTTCTTATTCTATTGGTAGCCTTGTTGGCTACATGGATTATCCTGATTTAAGTCTGCGTGTCACCTTTGGAAATGTTGGTAATTCTGGTTTTGAAAGTGGTTCTCCATTTGGCTTTACAATTGAGAAGAGCTACAGTTACGGCACTGAAAGTGCTCTTGGAAACCAGTACTCTCAGGTGATTGAACTGGTAGAAGATTCCAAAGTGGAAATCTTTGTGAATGAAAAATCGGTTGTAAATAGGACGTTGGGTGCTGGGAAATATCGGGTTAAGGACTTTGTGTTTGATCAGGGTGGAAATGACATTGTGGTGAAGGTGCATCCGCTTTCCATGGGAGAAGATACCAGCCGCGATGAGACCCTTACGTTTGGCACAAGTTATGACTCGTCGTTGTTGGGAAAGGGAGATAGCACGTGGCGCTTTGGCGTTTCCATCCCGCGGGTGAAGAGCACGGTCAAGACCAGTTCTGAAAGCTTGGAGAAGAGGGGCTTTGTGGTGCCTTCGTTGCCAAGTTACAATCCAAAAACAAAGAAGTTTGACCAAATGCAGAATTTGTTCCTGCTGACGGATTTCAGTATGTTCTGGGAGCAGTCGCTGGGCTTATTCAATAACTATACTCAGACTAATTCGCTTTCTATGGTGGCACAGAAGCAGAGCAATGGTGAATATTGGATGTCCACTAGCTTGAATGTATCGGGTACGCTGGCAACGAAGATTGGTACCTCGCGCTTTAAGATTGGTGGCGATATGACGGTGGGTAAGATTAATTCTGATGGAGGAGTGAGTAACTTGGCGTTGCGCCTGACCTATTCTCAGAGTTTTGTTGAGCCTATTCTCAAGCCGTTGAGTCTCTCGCTGATGTTCAATGCAAGTTCTTCCAAGCAAACTATTTCCTTGAATACTGGTTATTCGTTTAAGCTTTGGGATGTGAGTGTTGGTGCTTCCTTGAGCATGGCTTATAACTTTATGACTCAGAATCAGCGCTCTGCAGTTTCTGTATCTGCTTCGTCAGAGAAGGCGTTTACCTATAATTTGGCAATGTCCTTTGATGTCACACTTGGTAAGAAGGTTAATTTGTCCGTTTCTACGGCGCTGGATCAGGATTTTAATTTCTCGGCAGTGGTTGGTCTTAGCACCTCTATTGGAAAGGTTAGCGTGAGTTCTTCCTCAAGTATTCGTAAGAGCAACGTTTCTACAAGCCTTTCAATGGGCTATTCGCAGGATAACAACAGCTATAGCCTAGGTTTCTCCAATATTCAGTTTACAGACTTGCTTAACCACACGGCAGCCCTGTCCTGGTCTCACAAGGGCAACTACTCCAACTTATCGTTACGCGTACAGGCTTCTAACCGTTACCAGTCGCTCTCCTACGCAGGGTATCTGACCACAGCCTTTGCCTTTGCAGACGGACACTTGGCGCTTACCAATGGCACGAGCGGACCTTTCATTCTTATTGTGCCTCAAGGCGTGCTCAAAAAGGCCGATCTTTCTGTCTCCGCTGCCATGAACTCTTCTGTCAAAGAAATCAAGAAGACATTTGGCACGGGTTACTATAGCGGCTTAAAGCTTTATTCTACTAATAGCGTCATCATTTACGCGGGTTCAGAGTCCTTTATGTTCCAGGCTAATCCAGTGGCTTCCCAGGGTTATGTAGCCAAGATTTATCTGGAAGAAAATGTGTCAGTAACAGCACTCTTGAAGGTCAATGACGAGGCGTTCTTTGATTCTACGTCCTCACCTGTTTATAAGGTAGAATTAGCTGAGGATGGTGTTTCTGTCTTAAGCCGTACTCTTCTTGAAGATAGTTATATGTTTACAGATGATGAAGGAAGATTTGTCATAGATAGTCTTACTCCTGGCGTCTATATGTTTGATTTACCAGTGGATAAAGACTGGTATGCAGTCTTTGTGGAGGTGCCTTCTGTTTCAACTGAAGCTGATCAGGAGTACACCACAAGAATGGCTATGTACGCGGATTATGTCTTTGAAACCAATTCTGGTTCTTCTGACAAGTACGATATTTCTACTTTTGATTCCACTTACGCTGGTTCTATTACTCTTGAGCTTCAGCAGGTAGTAACTCAGGATGAATTCTGGGAGCTTCTGTACGGCTCAGAAGCTGATTACTTTGAAGAGTATTGATGAAATATCACGTTATTGCTGATGAAAATACTGTAAAAGGTTTCTCTTTGTTTGGCACTGAAGGAACGGTGATTTCTGAAAAGTTTTCTGCTCAAGCGCAGACAGAGGCCAAGGCTGAGGCTGAGCTTCAGACGGAGGCGGCATTTCAGGCGGAGGCGGCGTTTAGTAAGGTTCTAGAAGATAAGAAAGTTGGAGCAGTTATTATCAGTAAGGCTGTGGCAAATTTAATACAGCCGCAGATTGATGCCCATATTAAGAGCGGGAAGTTTCCTCAAGTAATGATTTTGTAAAATATAAGGGATATGTAGTTAAAAGCATAGGAGCAGGGGACTCAATCTGATATGATGAGTGCGGAGGACTTATGCTGGATATCAGGAATTTGACAAAATCTTATGGAGAAAAGCGCGCAGTTGACAATTTAAGTTTAAATCTTGCACCGGGTGAGATTTTTGGTTTTATTGGCCATAACGGAGCAGGAAAAACCACTACGCTAAAGTGCGTTGCCGGTATTTTGAATTTTGATGCTGGTGAGATTCTGGTGGATGGGCTGAACGTGCGCACCAACGCGCTAGAGTGCAAAAAACGCATTGCCTACATTCCAGATAACCCTGACCTCTACGAATTCATGACAGGCCTCAAATATCTCAATTTTCTAGCCGATATTTTTGGTGTTTCTGCTTCAGATAGAACTGCTCGCATTGAGAAGTATTCTACCTTATTTGAGCTTAATGATGACCTGGATAAGCCAATTGCTGCATATTCTCACGGCATGAAGCAGAAATTGGCTATCATTGGTGCTTGGCTGCATGAGCCAAAACTTATCATGATGGATGAACCCTTTGTTGGTCTAGACCCAAAGGCGTCACATATTTTGAAGGGCATGATGCGTTCTTTCTGTGATGCAGGGGGAGCCATCTTCTTTTCAACTCATGTCCTGGAGGTGGCTGAAAAGCTTTGCGATAAAGTGGCTATCATTAAGGGGGGTAAACTCATTCGTTGCGGCACCATGGAAGAGGTCAGGGGCGACGAGAGCCTGGAAGAAGTGTTCTTGGAACTTGTAGATGAGAAGGCTACGGAGGCAGAGGTTAATGGTTAAAATACTTCTTAAGAAGCAATTTACTGAAATTTTCCGCACCTATTTCTATAATCAGAAAACCAATAAAAAGAGATCTTTAAAGACCACTGTCTTATATTTTGTTTTGTTTGCCTTTCTTCTGATTGCTGTCTTTGGCGGAATGTTTGGTTTTGTTGCCTACATGATTTGTCCTCCCTTTTGCTCTCTTAATCTTGGTTGGATGTACTTTGTCATCATGGGCTTAATTGCCATTGCCCTTGGTGCCTTTGGTAGCATTTTTAACACCTACTCAGGTCTCTATTTAGCAAAGGACAACGATTTTCTCTTGTCCCTGCCAATCCCCGTTTCTGCCATCATGACTTCCAGGCTTTTGGGGGTATACCTAATGGGACTTATGTATTCTGGTTTTGTGTCCTTAAGTGCCATTATTATCTACCTGTGCACAGTAGGATTCTCCATCAAAGCCTTGATCTGCGGTTTCATCTTTGCCTTTATTATTTCTATACTAGTACTCGTTTTATCCTGCCTGCTTGGATGGGTAGTAGCTAAAGTTAGCCTAAAGCTCAAAAACAAGAGCTTTGTTACAGTACTGGTCTCACTACTTGGCATTGGCTTGTACTACTTTTGCTACTTCAAAGCCCAAAGCGTCATCTCAAATCTCATAGAGAACGCTCTGATTTACGGACAGAAGATTAAAGGCAGCGCCTATTTCTTATACGCTTTTGGTAGAATTGGAGAAGGCTCCTTGCCAGCAACCTTAGGTGGGTTACTTGCAACAGGCGCCCTGTTTGCCCTGACTTGGTTCTTACTCCAACGAAGTTTCCTCAAAATTGCAACAACTACCGGCGCCCTTCACTCAAAAGCAAGAAAAAGCACTAAAAGCGTACTTCACGTGCGCACCGTTCGCGCAGCGCTTTTTTCCAAGGAAATGTCTCGCTTTACCTCCAGCGCGGGCTACATGCTCAACTGCAGTCTTGGCACTCTTTTTTTACTTATCCTCTGCCTCACGCTTGCCCTCAAGGCCGATTTATTCCAACTTGCCCTGTCTCAGATGGGTCTTTCTTCTGATTTGGGTTACGGAGTTGCTCTCTGTATTATTTGTGTTGTTGCTGGTATGAACGACTGCGCAACCCCTTCAATTTCACTTGAAGGTAAAAATTTGTGGGTTTTACAAACTCTGCCTATAAAAGCGTGGGAAGTGCTCAAAGCAAAGCTTTTCGTACAACTTCTGGTGACTGCAGTCCCTTCTGCCTTATGTGTAATAGTGCTTTTATTTGCCTTGAAGCTTAGTGCTTTACAGTTCCTGCTTGCCTTGCTCTTTGTTATGGGCTTTGTTTTAATGATGGCACTTTTTGATCTCTTTGTTGGGCTTAAGCTGCCAAATTTAAACTGGACAAATGAGCTAGTTCCTATAAAGCAAAGTTTTGGCGTCATGCTTGCCCTTTTTGGCGCGTGGATTTTCCTGGGAATTATGGTGGTTTTATATTTATTCTTTGGAAAAGGGCTTAGTGTATTCTTATACGTGAGTATTTTTACTGTGGTCTGCTGGATTTTAAGTCTTATTTTAGCCCTTTGGTTGAAAAAGACTGGTACAAAAGTTTTTGAAGCCCTATAATGTTACTAAAATAACATTAATGTGAGATTTACAACTTTTATTAAAAAATTCAATTGACAGAAAGTTCAACGCTGGTGTATATAGAATGCAAATTTATGCGGTAGAAGGAGAGAATTATGAATAATCAGACGAGTTCAAAGTTTAACTTCTCCTTTTATTATTACTTTAGCTGTCCTCACTATTTCGTCTGAGAGTTGAAAAGTTTTTGAGTTTTCTTAAAGGTTCTCCCAGACGGAGAACCTTTTTTTTATTTCTGGTAATTAAATTTAATAAGGAGTATAGAGATGAAGAAAATCGGTTTAGTTGTTTTAGTTGCAATTTTGGGTGCAGCCGTTGCGTTTGCTGGTGGAAATGGCGAGAGTGCGGGTAAGAGCACCTACACGGTGGGAATTTGTCAGTTGGTGCAGCATGAGGCATTGGATGCGGCAACTCAGGGCTTCAAGGATGCTTTAACAGCTGCGTTTGGGGATGATGTGAAGATCTTGGAGCAGAATGCGTCGGGGGATTCGGCAACCTGTATTACCATTGTGAATGGTTTTGTTTCCTCTAATGTGGATTTGATTATGGCTAATGCCACAGCAGCGCTTCAGGCCGCTCAGGCTGCTACTGGCGATATCCCAATTTTGGGTACAAGTATTACTGATTATGGTACCGCTCTTGGTTTGAGTGATTTTTCTGGTGTGACGGGGGTAAATATTTCTGGTACCAGTGACCTGGCTCCGTTGGATGAGCAGGCAGAGATGATCCTGGAGCTCTTCCCAGAGACCAAAAAAGTGGGTCTGATTTACTGTTCTGCAGAGGCTAACTCTTCCTACCAGGTAAATACTATTAGAGGTATTTTGGAAGCGAAGGGCATTGAGTGTAAGGATTTTGCTTTTGCTGACTCTAATGATGTTGCTTCTGTTACAGAGAACGCTTGTGCTTGGAGTGATGTAATCTATGTTCCTACTGATAACACAGCAGCCAGCTGTACTCAGACCATCCGCAACGTGGTTGAGCCTAATAAGACTCCTGTAATTGCTGGCGAGGAAGGTATTTGCAAGGGATGTGGAGTTGCAACGCTTTCAATTAGCTACTATGACCTTGGCGTCAAAACCGGTGAGATGGCTGTTTCCATCCTCAAGGGGGAGACCGATATTACCTCTCTTCCAATTCAGTACTCTCCAGGCTTTACAAAGGAATACAATGCTGAACTTTGTGCAATCCTGGGCGTAACTATTCCTAGCGATTACAAGGCTATTTGAGACTGTTTTGGAGGGATGTTTTGAATATTACAACGTTGCTTAGTTCTTTACCTGGTGCTGTAGCCCAAGGTCTCATCTGGGGCATAATGGCTATTGGGGTTAATTTGACCTATAAGGTTTTGGATGTATCGGATTTGACGGTGGACGGAACAATGGCTACTGGTGGTGCGGTTTGCGTTATGCTGATGCTAAACGGCGTCAATGTTTGGATTGCTATGCTCTGTGCCGTTATAGCAGGCATGCTTGCAGGTTTCATTACTGGTCTCTTTAAGACCTGCATGGGAATTCCTGCAATTTTGGCTGGAATCTTGACTCAGCTGGCTTTGTATTCAATTAACCTTTGGATTATGGGCTTTAAGGCAAACCAGGGCATCAATGTAACCAAGTACAACTTGATTGTCAGTGCTAGAAACGTTAGACACCTGGCACTGGATAATCCAATCTTGGCGCTTTTACTAATCACTGCCTTACTGATTGGTTTTTTGTACTGGTTCTTTGGAACTGAACTAGGCTGCTCGCTTAGAGCTACCGGTTGCAACGTTAACATGGCAAAGGCACAAGGCATTAATGTTGACCACTGCACTAGAATTGGATTGATGCTCTCAAACGGCATTGTGGCCCTATCTTCTGCACTATTTGCCCAGTATCAGGGCTCCGTTGATGTGAACATGGGCCGTGGTGCCATTGTTATTGGTCTTGCAGCCGTCATCATTAGCAACGTGTTATTTGGTAAAATCTTTCACAACTTTGGTCTGAAACTTGTGGGCGTCTCGTTAGGGGCTGTCATCTACTACCTGGTCATTCAGGTGGTCCTGTGGCTGGGACTGAACACCAACCTGCTTAAACTTTTGTCTGCCCTGGTGGTTGCACTCTTCTTGGCTATTCCGTATTGGACAGCCCGATATTCTCAAAAGCACGTCAAGCGTGCTAATTAAGGAGTTTGCCATGCTAGAGATTACAAATCTTCATAAGACCTTCTTGCCAAATACTGTTAATAAGAAAGTTGTTTTCAACGGTTTAAATCTAACGCTGGAGGATGGCGATTTTGTCACCATCATTGGAGGTAACGGAGCAGGTAAGTCTACTTTGTTAAATGCTATTGCCGGGGTTTGGCCGGTAGACAGCGGCACAATCAAAGTAGATGGTGTAGAGGTTACAAATTTATGTGAATACAAGCGGGCATCCCTTATAGGAAGGGTGTTTCAGGATCCTATGATGGGTACCGCTGGTAATATGCAAATTGAGGAAAATCTTGCTCTTGCAAAGCGCAGAGGTCAAAAACGAGGCCTTAGCATTGGTATCACCAAGCAAGAGAGAGAAGAATACAAGAGTCTTCTTTCTACATTGGGATTGGGCTTGGAAGACAGACTCACTACAAAGGTAAAACTACTTTCCGGTGGGCAAAGACAGGCCTTGACTCTGCTTATGGCTACTATGAATAAGCCTAAGCTACTTCTTCTAGATGAGCACACCGCTGCTCTAGACCCCAGGACCGCTGCCAAGGTATTGTCTCTGTCTGACCAGATTGTCAAGGAAAATCAGCTTATGACCTTAATGGTCACCCATAACATGAAAGATGCCATCAAGTATGGCAATAGACTTCTTATGATGCACAACGGCAAGGTTATCCTGGACATTCGCGGAGAGGAAAAACAGAATCTGACGGTTTCTGCTCTTATGCAGGAATTTGCCAAGGCAAGTGGAGACGAGATTCTTTCAGATAGAACTTTGTTATCCTAGTTTGTTATAGTTCTAGCTGGGCGCTGAGTCGCCGGTTTTGGTCAATAGAAAGCTCAAGTTTTGCATTGGATAAGTTTAATATCCAGGTAAGCTTGAGCTTTATTTTTTTATTCTTAATTTGAAGATTACTGTGAGAATTTGTAAATTCCAGGCTGGTATTTCTTAACTCGCATTCTCCTTTTAATGGTCTATGAATTTGCGTTGAAATTTCCACGGTGCCCTTGTTTAGTTCTGCTTTGGCAGAAAGAATAGTGTTGGAAATTTTGCCTTTATCTGGTTCATAGGAAGTGGAATTTGTACTAGAGAGGGATAGATTTTTTGAGGCTATTTTGGTTTCTATGCCCACAGTATACTCAAGGGTTCTTTCCTGGGAAGTTCCTCCGTAGATGGGTTTTGAGTAGGTTGTCATAAGATGAGAGCCAAAGATTTTTATTTTAGAACCAAGGGTAAAGGTTAACTTGGTCTTAACCTGTGGATTGGCTTTTTCTGTTAATTCTTTAAGTTTTACTCCCACGCCTCCTAGTTTATTTTCAAACTTAACTTTTGCGTTTTTGGCTTTAACTTCAACAGCAACGCCAGTGGTATTGCCGCCTCCCAGTTTTGTGTCGTAAGCTCCCTGCAGAAAAATTCCAGACTTGATTAAAACCTTTCCAATTTGGGAGGAGGCTGTGGCGCCCAAAAGAGAGAAGTACATGTGCTCACCATAGCCTAATTCCTTCCAATTGACTTGAAAACCTTTGATATACCCTTGAGTTAGGACATTGTTTTGAGTTGCTGCCAGCACAGCTGCATAGGCTTTGCTATTGCCCAAAATGGCTCCAATGCCTGTGGGTGAAAGTGGATTTAATAGTGGTCCCAGAGTAAGGAGTTCCAGGTTCTCTAAACTCAAACTAAAGCCCGATATCTTTGGATTAAATGAGGGTAAGAAGTTTTTCACAAGGTTCTTGCCCTTAATGTAGCCTACCGTTGGGTCATTTCCATTCATTGGATCTAGCAGGCGGGTGAAGAGTCCTTGGGGCTGAAGTTCTCCTATGTGAAGGAT
This sequence comes from Sphaerochaetaceae bacterium, assembly GCA_963645435.1. GTDB lineage: Bacteria > Spirochaetota > Spirochaetia > Sphaerochaetales > Sphaerochaetaceae > UBA9732. The sequence goes on along the minus strand of CAVISO010000028.1, from coordinate 7,310 downwards.
GTTAGAAATATCGGCCTCTAAAAAGGGTGGGGCTTTGACCTGGTACCTGCCGTCTTGGGCCATTTGGATGGCAAGCTGGTAGCGGATGCTCTCGCTGGTAAGTTGTACGCCCAAGGTGCGGTCGTTGACGTAGGTGATGACAAGTCCTGTGGCGCTGAGTTGGCCCAGGATGACGATTACAAGTAAGAAAGTTAGTAAGGTTTTTTGTCTCATATAAATTAATACAAATTTTACTTGCGGTTTTATTATGGTTTTTACTTGTAATTCGTTATTTATGTGGATAATATTTTGCTTGAATTGAATTTTTTTGGAGGATTTTATGGTTGTTCTCTGTTTAAATTGTGGAAGTTCGTCTGCAAAGTATCAGGTTTATGACTGGGATAATAAGGATGTTTTGGCAGTTGGCGTAGTTGAGAGAATTGGTCTTGAGTATTCAACTATTGAGCATAAGGCTTCAGGTAAGCCAGATTACGAGGCTAAGTTTACCTGCCCAACTCATAAAGAAGCTATTGAGCTGATTATTAAAATGTTGGTGGACAAAGAATATGGTGTTATCAATGATGTCTCTGAAGTTGGCGCTGTTGGTCACAGAGTTCTGCATGGCGGTGAGCTTTTCAAGAAGTCTACCTTGGTAACTGATGAGGTTGTTGAACAGCTCAAGGGAATTATTCCACTTGGACCACTTCACATGCCAGCTAACATTATGGGTATTGAGGCTGCCCGCAAGGTTATGCCAAATGTTCCACATGCTATTGTCATGGATACTGCTTGGCATCAGACCATGCCAGCTGAGGCTTATATGTACGCTGTTCCTTACGATTGGTACACCAAGTACAACGTAAGACGTTACGGTTTCCACGGAACCAGCCACCTTTATTGTGCAAAGCGTGCAGCACTGCTTCTTGGCAAAGAGAACAAGGACACCAACGTGATTATTTGCCACATTGGTAACGGCGCTTCTGTTTGCGCTGTTAAGAACGGGGTTTGTATTGATACTTCCATGGGTCTTACTCCTCTTGAGGGGCTTGTCATGGGTACCAGAAGTGGTGACATGGATCCTGCAATTATGCCTTACATTATGAATAACACTGGCATGACTGCTAAGGAAATGGACACAACTCTTAACAAGAAGAGTGGTCTTATTGGTATTTGTGGTTACAGTGACCGCCGCGATGTGGAAAAGGCTGCCAACGAGGGCGATGCCAAGGCAAAGCTGGCTATGGACATGGAATGCCACAGAATCAAGAAGTACATTGGTGCTTATGCAGCGCTTCTGGGCAGAGTTGATGCAGTTGTCTTCACTGCAGGAGTAGGCGAGATGGCTCCTACCATTCGCCACGGGGCTATTTGCGACATGGACGCTTTTGGCATGAAACTGGACGATTACAAGAACAGCATTTGCAAATGCAGAAACGGCGAGTTCGATATTTCTACAGACGACTCCCCAGTGAGAATCTATGTCATTCCTACAGATGAAGAGCTGGTCATCACAGAAGATGCTGTTGCTCTTATGAATGGCACCTACGATATTCACACTAACTTCCATTACTCTTTTGAGGATGCTTCTTACGTCAACAAGGCTAGAGCAAGAGGACTTGTGAAGAACCTTGAGAAGAAGCCTGAGCTGAAGAACATTTTAGCTTTACCTAAGAAATAATGGATTTGTACTTAGTTAGACCTTCAATGGACTATGCCCAGGAGATTCTTGATTATAGGCAAGAGTTTCTTTCAGATGGCTCTGTTATCTGTGGTGCTGGTCCACTGGAGAAGCTAATAAGCATTGAAGACTATCTTGAGAAGTGCCAGCGTTATGTTTCCTGGGAAGGAGTTCCCAAAGGGCGGGTTCCAAGTACACAGTTTCTTTGTGTGAAAAAGGATCCCCGAGGCACCTGCCCTGAGGGTATGCGTCTTGTTGGAATGATAAACGTTAGGCACTGTCTAAATGAAGATTTATTAAACTACAGCGGTCACATTGGTTATAGCGTGCGCAAGGATGAGCGCCGTAAAGGCTACGCTAAGTGGATGCTCACTCAGGTTTTGGCTTTCTGTAAAAAGGAGCTGGGTCTTTCAAAAGTTTTAATCACCTGTGCCCCTTGGAATGAAGCCAGCCGCAGAACCATCCTTTCCTGTGGTGGTGTCTACGAAGACACAAGATATTGTACCTTTAGAAATGAAGACTCTGAAAGGTATTGGATTGAGCTGAAATAGAAAATTTTAGGTCTTTTAATTCAGTAAGGGTTTTATAAACCTAGCCAGGGCAAGGTTGGATTTGCCTTGAAGAAAGTATCGTTATCCTTTTGCGTCCAGTTTTTGTATTGCATTGCGGCAAGGTTTGCTATTTGTCCGCTACTATGAGTTTCAAAGAACGTACACAAATCCTGTTCATTCATTCCAAATAGAATTGGATAAAGTTCTTTGTTATAAGGTTTTGATAGCCTATCGTTTCGCATTTGCCAAAAACAACTATAAGGTACAAATTTGCCTTTGTCTTCAATGGATTTTGCATTGTCATAAACGTATTTACTTGTCACCATAAGATCTATCATGTCATGAATTGCTCTATAGAAGGGTTCTGTTTCAAAGATTCGGCGCCCATTGGTATACTTCTCTTTATTCTCTTTTCTGAGTTTTCTAGAGAGAGCTGAGTTTACTTCTTTCATGACTTTAGCAATGATTTCCCAACTTTCTGCCATGAGAATGTCATGGGTGTGGTTGGACATTACAACAGAGAAAAGAATGGTTACATTGTACATTGTGCAGATTCTACAGAGTAGGTTAGTTCTATATCTTGCTGTTTCTTTGTCAAAGATGTTCTCTCTGTTAGCCGCTCTTTGTACAACATGATAGAATCGTCCGTTTTTATCCACTCTGTTTCGAAGGGAGATTCTAGCAAAGGGATCTTTGTTTAGCAGTTCAATAAAGTTTAGCATCTTTTGCCTCCTATTTTGTCTTCTACTTATAAATACAAATTTTAGTTGGGGTTTCATTGCGCTTTTTTACTGCTTACTGAAAAAATTTTTTGAAATTCTTAAATTTCTAGGCGATTTCTAGGGGTTCTAGTGGTTCTAGAGGTTCTAATGGTTCTAAATGTTCTAATGGTTCTAAATGTTCTAGGGGTTCTAGGGGGTCAAAGTTCTAGAAGGTTTAGAAGTTCTAGAAGGTTTAGAAGTTCTAGAAGGTTTAGAAGTTCTAGAAGGTTTAGAAGTTCTAGAAGGTTTAGAAGTTCTAGAAGGTTTAGAAGTTCTAGAAGGTTTAGAAGGACTAGAAGGTTTAGAAGTTCTAGAACTGGTAGAAGTCTTAGAACCGCTAGAAAAGGGGTAGAAATTTTAGAAAATATGGGCAAGAACATTGGGTCTTGGGAACCAAGGGGTTCAAACCTACTAGCAACGAGGCGACCTAGTTGGTAAAATCACTGGCATGAAAGAAAACAAAGCAGTTTTTTTGTTGCTAATGACCTCCATGATTTGGGGGCTGGCATTTGTTGCACAAAGTTATGCAGCGGGAAGCGTGGATACGTTCTTTTTCAATGGAACTAGAATGTTACTTGGAGTTATAGTACTTCTTCCACTGGTAATTCCAATTCTCAAGAAACACAAGGGCGATAAGAAATACTTCAAGAGCCTCCTGGTAGACGGACTCATTTGCGGGATCCTGACAAGCTCGGCCTGTATTGTCCAGCAGTACGGGGTGGAGTTTACTACCGCGGGAAAAGCGGGGTTTATCACAACGCTGTATACGCTCATTGTTCCAGTGCTTTCCATTTTTCTTGGGAAGAAAGTGCCTCTGAGGATTTGGCTTTGTATTTTGGTGGGGGTTGTTGGCACCTTCCTGTTGAGTTTTGACGAACAAAGTGGGATGGGAAAAGGGGATTTGATTGTACTTATCTCTTCCTTCCTCTTTGCCATCCAGATTATGACAATTGACCACGTGGTGAAAAAATACGAGGGAGCCGAGCTTTCTGCTTTCCAGTTCCTTTTTGGTGGGATTGTGGGGCTTGTTGTAGGTTATTTTATTGAAGGCTATACAATTAGCAGCATGCAATATATGCTTAAAGCGGCTTGGCTACCAATAGCCTATGCAGGAATTCTTTCCTCTGGAGTTGCCTATACACTGCAAATTATCGGGCAAAAGTGGGTGCCACCGTTTAAGGCAACGCTGGTTCTGTCCCTGGAAAGTGCCTGGGCAGCGTTTGGGGGTTTTGTCATGCTGGGAGAGCGCATGGAAGTGGTGGAAGTTGTTGGCTGTATTCTCATGTTTGCAGCGGTAATTGTAGCACAATTGCCCTCCAAGGACTCAAAACTTCACAAGTAATTGCTTTAAGACGCCCTCATCCCGATATCTCCTGCTGAATTGATTTTTAGCTGACTATAACGTATATTATATAAAATATTGGAGTTGCATTATGAAGGTTCAGATATATAACACAATGTCACGTCAGGTAGAGGAGTTTAAGCCAATTACTCCTAATTATGTTGGCATGTATGGCTGTGGTCCTACAGTGTATAACTATGCTCACATTGGAAACCTGAGAACTTACATTTTTGAAGATACTCTAAAGAGAGTGTTAATGCATGCAGGCTATAAAGTTAAGCATGTCATGAACATCACTGACGTAGGTCATCTAACTGGGGACGGGGATGATGGCGAAGACAAAATGGAAAAGAGCGCCAGAGAATCTGGTAAGAGCGTTTGGGATATTGCCAAATTCTATACGGATGCTTTTTTCAGGGATTACGATTCTCTTAATATCATAAGACCAGATGTAATCTGTCCTGCAACTCAGCATATTAAGCAAATGATTGAGCTCATTCAGCGCCTGGAGAAGGGTGGACACACCTACATTGCCGGAGGCAACGTTTATTTTTCAATTGACACCTTTCCTTCCTATGGAAAACTTGCAAGGCTGAACCTTGATGATCTTAAGAGCGGGGCTAGAATTGATATTGACTCCAACAAGAAGAATCCTAAGGATTTTGTTTTGTGGTTTACAAATAGTAAGTTTGGTGAACAGGCCATGATGTGGGATTCTCCGTGGGGACGCGGCTACCCGGGGTGGCATATTGAGTGCTCGGCTATGAGCATGTACTATTTGGGTGAGCATTTTGATATTCACTGTGGTGGTATTGATGCCATTCCTGTGCATCACACCAACGAGATTGCGCAAAGTGAGGCTGCTACCGGCAAGACCTGGGTTAACTACTGGATGCATGGGGAGTTCCTATTAAGCGACAAGGGCAAGATGTCCAAGAGTTCAGGGGAATTTTTGACCATGAGCGTGCTTAAGGAGCATGGTTTTGATCCACTTGACTACAGATATTTCTGTTTGGGGGCTAACTACAGAACTCAGTTACAGTTCTCCTATCAAGGTCTTGAGGCTGCAAAAACCGCCCGTTCAGGGTTGGTGGAGAGAATATCGGGCTTTGGAGAGGTTGTTGCAAGTAAGGATGCAATTTGTGCTGCTGCCAAGAATTATATGGAGCAGTTTGACGAGTTTGTTGGCAATGACCTTGGAACGCCGCGAGCGCTTTCTGTGCTGTGGGCGGTGGTGAAGGACGAGGCACTTTCTAATGACCAGAAGCGTTTTGTGGTCAATTATATGGATGAGGTGTTGGGTTTGAAGCTGTCTGAGGTCAAGGCACAGAAGGCACAGGATCAGTTTCCGCAGGAGGTGCTGGAGCTGGTGCAAAAGCGAGCTGAGGCCAAGAAAAATAAGGATTGGGCTTTGGCCGATTCCTATAGAAATGAGATTTCTAAGTTAGGTTTTGTTGTAAAAGATACTCCAACTGGACCTGCTTTAACAAAAATTTAATAATTTTGATGTAACTTTTCATTGGGATGGTTGTTAACGTTTATGGAAATCAGAAGTGGCGATGAACATGATTTCAGGCAAGTTTATGATGAGGTTTTTCCAACACTCATGCGGGTTGCGTATCACGTGACCTACAACAAGGATGTTGCGGAAGACATTTGTCAGGACACGTTCATCCGGTTCTATGACAAGAACATTGTGTTTCCTTCAATGGAGGACGCAAAGTACTGGTTGATTAGAGTGGCTAAAAACCTCTGTATCAACGCTGTCAAGAGAAAGATGAGAGAGTCCGCTTCGCTTGAAAAGATGATGAAGGGACCGCAGACTAATCCGTTTAAGGATGGACAAACGGAGGTAATCCTTCAGGAATCGGCAGATGCTGTGAGAAAGGCTGTGAGCCAACTTTCTATGAAGCACAGAGAAGTGATTGTTCTTAGAGAGTACGCAGGCTTGAGTTACGCAGAAATTGCCAAGGTTCTCAAAACTACTGAGGGCAATGTTAAGGTCTGTATGCACAGAGCAAGAAAAGAGCTCAGCGCAATGATAGACCGGGAGGAAGTAAATGTGCCTTGATGATCAGATCCTTAGCACCTATCTTGATGGCGAACTTACAGAGCCATGGAAGAGCCAGGTAGAGGAACATCTGAGCTATTGTTTGGGTTGTAGAGACCGTTATTATAAGCTTCAGAATCTTAGAAATTCTGTGCGTGCTGCAGCCTTGACTGATGAGGAAATTGCACCTAGACAGGCAAAAGTTCTTGCCGCCATTGAGAAGAATAAGCTTTCAAAGAAACCTTCTAAGCTGTCTTTCTTAAGAAAGCATTTTAGTGTTTCTACCCCACAGGTTATTGGAGTGGCTGCTGCCTTTGTGGTTGTGTTCATTGGTTCATGGGCGGTCTTTGGTGGTAACAGCAAGGACAACAAAATTTCCCTCCCAGACGTGAGTTCTACAATTGACCTGAAGAACATTACTCCGGTGCGCTCCACTGACAACTCAACTACTTCCAAGAGTCTTGAGAATTATTCACTGGACGAGATTCTCAAAAATCTAGACGCTCGTGGTTATGATGTTGACATCAAACTTAAGAGCATTCAGCCGCTTGCCCTTGAGAAGTTGTCTGCTGAGGTCACAGAGATTGCAAAACTTGAAGAACGCGGTTTAGTTATTTATTCCGATGGTGTTATCAAGGATGCTAACGGTTCAATTGTTGCTACCGGCGTTACTTTGGATGCTTCAAAGCAACTGGTTGCTTCTGATGGAACTGTTTTGTTTGAGGGCGAAAAACTTACAATAATCCCTGCAACTGAAACTGAAGTTGTAGCTGAGTAAGATAAAAATTTCTTTTATATTTTGGGCTGTCTGTTTTAGGCAGCCCTTTTTTTTTCTGTTGTAATGAAGGAAGGTGGAATCCAAGCGGGCGACGAGATTGAGATTCTTTGAGTTTCCTAGTTTCTTGTAAGTTGCGTTTTTGACTTTTTAATGAACCTGCGAACTTCCTGC
>CAVISO010000027.1:0-19494 GCA_963645435.1 Sphaerochaetaceae bacterium | reverse complement strand
GCTAAAGTTGGTGCAGAGCATCAGAAAGATGTTTGGGCAGAGCTTGAAGCTTCTGATATTGCAGTAATTAATAAGAAGGGTGCTGTTACAGCATCTGCAACAATTGCTTTCTAATTTAGAAAACAAGATTGCTTTCAAGGTCGCTCGCAAGGGCGGCCTTTTTTTGTAAAAGAAAACGTCTGACTTGTTTGTTCAATATGCAATTATTGTTAACATTTTGCGAAAAATTCAAAAATGTTAATACTTTTGTTAACATTTTGAGAAAATTTTCAAAATGTTAACATTAAATGTCCTGCAGTCATTACTAGAATCATACAAAGGTGTAAAAAAAGCCACCTCTTGCGAAGTGGCTTTTGTTTGAATCTTAATTGATAAAGAATTAGAAAGCAATTGTGCAGGATGCAGTAATCTTTCCGTACTTCTCATTAAGAACATCGTTGGTTGTAATTCCATCATCGTTAAGAGCTGCCCAAATGAGGGAAAGAGTTGCGTTGTCAACAAGCTTTGTTGATGTGATACCAGCAGAAAGACCAAGCTTTGCATCTTCAGCATCCATTGTCTTGGAGAAATCAGCTCTAGCATAAGCGGAGAACTTCTCTGCTTCATAGTCAACTTGACCATAAACGGCAAGTACTTTGCTTGTGATTGTGTAATCAGCACCAGCTGCAAATGTGAACTTCTCAACACCTGTGTAGGTTGCGCCAAAACCAAGGTTCTGAACATTGATAAGTTCGTTGCCATATACGCTAAGGCTAAGTTTCTCAATCATTGTGATTGTTGCTTCAACGCTTACGTCTCTAGCATCATTGATGAGATCCAAGCCAGAAACAGTAATATCTAAGCCTTCAACATAGTTGTTATGAGCAATAACGTTGAGAGTCTTCAAGCCTTTTGCAATATAGGCATCCTCTGGGTCATCAAGGAGGTCAAATGCCTGAACTGTGACGTCTGTCTTGATTGCCTTAATATCAGCAACAAGCTGTGCACCAAGGTAGTTAACTTCTGTTCTTGAAGCTTTTGCAGTCTCAGCGAAGGTTGCATAGTAAGCATTAAAGGTCAAACCAAACTCTTCCTGGTCATACTTAGCAAATGCAGCAATATCAGTATTGAACTTGTCAGCAGCGTAACCAAAGTCAGCAGCAATATTAGCAGAAAGCTTTTCTGCAGTATAAGTAGCCTTTGCAGATGCACCAGCCTTCTTTGCTTCACCCTTAACTGTGAATGTACCAGCAAACTGAAGACCAAATTCATCAAACTTAAGAAGATCAGCAGCAGTCTCTGCAAAAATAGATGCATTAACAGCATCCTTATTTCCTGTAAGACCAACACCTACTGTACCATACTTGTCAACTGTAACGGTTACGCCATCTGCCTTATCAAAATCATATACAAAATCAAGATAGTATGGTTTTCTTTCAACTATTCTTTCATCAATTGCTGCTACTGCATAGTCAGAACCTGCCTTAGCACCAAGAAGGTCAATTGTCCAACCTTCGCCAACAATATTTGCCTTTGTTACTTTTGCAGAAATCTTAAGATTGTGCTCATATTTATCAGACTTTGAAAGCTTAACATCATCTGCTTTAACTGATGCTGTTGCTTCTACTTCAGCATAAGGAAGAACTTCTCCCTTTGAACTAGCATCTTTGCTGATTGTCTTAAAACTAAACTTAAACTCTGCTTTGATAGTAGCTCTTTTATTTTCAGCGTTAAAACCAAAGTCATGATTTCCATCAAGATCATAACCAAATTCTGTGTTAAATGATCCCGTAAGTGTAGGAGCAACTGAAATCTGAACATCTTCTGCGAAGACCATTCCAGCAGCCAGCACCGTAATCAAAAGTACGATAATACCTTTTTTCATACTTCCTCCAATAATTTCGGGGCTGGCCAAAGACCAGCTTCATCCCTTTTTTTCTCGTTATACTAGCGTCATTCTAACAATGACACATTCAACTGTCAAGAAAAACAATTCAAAACACACTAGGTTACAACAAAACTAAAGAAATTTAACGCGTTCTGTTATAGTTAAAACACACCACTACACTAAATATGCTATTTCTTGGGAGTCTACCTGGGTATTCCAGTCTTCAACTTTGTACTCCCCAACATTGTAAACCAAGCTGTTCTTAACTCCCCTATTGGTCAAGAAACTTTCCAGTTTGGAGCCAGTAGGCATCAAGAATTGAACTTTTTTCACGCCGCGACGCTGAAGGCTTCTATTCATTAAATCAAAAAGCATTTCAAATAAGCCAAGACCCCTGCTCTGCTCTTCTATATAATATATAGTAATAAGCGCCACGTCTTGAACCACCTCAAAAGCAACAAAACCGCACAGATCTTCTTTGTAGGCACAAAAGGCTTCTTGTTTTGTAAAAGCAGACAGGGCTTTTCTAGCAACAGGCAAATCTTTCAGAAGCATGTCTTCTATTTCTAGGCACTTTGCATCTAATTTTTCTTGGTGTTCAACCTCATAGGAGACCATAAGGGCACCGGTCTTTTCTTCATCAGATGATTTCAAGGCCATTTCAGAAACTGGATTATTTGCCATAAGCTTTCTGTACCAGGAGCGAATATATGCGAACATTCTCTTATCTTTGAATTTGTACCAAGCATCAGTTGCACCTTCAACGGTGTCCAGTACGGCTCTAAAACGTTTAAAAACGCCCCTATTACCTGAATTTAGGACATCATTCAACTTCTTTTTTAAATTATTGTCTTCGCAGGCTTGAGAAAAGGCACACATTAGTCTAAAGCCTTCAGCGCTGGTCCATCTAGGCAGGTCAACCAAATCCATTTCATCTGGAGCGTCAAAATATTCTTGCAAACTTGCACAGGAATAGACATTTCCGTCATTCAGACAGAAAACATAATCCTCGTTCTGGTTTTCCATACCAAAAACAATCTCGCTCAATGTTGCCTCAGAGAGCAACGGAATATTCACCTTTTGTGCCATGTTGTAAGTTTACCACAACACATTCAATCACACAATAAATACAAAAATCTTGATTTAGGGAAGAATTGCTGTGAAGAGCTTTATTCAAGAGAGACCCTGTTTGTTTTTGATGAAAATAGTCTTGTTGCTCAAGAAGTATACAAGAAATTATTGTTTGGCAAGTTGGAAGTAAATGAAGGAATGTTCTTTGAAAACATTTTGCACAATACACAGACAGGGCTTATGTTATTCATACTTTGGATTTAGCGGAAAAGGATAATGCAATCTACCTTCCTGTATATGACTGCGTTATTTTATAAATCAGTTAAATTAATATCGGATTGGGAGAAGCCTAGTTTGAAGAGCTTGGCGCGAATTTCGTAGGGGCTAAGAGTGGAGCCACCGCGGCGGGAGACAATGTTTTTGCGGGCGGCGGAGACTAGAAAAGAGGTGTAGTCTGCGTCATACATTTCTTCCAAGACTTCTTTGGAAGTAGCACGGTCTGCGCCCTTTGCAACCAGGCGGGCAAGTAGCATGGACTTACCTTCCGGGTGGCGCTTGTTGTTGGAGCGAACAAAGGACTGGACGTAGCGGACCTCACTGAGAGAGCCGTCAGAGACCAGCGAATCTAGAACGGAGTCCACCAAGTCAGACTCGTAGTCCTTAGCCAACAATTTCTGGCGCAGTTCAGAACGGTTATGCTCCCGCAGGGAGAGATAGCGAAGGGCTTGCTGTTCGCACTGAAAAAAAATAGAGCCAGTTCCAGTAGTTGGAATTGGCTCTTTCTTGTCCATATAGTCCACAGTAACTTAACGTTTTGAGAACTGGAAGCGGCGTCTTGCACCCTTCTGACCGTACTTCTTTCTTTCGACCATTCTTGGGTCTCTTGTAAGGAAGCCGTTCTCATGGAGAGCAGGTCTGTTAGCTTCATTCTCTTCAACGAGAGCACGTGCAATACCATGACGGCAAGCACCAGCCTGACCGGATGGGCCACCACCACAAACTGTGATGACAATGTCAAACTTTGTGAGGTTATCAGTGACATCCAATGGCTGCTTTACCTGATAAACGCAAAGAGGATCCTTGAAGTACTCTTCAAGCTCTCTTCCGTTGATAGTAATCTTACCACTACCTTCACGGAGGTAAACACGAGCAACAGCAGTCTTTCTTCTTCCTGTGCCCTGACCAAGGTTAATATTCTTTACTTCTGTCTTTGCCATCTTCAAACCCCTTACATTTCAACCTTAATTGGCTGCTGTGCTGCATGTGGATGATTAGCATCAGCATAGACCTTCATGTTGGTGAAGAGCTTGCGTCCGAGTGGTCCCTTTGGAAGCATACCCTTGACTGCGTGTTCCATTGGATAAGTAGGCTTGCGAACTACCATCTGTGCGTAGCTCTCTTCCTTCATTCCACCTGCGTACATGGAAACACGACGATACATCTTGTCATTAGCCTTGTTGCCTGACATAGCTGCCTTTGCTGCATTGATGATGATAACATAATCACCCATGTCCTCGTTTGGGACATACTCTGGTTTATTCTTGCCACGAAGGATGTTAGCAGCCTTGACTGCGACACGTCCAAGCTCCTGGCCCTCTGCGTCAATCAAGTACCACTTCTTCACCACTGACTGTGGCTTTACAAAAATAGTCTTCATATAAACACCTGTAAAATAAATGTTTTTCGTGCAGCTCCAACACCTTCAGATGAGCGGTCTTCCGGTTTTGCAACCCGATTTTTCCTGCTTTACACTTTGGAACCCCGTGGGAAAGGGGTTTGAGTCCCTCTGTGCAAGCAATTAAAACGGCGCACAACGTGGATAATATATTTTAGTGAAGGACTTTGTCTAGTAGTACGGTCTTCAAATCTTCACAAAAGTGACCTTATCTTTTGCAAAGGTTCCCATGCGTCCGTTATCAAACTTTACATCGTACACCTGACGACCGGCAACTTCTCTAAGGCTGGTTATGGTACCATCCCCATAAAAATCGCTCCGAACTCGGTCATTTACTTTAAAATCCACCGGTTTTGCAGGGGTTTCTACCTTGTTTGCTTTCTTTATAAGCACAGCCTTAGGGACAGAACTCGTACCTTTTTGAGCCATATTGCGAATGTTGTACTTACCGGCTTCAGAAGGTTTTGGACCGCTGGGCTTTTCATAAGTTTTGAAGCCCTGCTTGTAACCTTGACTGTAAGTCTGGTTATAAGAGTTATGTCTTGGGCTTTCATCCCAGTCAAAGTCACCATAGTTTACATCCCTATAGCCGCCAAAACCAGAGCCAAAGCCAGAGCCAAAACCAGAACCTCCATACCCAGAGCCATAACTGCCATAGCCGCCAAAGCAGTTATTACTCTGACTTTGAACAGTTTCAATATGATCAGAGGCAATTTCCTTGAGGAATCGGCTTGGGTTGTTTCTCTGGTAGTTACCCCAGCGCATACGGCTTGCGGCGCAGAAGAGATAAAGCTCTTTTCTGGCTCGGGTCATGGCAACATAGCAAATGCGGCGCTCCTCTTCAATATCGGCCTCAGTGCGGTCCTCGCGGTCTCCGGGGAAAATCTCGTCCTCCATGCCCACCATGAAGACACGGTCGTATTCAAGACCTTTGGTGTTGTGCATGGTGATGAGGGTGACGCCGTCTTCCTTTTTGCCCTCTGCGTTGTCCAGCGAGGAGGGATCCAGTGCGGCGAACTCCAAAAAGGCGTTGATGCCGTCTTGTCCGTCAGAGAAATCTGAAAGGGAGAGCATGCTAACCAGCTGATCAAGGTTATCGGTACGCTTGTTAGTGTCATTGTGTTCGTCAGCATCGCGCTTTCTGTAGTAGGCAAGCAGCCCAAAAGAGTCAAGCATTTTCTCCAAGAGATCTCCGTTGGGGATAGTCCCAAATTGTTTCTGACAGTCAGAGTAGGCGTTCAAAAACTCGTTGAGTCCAGTAACCGCGCCGCCACGAATGAGCCCTTCCTCCAGAGCATTTTTGGCGCTTTGAATGACATCTCCATCCACCATAAGACCATTTTGGCTGTACTCTAAAATCTTAGCCACACTGGTATCGCCCACCTTACGCGCAGGCTTATTAACCATACGCTGGAAGGCAACAGAGTCCTTGGGGTTAGTCAAAAGCGAGATTAGCGCAATACAGTCCCGCACCTCTTCACGGTCGTAGAATCTAAGCGAGCCCACAAGATGATACGGGATTTTGTTAATCATAAAGCGGTCTTCAAAATCCTTAGACTGAGCATTAGTGCGGTACAACACAGCACTATTATTGTACGCCTGAGGATCTCGCGTTGCTGCCTTTTTCAGCAGCTCCACCACCTTTTCCGCCTCATCACGCCCCGAATTCACATAGTACAGCTGTGGCAGTTGTCCACCCTGCTTTGCCGCACTCAAATTCTTCTTCACTCTAGTGTTATTTCTTGTAATGACATCATTTGCAGCAGTGAGAATGCTTTGCGTGCACCTGTAATTCTTGCCCAGCACAACCCGTTTTGTATTGGCAAACTGGTTTCCAAAATCCAGAATATTCTGCACCTCTGCACCACGGAATCTATAGATGCTCTGGTCATCATCCCCCACGGCACATACAAAGGTCTTAGGTCCAACAAGTTCTTTCAACAGCAGAAATTGCGCCTTATTCGAATCCTGATACTCATCCACCAAAATCATCTTAAACCGGTTTTGCACGTGCTGCTTGACCTCCGGGTCCTTCTCTAGCAGCTCAATGGACTTGATAATCATATCCGCAAAATCCACATTGCCCGTCCTAGACAGCGCATTCTGATACTTTGTATAGCACCGCACAAGCCTCTCATCCAGCTTATTTGGCCTTTCCATCTTATCCTTCAATACCGATATTTTCTTGTAGTATTCTGCAAGAACTTTTCTCTGTACCTCTGTGCCTGCAAACTCCTGAGCAAGCAGGGTCACACTGTCATCATCATCATAAATCTTGAAGTTTTGATTAAGCCCAACTCTAGTGCCGTATTTGCGCAAAAGCCAAACCCCAAAGGAGTGAAAGGTCTTAATCATGACCTGGGAGCCCTTCTCTTCTCCAACAAAGGAGGAGACTCTTTCCTGCATTTCCTTGCAGGCTCTATTGGTGAAGGTTACTGCCAGAATCTGCCACGGCTGAAGGCCAAGTTTTTCAATGGCATAGGCAATCTTAGTGGTAATGACTCTAGTCTTTCCACTTCCGGCACCTGCAAAAACCAAAAGAGAACCTTCATTTATCATTACGGCTTGACGCTGCTCTTCATTAAGCTGACTTACAAGCTCATCTATTGAAATCATATCTTAACTGCCTCCAAGTCAATGCCATTGACCTTGCGGATTCCGCATTTATAGACCTGGCCGGGAACCATGTCACGCCCCATAACCACGGTAAGTCCATCCACCTCTGGAGCCTGTGCCCAAATTCTTCCAATAGCCAAATCTTCACCATCAATGAGCTCTTCAATAAGAACCTCGCACTCTTGACCAACAAATTCTTCAAGTCTTTGAGAGGAAATTTTTTCCTGAAGCTTTTGAAGTTTTTTCTGCCAAGGTTTTGCCTGTTTGATTAAGGCTTTGTGCTCTTCTTCAGTAGTCAGATCCCAAGCGTAGGTCCCCTCTTCTCTTGAGTAGAGGAAGGAGCCCATCCAGTTAAATTTACAGTGTTCAACAAACTTGTAAACTTCCTCAAAGTCCTCCTTACTGTCACCAGGGAAACCCAGCATGATTGTGGTTCTAATGACACACTGAGGCAGTTCTTTTCTTATGGTATCAATCAACTGCTCGTAGACCAAACGATTGCCTATTCTCTTCATGGGGACTAATAATTTTGGGCTTGCGTGCTGAAATGGGATATCAAAGTAAGGAATAATCTTTGGATTTTTCTTTACTAAAGCTATCAGTTCCATTGGAAATGCATCTGGATGAATGTAGAGCATTCTCACCCTAAAGTCTCCATCCAAAGCGGTGATATCTTGTAGTAATTTGCAAAAATGGCTTTGACCATCCCAGTCTGTTCCGTAGGCAGCCAAATCTTGTGCAATAAGGTTAATTTCTTTGATTCCTGTGCTAATCAATCGCCTGGCTTCTGTCAAAATTGCCTCTTCTGGTCTTGAGCGCAAGGAGCCTCTGATTAGCGGAATTGCACAGTAACCACAGCGGTGATTGCAACCTTCCGATATCTTCAAATAGGCACTTCCCGGGAAGTTGAAAAGTTTATTACGTTCATCAGACTCAGCATCTGGATCAGGATATTCCGGGGTAAGCACAAGAGGCTTTGTGGCTGTTTTCTTGCTCTGAAGTTCTTGAACAAAACTGTTAATCTCAGATAAATCTCTATTACCAAACACCCCGTTAGCCTCAGGCAGTTGGTCTTCCAAATCATGTGCATAGCGCTGGGCTAAGCACCCAGACACAATGATTTTTGCCTTTGGATTTTGCTCCTTCAGGGAGAAAAAAGAATCTATGGATTCCTCGCGGGCACTTTCAATAAAGCCGCAGGTATTTACAATTATGAGGCTGGCTTTTGTCACCTCTTCTGTGAGCGTCCAGCCGTCCTTTTCTAGATTATGAGCCAGGACCTCGGCGTCCACCTGGTTCTTGGCGCACCCCAAGTTTTCAATGTAAAGAAATTTGTCTTTTGCCATACTTTGAGTCTGTCTTTTCTGACACTAACAGTCAAGATGTTTTGCACTTGGTTTTTCATTTCAAAAATGAAAGGTTTAGGCTTTTCATTTCAAAAATGAAAGGATATAATAAAAGCCATGAGTTACATTTGGGAAAATGCTAATTGGCCTAATTTTATATATGAAAACACCTCTGTATCTACCGCTCTTGAAAGACTTTATATAGAAAAAGAGAAAACCGATATTGCCTACTCAATGATTGACAACCAAACAAAGAATTTATTATCTGCAAAGAGTTTAACAGAAGACATTATTTCTTCTCTTTCAATAGAGGGAGAGACTCTTGACGTGGATTCCATCTACTCCTCTGTATCAAAACATCTTAATGTTGCTTTTACAGGAAAATCAAAAGATAGTGCCTATGCTCAAAGTATTTTTTCAATGGTAACTGATGCCTTGGAAAATCCATCGCCATTAACCAAAGACAGGCTCGTTAAGTGGCAGATAAAGCTATTTGAAAACAAAGCAGGTTTAAAACCTCAAAAGATTGGGGAGTATCGGGATGGACCTGAATATGTAATGAAGTTTTCGGGCAAGAAAAGTGAAGTTATCTATGAGGCTGTAAGTCCGCAATTTGTAGCACGAGAAATGGAGAGGTTGCTGGCTTTTGTTAACATGGTGGATTTAGATTGCTTTTTGAAAGCCGCTATTGCCTCTTTGTGGTTCGTAATCATCCACCCCTTTGAAGATGGAAATGGGAGAATTTCACGTGCAATTGCTGATTACATCATTAGCAAAGCATCTGGAGATACTTTTCATGCGTTCAATATTTCTACCGGAATTCTCAAGGATAGAGCGTCCTACTATGACCAGATTCAAATGGCATCTATGGATAATCCAAATATGGATATTACTAAATGGTGCGTTTGGTTTCTGGAGATGGTTACCAAATGTATTGAGCAGTCAAGGCTGGAACTGAAGAGGACACTTTCTACCAGCGCTTTCATGAAAAGCCTAGATCCAAGCGAATTTAACTCCAGGGAAATGAGTATGCTGTATAAACTGGCGGACGGGTCGTTTTTTGGAAAACTGACCACAGAAAAGTGGATGAAAATGACCAAGTGTTCAAATACAGTTGCCTTTAGGGATCTTCAACACCTTGTGCAAAAGGGGTTTTTAAAGCCTTCTGGTGAAACTGGCAGAAATACTGGTTATTATTTTGTTGGTGATTTGTCAAATTGGGTGTAAAATCTATGTGCTATGGATATGACTTTATACCCCGCAGGAGTGTGCGGGCAAATTGATATACCGGGCTCTAAGAGTCAGACTATTAGAGCCTTACTGATTGCCTTATTTGCTAAAGGTGTTAGCAAACTTCACAACCCTCTTCTTTCCAAGGACACCGAATCCTGCCTTCAGTTGTGTAAACAGCTTGGGGCAAAGATTACTTGGGAAGAGGAAAATGGTGAAAAAATTCTAGTTTTGGATTCCACCAGCCTCATCAAGGATGGTGCCCTTTCACTGGACTGTAACAACAGCGGTACCACGCTGTATTTAGCCAGTGCAATGAGTTGTGCTCTAGGAATAAGACTTGAATTCAGAGGCGATGACCAGCTTAGCAAAAGACCTATTGAACCACTGCTTAAGAGCCTTAAGGAGCTAGGGGCTACCATTTATCCAGAAAATGCCACTACTACTCCGTTTACTCTTCAAGGTCCCCTGAAAGGTGGTTTGACCTCAATTAAGTGCATGACTAGTCAATACTTATCTGCCCTTTTACTGGGTTGTCCACTGGCAAGCGAGAACACCACCATCCAGGTGCCAATTCTCAACGAGAAGCCCTATGTCAACATGACGGAGTCCTGGCTAAACAAACAGAAGATTGACTTCCAGCGGGACGATAAAATGTCCATTTTCCGCATTAGAGGCGGTCAGCACTACACGCCTTTTGAGGACAAAATCAATGGCGATTTCTCCTCTGCCTCCTTCTTCTTCTGCGCCGCTGCCATCACAGGGGGCACCGTCACCGTCCGCGGACTTGACCCCAACGATCCCCAGGGCGACAAAGGCATTCTCAAAATCCTCTCCAAGATGGGTTGTTTTGTGAATTGGGAAGGCAACAGCGTCACGGTCACCGGACCCAACCGCCTCTACGCAGGTGACTTTGATCTCAACGATATGCCAGACGCCCTCCCCGCGCTAGCTATCACCGGCTGCTTTGCATCAGGGCCTGTCAAACTCTACAACACCCCGCAAGCCCGCCTCAAGGAGACCGATAGGATTAAGGTGCTTGTCCACAATATCAATGCTCTAGGCGGGCAGGCCCAAGAGCTGGAAGATGGTCTTATCGCCTATCCGGTTGACCGGTTTACCGGTACAAGTATTGATGGCTTTGGAGACCACCGCATTGTCATGGCTATGGCTCTTGCTTCCCTGAAATGCACAAAAGAGCTGACCATCCTTGGCTCAAGTGCTGCGTCTATCACTTTCCCAAATTTCTTTGAACTATTTGCAAGGGTATCGGTCCATTAGTATAATAGGCGAAAAAACAGGCATGAGGTGATGTTGTGATGCGAATTGTGTTTGAAGACGGGCTTGAGGCTCTTGCAAACGCGCTGGCAAAACGCTTGGGCGGTGATGCGGTCAAGTTGGAAAACGCTCTTGAGGCGCCCACAGTTTTGGAAGAGACTGATGAGCTGGGACTGCTTTTTTATAGAACGGGCAAAGATGTGTCTGAAAAGCTGGTGCAGCTTTTGCGCGAGGGCTTTGGAAGCATTTACCTTTCAGGTTTAGAATATCTTGCAGCAATTTGCGTGTGTGAGAAGCCTAAATATGCTCTGTTTACCGTTGAACACTTGTGTGCAAAGGCGGGTTGCCTGCCAAGTTACAGCACCACTCTAACTCCTGAAGCCATAAAGGATTGTGCTACCCTTGATACGCTTTGTAAAGACCTGTCTTCAGGTAGCGTTAAGGTTGCAAAAGGCGGTCTTTTTGCGCGCCTTCACATGAGAAAATTCAGAGGTAGATAAGATGAAAGAAAAAAATATTGGCTCCAAGAATGCGGACTCCAAAGGGAAGCTTCGTAAACCAATTTACGCCCGCGAGGAAATGAGCCGTCTTGTAAAGTGGTTCTTTGGGCTTCCGCTAATTTATGTGGCCTGGGTTATTGTTTCCCTTGTCATGCCGCGCTTCAGTACCGGCTACCGAATGGAACTTGTACTGAATATCATGAGCTACTGCGCATTTATTCTAATTGCTTTAGCAGTAATTAAATATTTTCTTAATTTTCCTATTGCAAAGTTGTTTGACGAACGTACTGAAAAAGGCTTTCATCTGGACTACAAAGGTTTAATCCTTGGCTTTGCCACCATGTTTGTCACAGGCCTTGCGTTTTCTTTTGTGCACATGGCGTTTGAACCTGAAGCCTTCACTTATACGCTTTCTACTGGCTGGGTCTTAGACTGGCTTCTTAGCCTGGTACTTGTTGTTCTAGCAGCCCTGCTTGAAGAGCTACTTACCCGTGCCTACGTTGCCTACTTTGTAAAGGACTCTATGGAGACTAGACCACGCTGGATACTGGTCTACTGCCTTGCTTCTGCTGGTTTATTTGCTATTGCCCATTTTTCTAACCCAGAAGTAGCTGGCAGTGGCGCCTACTTTGCCATGGGCTTTTACTTCATGATGGGCTTTGTCCTAATGCTACTTACGCTTAGAACCCACAGCATTGGTGCCGCCTTAGGCATTCACATTGCAAACAACCTTGTCAATGCCTGGTTTTTCACCTATCCCAACGCAGCAGTAACCACAAATGCCCTCTTCACTCAGGCTTCTGTCACAGGTCCGCTTCTTTTAGTAGAGGCTGCCGTATGCCTACTTTGTTGTGTATTCTTTATACTCAAGGTAGGACGGAAAACTGAGTCCAAGTAGAGCATCAGACTATCTTCACATTATTATCCTGCTGTCTTAGATAGCAAACGTAGGCATGAATAGTTTTCTCCGGGTAAATACTCTTAAGAGCATTAACATACTGAGTAAGCTGATTCTTATGATCTTCTACTGCCATAGAGGAATCTGTCTTATAGTCAAGGATGTAAGCCTCCTGCTCTCCTAGCGCAAGAAGGTCAATCACGCCGTCAACATAGGCTTCACCATTGAAAAGTAAGAACTTCTTCTCCGGCTGAAGGTTCAAATCTTTGATTTGTTCATAAAGCCTGCTTTGCAGGAAGGAATTTGCAAGAGCGTTTGCACAACTGAAAATAAGTTCCTTTTGCTCGGCGGCTAATTCCTTCTTGTAAAAAATTTCTTCTGAATCAGAAGGTATTTGCTCAGAGTGTCCGCTAAGGGTATCTTCAAGGATTTTATGAGTCAGAGTTCCAAATTCTGTGATTAGCCCCTTTTCTCTAATAATGTCATCACAGTCCAGTTTTGGCAAAAATTTTCGCCAAACATGAGGTTTTGAGGACATTGTTTTTTCAAAAGAACCTTCTAAAGCGCCTTCTGTAGTACCTGCTGGATTTTCCTGTTGCTCCTCGCCTGAATGAGTAACAGAAACTCTAGAAATGCTCTTACTAAGAGTTAAAATCTTTGCAGTATCAAAGACTTTTTTGACTTCCTTTTTAATTTCTTCCTTGGTTTTATTCTCAGAAAAGTCCACAACAGAAGTTGGTTTAATACAGAAATCTTCAAACCTATAACCGTTGCCCTTAAAAGCCCAGTTATCGTCTTCACTATCTGCACTTATAGACTCCAGAAGGTACGTTAGAAGACTGGTTCGCTTTCCAGCTTCATGTACAAACTTAGGCGTAACCGATATTTCAGGAGCTGGATTTGGATTTTTCTTTGTAGGATCCTTAGGTTTTTTTAGTTTCTTTTTAATAACTCCGCTAAAAATCAGATGATGCTTGGCACGAGTTTCTGCAACATAAAGGATACGCTTTGCTTCAGCGTTTTCCTTTTCATTACGCTCCGTTTTCTCAAGCTCGTACATTGGATTTCTGATAGTTCTCTCTTCTTCATCTACCACATAACGCAGGAACAGCTGGTTGCCTTGAACAACGTTCTCAGGTTTTGTGCCGGCTGGGTCTCTGGCTCCAGACTGCATATCAGCAACAATGACAATCTTAAAAGCCAAACCCTTGGACTTATGGATGGTCATTATCTGAACCCCGTCAATCTGCTCTTTGAAGACGGCATCCATTTCAATCTTATCAGTAGAATTTAGCAGAGGTCTTAGATAATCCAGGAAGGCAACCATAGATTGACCATCATTGTCATAGCCAACAGCAATGGTGTAGAGGTTGTTAAAATCATCTAAAAAAGGTCTGTTAAGCTCATGGGAAAGCATGTAATCCCTATAGCCCAGGTCATACCACAGGAAGTCAAGCACCTTGCAAATTGAGCCATAAGCAACAATTTCTTTGAGTTTAGCAAGAGCTTCATCAGCCAAATTCATCTTTGCTTTCAAGGCCTCAGTCAAGGCCTCATCCAAAGTTTCATCCAAAGCTTCTTTCTGCTTTGCTCTCTTGTAGGCTAAAATCTGCTCAAGCTCGTCATCCTTAAGCGAACAGAAAGGAGATTTTAAATAAGAAGCATAACTTATTTCATCATAAGGGAATACACAATACTGAAGAGCATTATAGAAATCATTTACAAGATTTCCCTTCATCAAAGATCTGGCCTCCGTAACGGTGTACGGAATCCCCTGCTCCGTCAGAGCCTTCTCAAAATTTGCCTGATGAGAGCCAACCTTAAACAAAAGTCCAATTTCATTATAGCGCGGCAGTCTCAAAATTGGATTTCCAAGCTCATCCTTTTGAGTGTCATCAGGAACAAGGAAGGAGCCAAACTGGCTGTCCGTGCTAGTACAAATGGCTTTAATGAAGGAGGCAACTACTTTGGCTTCTGCCTCACTGTCCAGAAATTCTTCTTGATCTTCTTCAGAAGTATCGGTTTGGGCAGAAGAGGTTTCCTTCTTGAGATCCATATCTGGATGCAGTAGCACAAGACGGCTTGTAAGACCTGGTGTCTCAGGACGGGTAGCCAGAGCAAGATATCGGGCTTCAAAGGAGGGTCTTCCGTCTTCTGTCTGAAGTTCTTCTTGGCTCATTATCTTGGGGAAGGTATCGTTACAGAAGTTGATAATTGCTGGCTCACTTCTCCAGTTGCGGGAAAGTTCTATAGGCTGAGGGCAAAGCTCGTTGCAAAGGCGCTTGAAGACGGTTACATCGGCCCCACGGAACTTGTAAATGCTCTGTTTTTCATCGCCAACCAGGAAGATTTTATTGGGGCAAAGGTTTTCTTTGACGGGGATGCCTTCTTCATCGCAAATATGAGAATCCAGGTTTTCGCTTAAAAGGTAAAGGAGCTTTCTGTAGTCATCGTTGTTGTCCTGGAACTCATCAATCATGATGTTGTCAAATTTCTTCTTGTAAAAATCCCTGATTGCTTCATTTTCCTTGAGAATCTTAATGGCAAGCTGCATGACGTCCCCAAACGACAAAACTCCGGCGGCGCGTTTTGCATCAAAGAGCCTCTTTTCATAGGTTTGGACGAGTTTGTAGAAATCTTCTAGATTAGCAAGAGAACAGTCATCCTGCCCGTTAGAGAACAGGTTGTAGAGCTTACTTTCCTCTTTGTTTAGCTTTTTCCCACTTGCCAGTTTTTCCTCAAAAGGCTCCATTGCCTCTGGAAGAGTCTTTAGAAGCGTTTCCTTGCTTCTATTGAAAACCTCATCAGCACTAAACGGCCTGGCAATATTGAGAAAATTGTAAGCCACATCTCTGAAAATCTTTTCAATGTCATCCACCTTCAGATAAGAATGCAGCTGTTTAACAATTTCTTTATCTTTATTCTCTTCCAGCAAGGCGTCCACAAGAACATTGGACATCTCTTCAAAATCATCTTTATCCTGAATTCTAAAATCTGCAGGCACACCTTGATGAACTGCATCACGCCTAACAATTTCAGAGCAAAAACTATCTACAGTTGAGATAGTAACCTCACTGAATTTTTTCATATCTTGAGCCGTTACAAGGTTGGCCTCGTGACCTTTTTGCAATAGTTCATAAATTCTGCCTTTCATCTCAGCGGTAGCCTTTTTTGTGAAGGTAATGGTTAAAATTCGCTCGGGAGACGTTCCAGAGGCTACCATTCGCAAAAATCTGAAGGAAAGAACAGTGGTTTTTCCAGAGCCAGCACCGGCTGCAACAACACAGTTTTTGGTCTCCATTACCGCAAGCTTCTGGGCAAGGGGCTCGCCCGTAGCAGAGAACAAATTCATCTTATTGTTTTTGCAAAATTCGTAGAATTTATTTTCCCAGTCGTTCTTCATACAGTCGTTCTTCATAGTGTCATTCTTCATACAGTCTGAAAACCTCCTCTGCAAAGGTTATAGTAAGAACAAGTATCACAGGTCTTTTGAACCTTTGGTTCAGCCCTGAAATCCTTTTGACTAACAATTCTGCCAAGTTCCTTAACACGGGCTTTATAATTCTCATCAACGTACTCGTTTTGACTCTTATTTATGTCTTGAACCTCCTCAGTCTCAGTATAGAAGAAATTATCATACTGAGAGGTAGAGCCAAACTTAGGCCAGACAAACTTAAACTTGCCCTCTTCAAAGGAATAAAAAGCCCCAATTTTAGGAATTTCTCCAAACTCCTTTTCTATCATTTTTGCATAAATTGCCACCTGAAGATTAACCTTATCCAGTTTTCCTGCATAATGATTTTTAGCATTTTTCTTCAAATCAATGACCGCATAGCCCTCACTATCCTGCAAGACACAGTCCATCCGCCCAGTAAACTTAATAACACCTTTTTCTTCCGTTTCCTCTGGGATTAAATCCTGTGCCTGATATTCTATACCAACATATTTACCCTTTTCATCCTGAATACAAGACATCAGCCCCAGCTGCACCTGCGTCTTTTTATCAGTAGGCTTATCCTTTTTAGCCTTCTTTTTCGCATCCTCTTGAGGCTCTTCCGGCTCCTCCTCAACGCACTCCAAAATCAACGGCAGCACCTTAGAATACTTGTTTCTAATATGCGCAACATGAACGCTATCAGTAGCCTCCGGAGTCTTCTCATACTCCACCAAAACCGTCTCAAGCTGAGCCAAAAGATCCTCTTTCTTGATAGATTCAATCGATTTCGCATCACTATTTTCCAACGCCCTCTGCAGCGCCTTATGCAAAATATTTCCAATCTGCGCTGCATCATCCATGACAGGCTCAAAATCCGTACCACTTAGCTTTAGCTTACACGCCGCATAACCTTTATACGGACACTCCTCAAAATTCTTCACCATGGAAACAGAAATAGGAAACGGCTTAGGCACCGGCGCAAACGAGGTAGCCTTATCATAACTAAGCGCGCTCTCACACGCCTTCTCAAAGCAAGCCTTTTGTTTTTGAGTAATTGCAAACTCCACCGCTGGCTGCTTCCTCTCTTTCCATACCGATATTTCCTGCGCAAAAGAATCCGGTTTTACCTCTCTTACCTTAACCTTTCTGTCTTCCTTGAGAAAAATTGTTGGAATTACATCTGCACCAGAAAAACCTTCTTCTGCAGAGGAAAGCCAAGCATAGCCCCCCTCCAAAGACTGGGAGTGAAGCTTAAGAATTTCATCTTCCAGAGCCTTGACCTCTTCCAAGGTTTTGGCAGTTTCTAGCGGAAGACAAGGATAAGGATTTAGCAGAACCTTTGAGTTGGATTCTGTAAGTCCCAGCACAAAATGATACTTTACAGCAAGTCCAGCAGCCACAGGATATTTGTAAACATTTATATTGCCCTTACCTGTGTTAGGCCTGTATACGGCATCCTTAAGAATGTCCACAAAAAGACCAAAAAGATCTCCGTTCTTTCCAAGATCAACGTCCTTAGCATGCGTAGAAAGATTGCCTAATTCTCGCTCACAAGAGCCAAAAATGCGAGCATTAAGCGCTTCTAGGCTATCATTCTCCTCTTGCTCCTCCGTCCAGGACTTTTCTGCAAAGAGGTCTTTTAACAAAATCATGACATTTATTCTGAGCTTAACTGGATCCTTACAATCCACCACAGACCTAATGCCTTTATCTATTTCTAAAAGTCTTTTTTTCTCTTCCAAGGCAGGGGGATTTAGCCTTTCAAATTTATAGGCCCACTTATAAAGCGGTCCCTCCTTGCATTTGCATCTGACAGCCTTTTCAAGGATGCTAACAAGAAGTTCTCTATCCTTATAGGGAAACTCCAGGTTCAGAAGTAAATCCTTCATGCTGGCAAAACTATAGTTTTCTGCCTTTACTCTCAAAAGAGCACTAAAGAATTTGCCAGGAATATAAGAAGATATTGGCCTTGCATTATTGAAAGTTAGAGTTATATCGCGCTGTTGGGCCTCCTGGTTCAGATAAGGCATATAGGCGTCATAGTCAGCACAGGAAATGGCAATGTCATTGGGCTTAACATTATTAGAAAGAAGGCTGTGCACCTCTCTAAGACAGGCACGAAGTTCAGCCAGCGAGTTTGTAAAAAGTTTAAGTTTTGGTATATCCTCGCTACTCTCAAAATCAACGCTTTTGCAGTCCTCAAGAGCCTTGAGCACTGCGGCTTTGGAAAAAGTCTGCGGAAAAACCAGTGTGTAGTCTTTAGCGCTAGTACCATCTGAGGCTGTCTGTTTGAAATTTGGTTCATAAAGAGCGGAATCATACAGCCCATGCTGCTCCAAATACGCTTTGTAGGCAGGCACAAGTTTTTGCAAGTCTGCCTGCATTTCTGCAGGAGCATACTCCTTAACCTTATCCAAAAGTTGCAGAGTCTCCTTTTGCAGGACACCCCCTTGCGAGGCACTTTCTTGCGAGGACAAATCAAAAGCCTTACACATATTAGGAAGTGCTTTTGCAATGCTACGCATATAGGCAGGTTCACTGCAAGAATATTTACTGTCACAGTAGTATTTTAATTCATTTTTTGCACCCTTTTGCATTGCACCTTGCAAGGAGAAATACTGTTGAACAAAAAGTAGACGGTCTGTAAAAATAGCCCTGACCTTGTCACGCGGATATGAAGTAAATTTCTCCTGAAAAGTATCCCAGGAGATAGCACAATCCTTAAAAAATGCTTTGTTGGGATTTTTACGTGCACAGGCTTCCAAAAAGCTACGTGCTACAACTTCGCTTGTAAAAACAAAAGTGGTCTCATTGCTTTTTTGACAAAGTAATTCAACCATTTTATCAACAGAATTCATCTAACGCCCCTTTTTTCCAATACTACAATTATACTACAAGGGGCTTTCATAAAAAAATCGGTTTTTAGGCTTTTTTATGAAAAGAAACCAATAGGGTATCAAAAAAAGGCTTTATTTACAGTAATTGACCAACCTAATAATTCGCTTTGCAGACAAAAGCAACTTTTCGCGAGGCAAAGTCCCGTTTTGAAGGGCTTGTAGCACCTTGCTGAAGTCTGACATACTTCCCGGCATAATCAAATCATTGCCAGCAGCAATAGATAAAACTGCGGATTGTTTTTTATGCATATTGCTGTCTGTGTTGGTTTCAATTCCTTCTACAACCCAGTCCGAGATTACAATACCCTCAAAACCCCATTCCTCTCGTAGAATAGTTTGAAGCAGATCTGACCGTTCTGAAGTATGGGTTCCATTCAAAAGATTATAGGAAGACATAATACAGGTTGGATGTGCTGTTTTTACTGCAATTTCAAATGCTCTAAGATACAATTCTCTAAGAGCGCGTGGATCCACTACACTGTTTGACCTAAAGCGGTTTGTTTCCTGATTGTTGCAACAAAAATGCTTTAAGGCAACGCCTTTCCCTTTGTGCGCCTGTACTCCAGAAATAACGGCACTAGCGGTAAAACCACTTACAATAGGGTCTTCTGAATAGTATTCAAAATTACGACCACACAGTACATCTCGCTGAATATTAACTGCAGGAGCAAGCCATATAT
>CAVISO010000026.1:0-19569 GCA_963645435.1 Sphaerochaetaceae bacterium | reverse complement strand
GTGACGAAGTGACCATCATGAGAGATGGAAAGTACATTGGAACTTGGCCTGCAGATGAGCTTACCAATGACTTCATTATCACAAAGATGGTAGGTAGAGAGCTTAGTAATCTCTATCCCAAAAGGGAAAATGTACCAGGTGAAGTGGTCTTTGAGGTTGAAGATTTTACTTCAATTAATCCAAAAAGCTTTAGGCATGTCACGTTCAATCTTAGAAAGGGCGAGATTTTAGGTGTTGGTGGTCTTGTTGGTGCCCAACGAACTGAACTTATGGAAGGTCTGTTTGGAACTCGTAGCCACATATCTGGTACCATTAAGTATAAGGGTAAAGAGCTGAAGATTAGCCGCCCAAAGGATGCCATCAACCAAGGTATTGCAATGCTTACTGAGGATAGACGAGGCTCAGGTATTATGGGTGTTCTTCCTGTCTCTGATAATATATCAATTGCGTCTTTAAACCAGTACACTTACTTCAAAAGGGGCATTGGTCTTAATTTGAGTAAAATTGAAGACTTAGTTGAAGACAATGTCAAAAAAATGGAAATTAAGACCCCTTCTAGCAAAACTCAAATTAAGAGTCTTTCTGGAGGAAATCAGCAGAAGGTTCTGGTTGGCAGATGGCTAGCAAATGACCCTGATGTTCTTATTTTGGATGAGCCAACCAGAGGTATAGACGTTGGTGCCAAATATGAAATCTACTGTATCATTGCAGAGCTGGCTAAACAGGGAAAAAGCATAATCATGATTTCCAGTGAAATGGGTGAGCTCATTGGTATGTCAGATAGAATCATGGTTATGTGTGATGGCAGGGTTACTGGTTTTATAGAAGGTAAAGACGCAACCCAAGAGAACATTATGACTTATGCAACCCAGTTTGGAGATTAGGGAGTAGATATGGAACTTAAAAAACAAAATATAGGTACAAAAATTCTTGGAATGGCTAAAGCTAATCCAATTGTCGTTTTAATGATAGTTGCCTCCATTGTTGTTGGTTGCACAGTTAAAAATTTCTTTTCTTGGGGAAACCTTGCAAATCTTGTAAGTAATACCGCTGTCAGATTCCTTATTGCTCTTGGAGTTTCCGGCTGTCTTATTATTAAGGGAACAGACCTTTCTGCTGGACGTCAGGTTGGCTTTGCCGCCTGTCTTGCCGGTGTATTAATTCAGAGAGGAGACTATACTGGACGTCTTTACAAGAGCATTCCGGAAATGAACATGTTTGTTGTCCTTCTTATTGTTCTTGTTATTGGAGCCCTCTTTGGTGTTATAAACGGTTTGATTATTGCTAAACTCAAGGTCCCACCCTTTATTGCAACTCTTGGAACCCAGACCATCATTTATGGTATTGCACTTATCTTTACAGATGCTCAGCCAATTGGTGGTTTTCAGAGTAGTTACATCAAGCTTATTACAGGAAGAATTGGTAGCGTAAAGGGCTTTAACATTCCATATCTTTTGTTTGTTGCTATTGCCTTTGGTGTTCTGTTCTGGTTTATCTTTAACAAGACCACTCATGGTAAATACATGTATGCAATTGGTGGAAATGAAGTTGCTGCTGAGGTTTCTGGCGTAAATACAGGGAGAGAGATTATTTTAATCTATACTGTATCAGGTCTTATGTATGCTCTAGCAGGGTGGATTCTTGCTGCCAAATCTGGTGGTTCTTCTGCTTCCATGGGCTCTGGTTACGAACTTGAGGCCATTGCTGGTTGTACAATTGGAGGCGTTTCAACCACCGGTGGTATTGGTACTGTTCCTGGAATTCTTATTGGTGTCTTGGTTTTTGAAGTCCTGAAGATTATCCTTCAGTTCCTTGGCGTAAACCCATACTACAACTACATTGCACAGGGTTTGGTTATTGTTGTAGCGGTTGCTCTTGATATTCGCAAGTATATTGCAAAGAAATAAAAGAACTTATAGCCCTAAGGTTTTTGCTTTAGGGCTTTTTTTATAACTCTGTTTTGTACAAATTCTTCTCTTTGAAACAAACCTTATAAGAAATTAGCATCAAGAGACTACACAAAATCCAGCCAAACGGATATCCCATTGAAATTGGAACAACAGTATTGCTGATAAAATTAGCGGTTATATAAAGATATAACTGACGAGCAAAGACAAAGGAGCCAAGCATAATAACCATTGAAACGGTAGATTTTCCAGCCCCACGCAAAGCCCCTCCAAAGATTTGGTTGAAGCAGCAGGCAACATAGAAAGGAGAAATCATTCTAAGAAACATGGTGCCATAACGAATGACCTCAGTCTCGTTGTCATCAATGAAGAATTTAACCAGCTTTGGAGCAAAACCAATGACTGGAATAATCAGAATAATTGTGCAGACAATAGAAGAGAGCAGGGCGGAGACAACGCCTTTTTTTGCCCTTTCAGTGAAGCGCCTTCCCAAGTTTTGACTGACAAACGTCTGCGTGGCCAGTGCCAGAGATTGCATTGGCAAGAACAACAGCTGATCCAGTTTTGAATAGGCCGTCCAACCCCCCATGACATCTGAACCAAAATAGTTGATATACGACTGCACAAAGATATTTGAAAATGCCGTGATAGACATTTGAATTGCAGAAGGGAGCCCCACAATAAAAATGCTTTTTAACAGCTGAAAATCAATACAAATTTTGCTGAACTTCAGCTTCACACTTGAGTCCGTCTTCACCAGCAAAATAAGCACCAAAACTGCCGATATCATCTGCGACAAGATGGTTGCATAGGCCACGCCGGCGGTACCCAAATTGAACTTGATTACGAACAACAAATCCAAAACAATGTTCAGTAATGCCGATATTACTAAAAAAATGAAGGGTATAAGCGAGTTTCCTACCGCTCTTAGGATTGCAGAGCCCATGTTGTACAGAAGTAGTCCAGATACTCCCATAAAGTAAATTGAGAGGTATATAGATTGCTCCGTTCTGACCTCAACTGGTGACTTTATCAGAGTTAATAGGTACGGGGTGAGAAGCAAACCAAGTACGGTGAATACCACGCATAGAATAAGAGTAACCGCAACAAAAGTATGAACTGCTCGGCTTACTTTGTCTTTGTCTCCTGCTCCAAAATGTCTTGCAATGATTACGCAGGCTCCGTTGGAAAAACCCATGAAAAATCCAATTAAGGTATTGATAATTGGATTCAAGGTTCCAACCGCAGAAAACGCATTCTTTCCCACATAGTTTCCAACAACCCAGGTGTCCACCGTGTTGTACAGTTGTTGAAAAATATTGCCCAACAAGAGTGGCGTGGCAAAATTAATAAGGAGAATAAGGATATCTCCCTGAGACATATCTACTTCTGTTTTGCTTGCATGAAGCATTTTTCTTGGAGCGAGTGCGTTTCCCATAGTTACTTTTGATTCTTTATATTTTAGAATTTTAGGCAAGAGTTTTGGCAAATTTTGTTGGCTAAAAATTTGTTGCATTTTGTTGCATTGTGTAGTAGGCTGATTATAGTTGCATTTCAACTATTTTGTATGAAAAAAGTAACAATGGAGGATTGTTTTATGAAATACGGACGTACTTTCAATTTCTCAGCCGGTCCTGCAATGATGCCAGAGCCAGTCTTGGAAGAGATTCGCGACGAGATGATGAACTACCGCGGAAGTGGCATGTGTGTTATGGAGATGAGCCATCGTTCAAAGGTTTATCAGCAGATTATTGATGAGGCAGAACAGGATCTCAGAGACCTTATGGGTATCCCAGATAACTACAAAGTTCTCTTCATCCAGGGTGGTGCAACCCTTCAGTTCTCAATGATTCCTATGAATCTCATGAAGAATGGTAAGGCTGTTTACATTGAAACTGGTGCTTGGTCAAAGAAGGCTATTGCTGAAGCCAAGAAGGTTGGTGAAGTTGTTGTTGCTGCATCTTCAAAGGACAAGAATTACACCTACATCCCAGATTGCTCTGATTTGGACATTCCTGAGGATACAGATTACGTCTACATTTGTGAGAACGAGACAATTCATGGTGTCACATGGCAGAAGCTTCCAAACACAAAGGGTCACATCCTTGTTTCTGACCAGTCATCAAT
The DNA here is from genome assembly GCA_963645435.1 of Sphaerochaetaceae bacterium. Classification (GTDB taxonomy): domain Bacteria; phylum Spirochaetota; class Spirochaetia; order Sphaerochaetales; family Sphaerochaetaceae; genus UBA9732. Next base: position 15,535 of record CAVISO010000026.1, on the reverse strand, counting down.
GTTCCTTTCAAAGCCTTGCAACGTTTCAGACTACGGCTTGATTTATGCTGGTGTTCAGAAGAACGTTGGTCCTGCTGGAATGGTTGTTGTCATTATTCGTGAAGACCTCATCAGAGATGATCTTACAAATCTGCCAATCTACCTTCAGTACAAGACACATGCTGACAACGGAAGCATGTACAACACACCAAACTGCTGGGCAATCTACTGCTGCGGTAAGGTCTTCAAGTATCTCAAGAGCCTTGGTGGTCTTGAGGCTATGCAGAAGATTAACGAAGACAAGGCAAAGGTCTTCTATGACTTCTTGGATTCTTCAAAAATGTTCAAGGGAACAGTTGAGAAGAAGGACCGCTCCTTGATGAACATTCCATTTGTCACAGAGAGTGCAGAGCTTGATGCTCAGGTTGTTGCCGCTACAAAGGCTGCAGGTTATGACAACCTCAAGGGTCACAAGTCAGTTGGTGGTCTCAGAGCTTCCATCTACAACGCAATGCCAAAAGAAGGTGTTGTTGCTTTGGTAGACTTCCTCAAGGATTACGAGGCTAAAAACAGCTAAGGAAAAAAGCTCGGCTGTGTACTAGCGCGAATAGTACAAAAAATAGGGTTGTCCGTTTGGGCAACCCTATTTTATATGAGAAAGTCTACGCAAATGCTCATTTCTGATGCAATAACGTAGACTTCTACGTTTTAGGCCTTGTTTAGCCTTTTTGCGTAGACTTGTAGACTTTATATCACTTAGTTTTGAGCTCTGCGCGCCTCCAACTCTTTGCAAATGCGGTCATATTCAGGCTCATCCAGCTTGTAGTGCTTCTGGTAGAGGAAGTAGGAGACAAGCATGAAGGCTAGTGGAACTATTGTAATGCAAAGCAGAAGACCATTTGTCTGACTAGAGCTAATCCCTGTCAGGACGTTGTCTATTGCAGTGAGCTTTTGAGCCTCAGTGATGAGATTTCTTGCAGCCTGATTCTCTAAATCTGATATTTGATTAGTGTAACCCGTAACTCCAAAGATTAAATAGGAGGCGGTGGTGATAACAACTACAAGAGCACTCCCTACCTTGGTGAAGAAAGGACGTAACGATGAGATGATAGCCTCACTTCTGCTACCGTTCTTGTACTCGTTGTACTCAACCGTGTTGATGATGGAAATCATTAGAATCAGGTAGAAGCAGTACATACCAAAATTAGATAGCATGTAACCAATTGTAATAAGGTAGAACTTAAGCATAATAGCTGGCAAGGCAAGACCCGCAATGAGCATGAGAGCATAGCCCACAATTGAGATTACCTGCATGATACTCATGAGTTTCTTTCTATGAATGCGCTTAGAGATGGTAGGATAGAACAACATTAAAACAGCGGTTGCAGACATACCAATTGTGGTGAACAGCGAGTAAAGACCGCCGTTATAGCCAAATTCCAAATAAATATAAGTAGAACCAATTCCGCCTAGAACAATGCCGCTTCCAATCTGCTGAATTAAAAAGATTAAAGAAACCCAAAGCAACTGATCATTTTTAACTATGGTGTTAACAATCATCTTTAAACTGATTCTTGGAGCAGGCTTTGCCTGATCATCTCTGTTTTCCTTAACTCCAAAGAATATGAAGCAGAGGAAAAGTGGGCTCATCACGCTAATAATAATGGAAATAATCCCGTATGCGGTTGCGGTACTTCCTCCAATAGTCATACCACCAGTTGTGAGCATTGGAATCAAAATTGATGCCCCAGTTCCGCCAACTCCTGCAAAAAGTGTGGCTCTAGAGGTGAATTGGTCCCTCGTATGACCATCAGACGACAATGCCGGAATCATACCCCAGAAGGAAATATCGTTCATGGTGTAGGTGATGCTGTAGGCAAAATAGAGAAAACCAAACAACCAAACAAACTTCCAACCTTGTAGTTTTGTATTGAACGCCGTGATGACCACTGCCATGGTGCTGACAGAGCCGGCAAGTAACCAAGGCTTAAACTTGCCCCATTTGGATCTTGTTCGCTCAATGATATTTCCCATGATTGGGTCATTGAGGGCGTCAAACACGCGTGCACCCACCATAATTGCGGTGATAGCCGTTAATTGGGCTGCAGTTAGCTGCCTTGTGAAAAGTATGAAGGTAAGAATAAAGTTGGTAAACAACTGGTACACGGCATCTCGCCCAATAGTACCAATAGGGAACAACAACAAATTTTTCTTCACCCGTTTTTCATTATCCATAAAAAGCTCCTTTTTTATTCTTCTATCAACAAGGTAATGCAATCTTTACACACCACCCTATAATGTTTCCCATTTTGCGCCGTCTTGTAGGTATTATTTTTTGTGCAACCCTTACAAGCAAGCCCCATCCCATGATGCCGCGCGCAAACCCGGCTTATGAACAACGGTGCCTTAAAATCCCCACCATTCTCATACGAGCCCACCAAATTTGGCAGCTTCTCACGAACTGCTTCATACGCCACAGAATTGGTCGTATACAGGAAGACATCTGCAAAAATTCTGACAGCAGGATGCTGCTTTGCCCACCTAATTTGCGCCACATTATTTATCCCGATAATTATATCTTCTTTTTCCTCTATAATTTTGTTTAACTTTTCAAAATATTCCTCTTCTTTAAACATTAAAGGACAAAGGGGCAGGTATTCTTGGTGGTTAATACAGACAATTTCATCCCAAAGCCCTAATTCTGAGCGAGGAGGAAGCTTTTGTTGTTGCTGAACATTCAGAGGAATTGCATTCTCCTCAAAAGAGGCAATGAAGTCTTCATCCAATTTAGCATAGAAGTCTCGTCTTATACGTTTCAGCACTGAAAGAGGGATGAAAGGGGAGTTAAAGCCACTTTGATTATCTAGCCTGATAGAGCCTGCGGTGAAGAAGCTCTTGTCTGAGGCCTGAAAGGTTTTTTCAAAATTACTTTGAAGGTCAATTGGGTTGTTTGCCGGTTGTATTGGGACTTCAAAGGAACTTCCATTGATGTCCATAAGGTTGGATCTAAGACAAATGCACAAGTCTATTGGCTTTTTGTAAAGAGGTAGATTTTCTGACAGTAGCGGCAGGTTCTGGTTGTGCCTGGACGTGCAGTAAACCGGTGTACCAAAAGCAGGTTTCTTACTAAAATCAGACGTGGAAAAATTGATGGTTGCCGTTTCTCCTTCACTTATGAAAGAACGTCCCCCTTCTATAAATGATAGCCCAAAACCACTATTATCCATTGATTTTTCGCCTCTTGATATCACAAACAGGCCATCACGTAAGGCAACTGGCTTGGTAAAACGGACTATTGCTTTTGAGTTTAAAACCTTCTCAATGGTTCCAACTTGAATTCCTTTGTGAGACGGGTAGGTTGAGCAAACCATGTTTTCTGAATTACAGCTACCATTCTCTTTGGTGTTAAAGAAGCCCAAGGTGGTTTCCCTGGAAAAGGAGGTTTGCATACACTCTTTTGCCCACCTAACTTCCTCGTTGTTTTCATCCAAGCCACTGAGAAGAAGACTGTAGAATCTGGCACACCAATAGACGTATTCAGGTCCCTTCATGCGTCCCTCTACCTTAAGAGAATCAATGCCAATTTCGCTGTATTTTTTTACCTGCTCCCCAAGGCAAAGATCCTTCATGCTAAAGAGCCAGCTTGTACTGCAGTCAGAGGCACTTTCTTTGGGATTTGAAAACCAAGTTCTGCAAATCTGAGCACAGGCACCCCTGTTGGCACTTCTTCCTGTGATGGTTTCGCTTGCCATGCAAAGTCCAGAAAAACCGTAGCAAAGGGCGCCGTGAATGAACACTTTGAGTTCTATATCTGGGCATGCCTTGCGTATTTTCTTGATTTCTTCAAAGGATAGTTCCCTAGAGAGCACCACCCTAGTAAAGCCTAGGTCTTGAAGCTCTTTAACGCCTTGAATCGTGTGCACCGCAAGCTGGGTGGAGCCATGTAGCTCTAGGTTTGGAAAATTATCTCTTATTATTTTTGCTACGCCTAAATCTTGTACAATGATGCCATTAGGCTGAAGGTAGGCTAGTTGTTTGAGTAGAGTATAGACGTGAGGTAATTCGTTGTCATACAATAAAGTATTTAGAGTTATATAAAATTTTTTGCCCTGAGTTCTGCAAATTTCTTTAAGTTTTCTTGCATCCTCAAAGGTAAAGTTTACAGCACCCTTTCTTGCTGAAAAATCTTTAAGTCCAAAATAAACAGCATCTGCTCCACCTTTAAAGGCATAAAGGGCGCATTGCAGAGACCCTGCCGGAAGGGCTAACTCTGGTTTGAAAAAACTGTGATTTTCTACTGATTCCAACATGTTGGGTTGATTGTAACACATTCTTGGGACACGTTCCATGACTATAATCCTATATACTTGAATATGGTTAAAAAAAAGATTAAATTGCTAAGAGTGGGTCTTAGTTAAATAGGGCTTTTTCTAGGACTCAAAGGAGAATATTTTAATGACAGTCAACGAAATCAAACATGCTGGTCTCAAAAAGTGGATAGAAGACTTTGCTGCTCTTGCTACCCCTGAGAAAATCCATGTCTGTAGTGGTTCCAAGGAAGAATATGATTCCTTGATTAACCAGATGGTGGAAAGTGGTCTTGCAACTCGCTTGAATGAAGAAAAGAAGCCTCACAGCGTACTTTTCCGTTCAGATCCTTCTGATGTTGCTCGTGTAGAGAAAAGAACCTATATCTCCAGCTTAAAGCAGGAAGATGCAGGTCCAACCAACAACTGGATTGAACCACATGAACTCAAGAAGACAATGACCGCCCTTTACAAGGGTTGCATGAAGGGTCGTACCCTTTATGTTATTCCTTTCTCAATGGGCCCAGTTGGTTCTGAGTTTGCAAAGATTGGTATTGAGCTTACAGATAGTGAATACGTTGTTTGTAACATGATTATCATGACTCGTGTAGGTTACAACGTTCTTGATCAGCTTGGAACAGACGGTGAATATGTCCCATGCTACCACTCAGTTGGTAAGCCACTTGCTGAAGGCGAGTCTGATCATGGTATTTGGCCTTGCGCTGACATGGATCACAAGTACATTGCACACTTCCCAGAGACAAGAGAAATTTGGTCCTATGGTTCAGGTTACGGTGGAAACGCTCTTCTTGGAAAGAAGTGCTTAGCTCTTAGAATTGCTACAGTTCTTGCAAGAGATGAAGGCTGGCTCGCAGAGCATATGCTTATTCTCAAGCTCACAAGCCCAGAAGGCAAGGTTCGCTACATCACAGCAGCATTCCCAAGTGCCTGTGGAAAGACAAACCTGGCCATGCTTATTCCTACAATCCCAGGCTGGAAGGTTGAAACCCTTTCTGATGATATTGCTTGGCTCCGCTACGGCAAAGACGGCAGACTCTATGCTATGGCAGTTGAAACCGGCTTCTTTGGTGTTGCCCCTGGCACATCAGCAAAGAGCAACTACAACGCTCTTGCTGCTGCTTCCAAGAACACAATCTTCACCAACGTTGCTCTTACTGAAGATGGAGACATCTGGTGGGAAGGCATTGGTTACGATGCTCCTGGTAAGCTCATTGACTGGCACGGAAACGAATGGATTCAGAACAAGGCAGACAAGGAACAGAAACCAGCTGCTCATCCAAATTCAAGATTCACTGCTCCTGCTTATCAGTGCCCAACTCTGGCAAAAGAGTGGGATGACCCACACGGAGTTCCAGTATCTGCTATCCTCTTTGGCGGCAGACGTCCTAGCACAATTCCATTGGTTCATATGGCTAGAAACTGGACCCACGGCACCTTCCTTGGTTCTATTGTTGGCTCAGAAGTCACAGCTGCTACACTTGACGTTGCAAGCGGCATAAGACGTGACCCAATGGCTATGAAGCCTTTCATTGGCTACAACGCTGGCGACTACTTCAAGCACTGGCTCGATGTTGGTAAGGCTGCAAAGGATCAGAGCCTTCTTCCAAAGATTTTCTATGTCAACTGGTTCCGCAAGACTCCAGAAGGCAAGTGGCTCTGGCCAGGCTACGGCGACAACAGCCGTGTCCTCAAGTGGATTTTTGAGTGCTGCGACGGTACAGCAAAGACAGTTGATACTCCAATTGGTATCATGCCAACAGTCGATGCTATTGACAGACCTGAGGGCGTAACTGAAGAAGACATGAAGCAGCTCCTTGCTGTTGATGTTGACGGATGGCTCAAAGAAGTTGACGATATTCGCAACAACTACTACCCACAGTTTGGCGACAAGCTTCCTAAGGAGCTTTCAGACATGCTTGACACCCTTGAGAAGAACCTCAAGGCTGCAAAGTGATTGCGCTTTAACTGCTAGTTAAAAATAAAGACCATTGCATTTGAGTTTTAGGACTCTCTAGCAATGGTCTTTTTTTATCCCTCTTTGCATTGGGTTGCGCCTAGTTTTCTAGTCGTTTTCTAGTACTTCTAGCACTTCTAGCACTTCTAGAACTTCAAGCCTTTCTAGCACTTCTAAACTTTCTAAAACTTAGAACTCCTAGAACTCCTAGAACTCCTAGAACCGCTAGAAACCTTAGAACCCTTAGAAAACGGCTAGAAAAACTTACGCTTAACCAAGAACAAGTTTACAGATTGTCAGCAACAAAGGCTTCAAGAACTGGCATACTGGCAGAGCCAATTCTTTGAGCTACCACTTCACCATCTTTAAAGATAAGAAGGGTTGGGATGCTGCTTACCCCGTAGGAAGTGGCAAGTTCTGCATTTTCATCAACATCGGCCTTACAGACTTTGATTTTGCCTTCATATTTTTCAGCAAGCTGTGAAATCAGTGGTGCAATCATTCTGCAGGGACCGCACCAGGTTGCCCAAAAGTCAACCAGTACAGGGAGATCGCTCTTTATAACTTCTTCTTCAAAGTTGGTTTCATTAAGAATTACTTCACTCATAATCGTCCTCCTGAGATTATTTTTATTTCAAGGTGAATATACAAAGGAAGTCTTAAAAACGTCAAATATTGAAACTCATAGAAAACAGTAAAAAGCAAAACAGTTTTATGTAGGTTTTTATTAGGTTCTACTAGAAAAGTTATATAAGAAATATATGGGTGAAAATTCTTGTAACTTTTTGTGTTATAAGGAATTGACAAATTCAATGACGCCCCTTATAATCCAATTACAAAGTTGAACGACGGGGGTCAATTATATGTCAGGAGAAGACAAGGCGCAGGCATTCTTTGAGAATAATCCGGTGTCTTTAGAAGCATTTGAAAACTTGAAGACTTATATAGGAGAGTTTTGTCCAGAAGCAAAAATTGCAGTGCAGGATTCAGTAATAGCCTTCAGAACTTCAGTGGGTTTTGCTTATGTGGCACTTCCTTCTGAAACTTCAAAGCCTGCACTTTTTACTTTGACCTTTACTAATAAGAAGAGAATTTCAAATGGAAGAATTGAGAAAACTCTTCAGCCTCTTCCAAATGGTTCTTTCGTCTACCATGTACCAATCCAGTCCAGCACTGATATTGATTCAGAACTGAAGAGCTGGATTCGTCAATCGTATGAATACTCAAAGCTCAATTATTTGAGAAGGGTATAAAACTCCAATAAACCTTTTTTTCTTTTCCGGGGGTTGTTGCAATTCGTTGATTTGTAACAACCCCAATTTTTTCTCTGGGCGGTCTGCAATGTCACTACGGTATGGGTCGTACAACATAGTACTGTCCCTTGTAAACTAGCAGGTATTATTTAAACATAATCCTACAATGGCAAAGTAATATTCTAATTGCTAACTGGTTGTGAAATGGTGTAGAATAATAGGGTGTCTGTTTAGGACAGCCATTGGACAATTAGAATGATTTTTGATTTGCAAAAAGCAAGCATATGGAAAAGAGCATCGGCTTTTTTGTTTGACTTCATACTCTTTGGGATATTAGCAATTGGCTTTGCTTTTTTGCTTTCCACCATCACCGGCTATGACAACTACAGCACCACCTATACAAATAAACTTACCACCTACGAGCAAGCCTACAACACCACCTTTGACTACACAGAGGAAGAGTTCAATGCACTTGAAAAGGCTGCTCAAGATGACTACATGGCTGCCCGCAACGCTTTATACCAGGACTCAGAGGCCATGTACGCCTACAACATGATGATAGATCTGATTCTGCTTATCACCTCACTTTCCATCTTCCTGTCCTATCTGGTCCTGGATTTTATAATTCCTCTTCTCTTCAAAAACGGTCAGACCCTGGGCAAGAAGATTTTTTCAATAGCAGTAATGCGTACCAGCGGGGTGAAGATAAACAGCATAAGTCTGTTTATCAGAACTTTCTTGGGAAAGTATGCCATTGAAACCATGGTGCCCGTTCTCATTGCCCTAATGATTTTAGCAGGTGTAATTGGCATAGTTGGGCCAATTGTTGTGATCTTAATTTTGTTGCTCCAGTTAATTCTCCTGGCGGCAACCAAAAAGAATTCTTTGATTCATGACCTTTTATCTGATACTGTAGTGGTAGACTTTGCAAGTCAGATGATTTACGACACAGAAGAGGATTTGATTAAAGCAAAGCAGCAGGCGGCTGCAGAGAAAGCGAATAAGACAAGTTACTTTTAAGTGAAACTAAAAGAAAAGGAAAAAGATATGATTGTTGAACTTCAGAATTTAACTAAGATTTTCCCAAGCAGGAACAAGAACGGCGGAGACGAGGTTGTTGCAGTTAATGACTTCACTTTTACAATTCCTGATGGAAAACTTGTGGGTCTTTTAGGACCATCGGGATGTGGAAAGAGTACTACGCTGTACATGATTTGTGGTCTGCAGAAGCCTTCAAGCGGAAAGATTTTCTTTGGTGAGGATGATGTAACTCAGCTGCCACCTGAGAATAGAGGCGTTGGACTCGTTTTCCAGAACTATGCCCTCTATCCCCATATGACGGTCAAGCAGAATATCCTTTTCCCCCTTCAGAACCTTAAGGGTGCAGATAAGCTTCCTAAGGAAGAGATGCTTAAAAGGGCTGAAGAGGTTGCAAAGATAGTCCAGATTGACGAGCTCATGGAAAGAAAACCAAGTGAGCTTTCTGGCGGACAACAGCAGCGTGTAGCCATTGCTAGAGCCCTTGTTAAGATGCCAAAGGTTCTGCTTTTGGACGAGCCTCTTTCAAACCTGGATGCAAGACTGAGACTTCAGACCAGAGAAGAGATTAGAAGAATTCAGAGAGCAACAAATATTACAACGGTCTTTGTTACCCATGACCAGGAAGAAGCCATGAGTATCTCAGACATGATTGTTGTTATGAAACTTGGGGTTATCCAGCAGATTGGTAGGCCTCAGGATGTTTATAACAGCCCCGCTAACCTGTTTGTTGCAAAGTTCCTTGGAACTCCTCCAATTAACGTCTTCACCGGCAAGGTTAAGGGTGGTAAGGTTTACCTTGGTGAAGAAGCGGTTGCAGATGCAAACAATGTCCCAGATCAAGAGGTTTACGTTGGAATTAGGCCTGAAGGTTTTGTTTTAAGCCCTGATGGAGCCTTTACCTGTCACCTTAATTCCATTGAAGTAATGGGTAGAGATGTAAGTGTTGTTGGTTCTAATGAGGCTTGCAATAATTCAACCTTGAGAGCCATCATTGATGCTGACAACCATATTGCACCTGATGCTCAAACGGTTAAGTTTAATATCAAGCCAAACAAGATCTTCCTGTTTAATAAGGAAACAGAAGAGCGTATTTACGTAGAGGTAAAGTAATATGGCCAGTAGCATGGTAGAAAGCAAACATCCGTGGAAAGCCTGGATTTATTTGGCTCCAGCTCTTGTACTGTTGCTCGTTTTCACAGTTTGGCCAATTATTAATACTGTAAGAATGGCTTTTCTTGAAAACTACAGCGGACTTAAGGCTGTTGGTGGTATGAAGTTCAAGTTTGGATTTGGCAACTTCACAAAGGTTGTTCAGTATAAGAAATTTGTTCAGTGCATGAAGAACACTATCTTGCTTTGTCTTCTCACTGTTCCAATTTCAACCATTTTAGCGCTTCTCATTGCAGTTTGTCTGAACTCTATCAAGACCCTGCAGAAATTCTTGCAGACAATCTTTTTCCTTCCGTACGTTACCAACTCAATTGCTATTGGAATGGTCTTTGCTGCAATGTTCAACATTGTAGGAAGTTTCTACGGCACGGAAAATGAGATTATTGTAACAGCAGGTATTGTAAACAACGTTATTCAGTTCTTTGGTGGGAAGCCCATTAACTGGATTAACTCAGGTTCTACTTACCTTGCAAATATGACGGTTATGGTGGTCTACATTGTTTGGAACGCACTTCCTTTCAAGATTCTTATTCTCTTGGGAGGGCTTCAGAGCATTAACAAACAGTACTATGACGCGGCAAAGGTAGACGGAACCTCCAGACGCAGAATCTTCACAAGAATCACAGTTCCACTTTTGTCTCCAATGATTGCCTACGTTGTCATTACCGGTTTTATTGGCGGCTTTAAGGAGTACACCAGCATTGTTGGTATCTTTGGAGAATCAATGGGGCCTGCAGATGACGCCAAACGTCTTAATACCATGGTTGGATTTATCTATGATGCTCTTTCAACCAACAATCAGGGTAGGGCTAGTGCAGCAGCGTTAATTCTGTTTGGCATTATTTTGATTGTTACTCTTCTGAACTTGCACGTCAGTAAGAAGAGAGTTCATTATTAAGGAGGTTTCAAGATGATTTCTACAATGCATGAAAAAGATATGAAACGCGAGACTTCCCATCAGAAGGTTATTGGTGTAATTGTTCAGGTTATAGTTTATGCCTTCTTGATTGTAATGGCTCTTATTGTTCTTTTCCCCTTCTACTGGATGATTAACTCCTCTCTAAAGTCCCTGGATGAGTACCGAATGAGCGTTCCTACTTTCTGGCCAAAGAGTATGTTGTTCAGTAACTATGCAACTGCCTTCAGCACGGCAAATTTGGGAAGGCTCTTTTTAAATACTCTGTATGTTGGAATTGTTTCAACTTTGCTTTCGCTGGTAATTACAATATTATCGGCCTTTGCCTTCGCTAGACTGGAGTTTAAGGGTAAAGATTTGTTGTTTGCAGGCTTGCTGGCTACCATGATGATTCCAGGTGAGTTGTTTACTATTACAAATTACAGTACCGTTACAAAACTTGGATGGATAAGCACTTACACGGTTTTGATTGTGCCGTTCTTGGTGAGTGTGTTCTACATTTATCTGTTGAGGCAGAACTTCTTGCAGATTCCAAATGAGCTGTACCTTGCTGCAAAGGTGGATGGCACAAGTGATTTTAAGTATCTGTGTAAGGTTATGATTCCACTTTCGCTTCCAACACTCATTTCAATTACAATTTTGAAGATGATGGGTGCGTGGAACTCCTACATTTGGCCAAGATTGGTTGCCAATGACGAGAATCACAGACTTATCACAAACGGCTTGAGAAATGCTTTTACGGAAACCACGGGGGATGTTAACTACCCAGTTCAGATGGCAGCCGTTGCAATGGTATCGACACCACTTTTCCTTGTGTTTGTCTTCCTTAGAAAGTATATAATGAAGGGAGTGAGCAGAAGCGGAATTAAGGGCTAAGGCCAGACCTTTGAGCGCTTAACACGAGTGCTACGAAGGCTTAATAATATTGGTAAAGACGCCAAAAGGCGGTTTTTATAGGATGAATAATTAAAGGAGAAAAACATGAAGAAAACTTTCTTGGTTGTTGTGCTCTTGGTTGGAGCACTGATGTTTGCCTTCTGTAATGGTGATGCAGAAGGAGCAGCCATCTCAGCTGATGCATATCAAGTTCCAGCAGAAGGCTATGATGGTAGTGAAGTAACACTCAAGTTCTACCACACAATGGGTACAAACCTTACTACCGTTTTGGATGAGTATATTGGATATTTCAATGAACTTTACCCAAATATTCACATTGAACATTCTCAGGTAGGTGGTTATGACGATGTTAAAGACCAGATTAGTACAGAAATTACAGTTTCTAACCAGCCAAACCTTGCATATTGCTATCCTGACCACGTTGCTCTTTATAACCTTGCTGGCGTAGTTGCTACTCTTGATAACTTCATCAATAGCGACCTTGTTGTCACAAGAGCAGACGGAAGCACAGAAATTCTTGGACTTACAGAAGAGCAGAAGGCTGACTTCATTGAAGGTTACTATAATGAAGGAAAGCAGTATGGTGATGGGCTTATGTACACTCTCCCACTTTCCAAGTCAACTGAAGTTCTTTACTACAACAAGACTTTCTTTGAGGAGAATGGAATTGAAGTTCCTACAACTTGGGACGAGCTTGAAGCAGTTTGTGCAAAGATTAAGGAAATTGATCCAACCTCTATTCCACTTGGATATGACTCAGAAGCTAACTGGTTCATCACAATGTGTGAACAGCTTGACAGTCCATACACCAGCGCAACAGGGGATCACTATTTGTTCAACAACGATACCAACAAGAATTTTGTAAAGAAGTTCAGATCTTGGTATGAGAAAGGATATCTGACAACTCAGACTCTCTATGGTGCCTACACCTCAGGTCTTTTCACCTCAACAACTTCTCCAAAGAGTTATATGTCAATTGGTTCATCTGCTGGTGCAACCCACCAGAGACCTGCAAAGATTGATGGTGATGAGTATCCATTTGAGGTTGGAATTGCTCCTATTCCACAGGTTTCTCAGAGCAACAGAAAGGTCATCTCTCAGGGACCAAGCTTGGTCATCTTCTCAAAGGCTAACGCTCAGGAAGTTGTTGCTTCTTGGCTCTTTGTTAAGTACCTGACCACCAATGTTGAATTCCAGGCAGCTTTTGCAATGGCATCTGGCTATGTTCCAGTTCTCAAGTCTGTTGCAACTAATCCTGTTTACGCAGACTATATTGCTTCTGCAGACGGTTATGACTTCATTACCGCTCTCAGTGCTAAGGTTTGTCTTGAGCAGGAAGATGCATACTACACCTCTCCAGCCTTCAACGGCTCCTCAACTGCTCGTACAGAGGTCAGCTCACTTCTTTCTAAGTGCCTTTCAACCAAGGCCGACAACGTTGATGTCATGATTGAAGATGCCTTCCAGGAAGCTATTGAAGAGTGTGAGTACAACAACTAATAGGTAGGTGACATTTAATATGAATGCTTTGAAGAAATTTCTCCTTCTTCTTGTAGTGCTTTCTCTTGCTCTTGTAGCCTTTGCAGACCCTCCAGAGGGCTATGTGGATTATGCCAGCAAACTCAACTTTGCCCGCTCCTCTTCCACCCTCAAGCAGGAGGTCACTGTCAAGACGTTTGTAGACGGGGACACCACGCATTTCAATGTTCCTACATCTATTTCCGAGTCCGGGGTGCTGAAAGCCCGATATTTAGCAATCAACACCCCTGAATCTACGGGCAAGATAGAGGAATACGGAAAGAAGGCTTCTGCTTTCACCAAGGAGAAACTCTCCAACGCCGTTTCAATCATAATTGAATCTGACGACGATAAATGGAACCTGGATTCTACAGGTGGACGTTATCTTGTATGGGTTTGGTACAAACCTTCTGAGGACGAACCCTACAGAAACCTGAACCTTGAGATTCTGCAAAACGGGCTTGCTATTGCTTCTTCTACTGCAAATAACCGCTACGGTTCAATTTGCATGGAAGCACTTAACCAGGCAAAGACTCTCAAGCTTAACGTCTATTCTGGAGAAAAAGACCCAGACTTCTACTATGGAGAGGCCGTTGAGCTCACACTTAACGAGCTCAGACTCAACATAGAGCAGTACAACGGCATTAAGGTTGCCTTTGAAGGTGTTGTCACAAAAGATGACGGCTCAAGCATTTATGTTGAAGAATACGACCCAGAAACGGGGATGTATAATGGAATATCGGTTTACTATGGCTATAACCTCCCAGGCTTTGGCTTAAGGGCAATAGCGGTAGGAAACCGGTCCAGAATTGTTGGTACCGTGCAGTATTATGAAGCAGGTCAGACCTATCAGGTATCGGGCTTGTCGTATAAAATGATGGATCCAGATAACCCCAACAATGTGAAGAAGATAAGCTCGGGGCATAAGGGCGCTTTCGTGCTGACCAGTGCAGATACCTTTGTCAATGGCAAGGTGCAGGTGGTCACAGATGACTACACACGGGAGTATGATTACGCTTACTTGGCCATGAATACGACTATCAAGATGGAAAATCTCAAGGTGGTGGAGGTGTTTACTACCAGCGACAAAACCAGCTCTTCTTACGGCGCAATGACGCTTTATTGCAAGCCAGCAGACCAGTTGGAGGGAAATCTTGTGGTTCAAGTTCGCACTACCGTCTTCACGGATGGAAAGGGAAATCTCATCACTGCTGATGCCTATTTGGGCAAGATAATTGATGTAAAAGGTATAGTAGACGCCTTTGATGGTGTCTACCAAATAAAGGTCCTCTCAAAAAAGGACATCACTGTTAAGGAATAATTTAAAAGGAGAAAACAATGAAAAAGGCTTTATTAGTCCTTCTTGTTTGTTTGGTTGCATCAATGGCCTTTGCACAGAGTGCTGTTGAAGTTAACGTGAAGGATATTGATAAGATGTCCATCCAGGACATTAAAGTTTTTATTGATCAGTCAATAGCTCAGGCTGCAGCTGAAAAAGAGGCAAAAGCCCTTGAATCAGCAAGAGCTTTTCTTAAAGAGCTGTATGACACAAGCACAAAGAGTAACCCAGAAACTCGCACCCCTTCTGACTATGAAGTAACAGACATTGTTACAATTAAGGGGGTTGAGTACCCAGTTTCTTGGTCTGTTGATACTGAGTATGCTAAGATTGTCCCAGGCGAGAACCATAAGGTTACTGTTAAGGTTGCAACAGATGCTCCTGCAGAAACCCACTACATTCTCAAGGCTACTATCACCAATCCTAATACTGGTGATTCTCTTGATCTTGAGATTAAGCACATCCTTCCACAGGGTCAGGCAGATCCTTCAATGGAAGAGATTGTTCTTAATGCCTACAAGCTTGCTGATGGCGAGTCTATGAGCAAGGCAGTCACTCTTACTGGTGTTATCACTGATATTCCAACCGTCTATAGTGAGAAGTATGGCAACATTACCGTTAACATCCAGGTTGGTGGTATGGCTGACAACATTATCCAGTGCTTCAGACTTTCTGGTGATGGCGCTGCAACTCTTGCTGTTGGTGATGAGATTACCGTTACAGGTACCATTAAGAACTACAATGGAATAATTGAGTTCAATAAGCCAACCTTAGTTGGTATGGGTTATATCCCAGATCAGGCTGTTGTGGTGGATGCTGCTTATGCTCTTGCTTCTGGTGAAGCAATGAAGGATACTCAGGTTCTCGTTGGTGTTATCACAAGCATTCCTACTGCTTACAGCGAAAAGTATGACAACATTACTGTTAACATGATTCCGGTTGGTGATACCAGAACTGTACAGTGCTACAGACTTTGTGGTGAAGGTGTTGCAACTCTTGCTGTTGGTGATACCATTGTTGTCCAGGGAAACATTAAGAACTACAATGGCACTATTGAGTTTGATAAGAACTGTGTCCTTCTCAAGGATGCAAAGGCTTACAACTACCTCAAGACTCTCAAGGCAGCTTACGCTCTTGAAA
>CAVISO010000025.1:0-19877 GCA_963645435.1 Sphaerochaetaceae bacterium | reverse complement strand
TTCATCATAGACATCTTTGACGTTATCTGGCAGAGGTCTGTTTGAGTCAGATGTAGATAGATGGAGTTTAATAAACTCATATGCTGAATTAAGAACAAACAATGCAATAATCAAAGCTCTTATCATGGCTAAACCTTCCTTATCTTTTGTTAAGTATATCCTATCATTAGACAAAACATTAGTCAAGTCCAAAAATAGAAGTCGAACTTCTGAGCGAGTTTTGAGCAAAAGTTAACAAAATATTTACACAATAGTCAAAATTTAAATCATAGGTTATACTGAAATCCACAAAAGCTGAGAGCTACAAAAGGAACTACAAAAGGAGTTTTAAAATATGATTAAAGTTGCAGACAATGTTTTCCACCTTGCTACGCCCAAGACCTCATATATTTTCAAAGTTGGCGAATGTAATATTCTTGAACATCTGCATTATGGAAGACGTTTAGACTGTTTTAACGTTGATTTGCTTTCAAGCAATCAGGCGGTCAAAGTCACAAATGGACTTGCCTATAACAAGGATCATGATCTTCTTTCCTTAGGTAACCTCCTGACCGAGTTCTCTTCAGAAGGCCGCGGGGATTATAGGCTAACAGCAATGCAGGCTTCCTATGATAATGGGCAAAACGTTCTAGATTTTGTTTACGATTCCTATGAGATTAAAAAAGGTGCTCCTGTTATTGAAGGTCTTCCTTGTGCTTACGGAGAGGACTTTGAGACCCTTGTTGTAACCTTGAAAGAGAAGCTACTTCCTTTGACTGTAAAGCTTTATTACGTTGTAAGTGATCAAACAGATGTTATTGTAAGATACAGCACAGTTGAAAATAACGGAACAGATCCAATCTACATTAAGGCTTTAGCATCCCTTCAGCTGGATCTTCCAACTCCAGACTGGAATTTGATTACTCTTGATGGTGCCTGGGGCAGAGAGCGTTTTATCCATGATGCTCCTCTTAGATCTGGCCTTCATCTTAACAATAGCGTGAATGGCGCGAGTGGATCCTTCCACAACCCTGCAATTGCATTGCGAAGCCCAAAAGCCAACAATTTTAATGGCGATGTCTATGGTTTTAACCTAATTTATTCTGGAAATCATCGGGAATCGATTGAAGTAAGTCCGTATGGAAGAGTCCGAGTTCTGACAGGAATTAATCCGCAAACCTTTACCTGGAAGCTGGAGGGTGGCAGCAAGTTCACAACCCCACAAGCCGTCATGACTTATTCCCATGAAGGTCTAAATGGCATGACGCAGCAGATGCATCAATTCGTGCAAAATTGCATTTGCAGAGGCTATTGGAGCCACAAAGAAAGACCAATCCTTATTAATAACTGGGAAGCAACCAGGTTCGATTTTGATGAGAAAAAAATTCTTGATTTAGTCGATTGTGCTAAAAGTTTAGGAATAGAACTTTTTGTTCTGGATGATGGATGGTTTGGAAAGCGTAATGATGCTACGTCTTCACTGGGAGATTGGTTTGTCAACAAAGAGAAACTCCCAATGGGCATAAATGGTCTTTCTGATGCTGTTCACAAGAAAGGAATGATGTTTGGTCTTTGGTTTGAGCCTGAGATGATTAGTGAAGACAGTGATTTGTTCAGAGCCCACCCAGATTGGAGAATTGCAATTCCAAACAGAGAGCCTTGCGTAGGAAGAAACCAGTATGTTCTTGATTTGACTAGAGAGGAGGTCAGAGACTATTTGATAGCCTGTATCTCTAATATCATTGAAGAATCTAAGCTAGACTACATAAAATGGGACTTCAATAGAGATATTTCAGATTGGAATACTCAAGGACCTAATCAGTATTTTTTGGGAGAATTTTCGCATAGATACGTGCTTGGTTTTTATAAAGTTCTGGGCACCCTTGTTCAAAAATATCCAAAGATTCTCTTTGAGGGTTGCTCTGCTGGTGGTAATAGATTTGACCTTGGGGCTTTGTGCTTCACTCCACAGATTTGGACAAGTGATGACACAGATGCCTTTATGCGCCAGTTCATTCAGGACGGAACCAGTCTGTTCTATCCTCTGTCTTCTATGGGTGCTCATGTTTCTGCGAAAAAATTACGTCCAAATTGCATTGATGACAGATTCAGCATTGCAGCTTTTGGCGCTTTTGGTTACGAACTTGATTTAACTAAATTAAGTGACGAGGAATTGGATGCAATCAAAAAGCAGGTGAAATTCTACAAAGAGAACAGAAAGCTTTTTCAGTATGGAAAGTTCTTTAGAATCTCAAATTACAGCAATAGCGATGAGTTCTGCTGGGCTGTATCGGATTCCAAGAAAACTATATTCCTGAGAGCTTTCATGCTTAATATACCAAACATGCCAAATGATAGATTGATTATTCCAATGGATGAGATATCAGATGAAGACGCTTCAACGGTTTGGTACAAGTTAAGCAGACGTCCTCATTTAATTGATAGGAGTAGAATGGACGAGAAAAATGCAAAACTTATTGCAAAGGGTCAGTATTCTCCAGAATATGTTGTTTCTGTTCCTAGTGGTCAGCTTGCAAGTTCTGGCATTACTCTGAATCAAAGAAATGGAGATGTTCATCTGACCAGATTTTTACCGGATTTTTCAACAGAGCTTTATTCAATTGAGAGATTATGAGCGATTTTATTAAAAAGTGACAGTTTTCAATCAAAAGTGAATAAAAACTTGACATATAAGTCTCAGCGTGTTTTAATCAAACTAACAACAAATGTTGTATGAAGCGAAAGTTTCTCGGGAGGGCGTGTAATGAGTGATGTTTTGAGCACTATCAAAGCCGGAAAAGTTATTGCAATTGTTAGAGGTATTTCTAGTTCAGATATTGTTAATCTTGCAACTGCTATCAAGAAAGGTGGAATCAATTGTATTGAGATTACCCTTGATCAGTCATCGGAAAAGGGGATTGAAGATTCTCTCAAGGGCATTAAAGCTCTTTCTTCTATTGAAGGTATTTGTGTTGGTGCTGGAACTGTAATGACGGTTGAACAGGTTCATCAGGCGGTTGAGGCTGGTGCTGAGTATATTATTTCTCCAAATGTGGATGAACAGGTTATTAAAGAGACCAAGAAACTTGGTAAGGTTTCTATCCCTGGTGCTATGACTCCTACCGAAGTTGCTTTTGCCTATAAGTGTGGAGCCGATATTGTTAAGCTATTCCCAGCCGGAGTTCTTGGAGTTCCTTATATTAAGGCTCTTCGGGCTCCTCTTAAACACATCCCAATGACAGCTGTTGGAAGTGTAAATCCTGCTAACTGCAAGAGTTTTATTGATGTTGGTTGTATTGGAATTGGGGTTGGTGGAAATCTTGTTAGCAAAGCTTTGGTTGAAGCTGGTAAGTTTGATGAAATTACAGCTGTCGCTCAGGAATATGTGAGAGCATTGGAAGGTTAACGTGAAAAAAGTACTTGTTACCTCCAGGTCATTTGGCAAAACTTCTGATGTTTCCACTAATATGTTAAAAGAGCAGCTTTGGCAGATTGATTACATGACTACCAACTTTGACCAAGCTAAGTTTGAGCAGGAAATACCAAACTATCAAGCCCTAATCATTGGTGCTCATCCGTTTCCGGCTGAGCTTTTTGATTCCTGCCCAAACTTGCAAATAATTTGTAAGCATGGTGTGGGCTTAGACAATATTCCTTTGCAGGCTGCAAAAGAGCACAAGGTTATTGTTACAAATGCTCCAAATACCAATTCTGACGCGGTTGCAGATTTTACCGTCATGTTGATGCTTGCATGTGCACGCAATCTTGTGTATTCGGTTGACGCCTTAAGAGAAAGAAACTTTGTGGCAAATATCGGGGTGGATGTCTGCAATAAGAAGCTGGGACTTCTTGGTTTTGGCCATATTGCAAGGAAGGTGGCGCAGAGGGCGCATGGATTTAATATGGAGATATCGGCGTATGATCCGTATGTCAGCCAGGTGCCGGACGACTTGAGCTACGTTAAGCTGGTTTCTTACGAGGATATTCTTAAAAATAGCGATTTTATTTGCGTGCATCTGCCTTTGACGGACGAGACAAGAGGCATGATTGGCGCTAAGCAGTTTAGTATGATGAAGCCTTCTGCTAGGTTGATTGATACGGCTCGTGGTGGGCTTGTTGATGAAAAGGCTTTGTATGAGGCTGTAAAGAGCGGCACGATAGCTGGTGCTGCTTTGGACGTCACTCTTTCAGAGCCAATTGAAGCCGATAACCCTTTGCTTACTCTTCCGCAAGTGCTTATCACAAATCATGTTGCGTCGTATTCCAAAGAGGCGCTGGATGCAATTAGCATTATCTGCGCTGGAAACGTGATTAAAGCAAGCGAAGGTAAAGAAGTTCTAAATAGAGTTGTTTAAAGCAATTATTTTGCAATTATAAGACGTATTCCCATTGCACGGAATGCGTCTTTATATTTTTCGTCAATGTCGCCGTCTGTTACGACTATGTCAATCTTGTCCCAGCTGGCGGTGATAACCAACTTTCTGTTGTCAAATTTACTACTATCAGTGACCAAAATAACTTCTTTTGCTCTGCTAATAATCTTTGCAGTTAAAGAAGAAGCGGGGACACAAAAGTTAGAAATTCCATTGCTAATATCTGCGCCGGCGGTTCCAATTATTGCCTTATCAAAGAAATAGCTATCTAGTGCCTTTTCTGGGATGGATCCAAGGAAGGATTGTTGGGATTGCATCAGTTCTCCGCCAAGGCAGGTAACAGAGATAGTTGGCTCTGAAGTGTTGTTAAATTCATTCAAAATAGTTAGATTGCTTGTTACAACCAAGAGATTCTTCTTGAAATGGAGATTCTTGGCAACTTCTTGGGTTGTGGTTCCTATATCCATTACAATGCATTCGCCGTCTGAGATTAGTTTTGCGGTCTCTCTACCTATGGCCTGTTTTTTTGTTGTATTTGTATCGGAACGAGTGGAGTAGGAAGCAAGTTGATTGTCGGTTACTGCAACCGCCCCGCCATAAACTCTATGAATAAGATTTTTGCTTTCCATCTCTGTTAAATCTCTTCTGATGGTTGCAACTGAAACGTCAAATTTTTCAACAAGTTCGTTTATATTTACTGTTTTTTGTTCTTTTACAAGGTCTAAAATTCTGTTATGTCTCTCAGAGCTAAGCATTTACTAGTCCCCTTTGTTTTTATTTTGCTTACTATGGGGCCTATTATAGCATGAGTTGTGAAAATTTTCACTAATTTTATGAGATTATTGAGAGAAGATTTAAATATTATGCACAAGTTGTATGAATTGATATAATCATTTTGCTAAACTTGCAATAGATCTTGGCTTAAGTTCATCCGGAATAGGACAAATATAGCCATTACCTATTTTTTGTTTATGCTCTTCTTTTGCCTTTTCAATAATTGAAGGGTTTTCAATCATCTTTACTGCGGTTTGAGCAAGAATTTTCCCACTCCACAGTGCTGCGTCAACAGCATAGTTTGTCTTGCCTTGGGCTGTTGCCTGCCAGGTATGTCCCTGCGTTCCTTTTATCCAAGTAGAAGCAAGCATTTGTGCTGTAGGACAATTCCAAGAAACATCTCCTACATCTGTGGATCCATAATTTGTAGAGGTGCTAGGTGTATAGGGTAGAACTCCAATCATTAAAGGTTCTTCTTCGTTGGCATCAGCTGACTGTGAAAGAGTTTTTGAAAGTTCCTGAGCAAACTTAAATTCTTTTTCTGAAACGGGTTGTTGTTTTGTTTTTTCTGCAATTTCTTGCATCATCTGTTGTATTGTGTCATTCATTACAAGGCTGGAACATCCTTTTATAAAGTCATGGCTTGCTTTTGTTCCGGTCATTAGAGCAGCACCTTCTGCAATGTTGTTTATTCTTTCATATATATCTGTAAGTTGGTCGTTCTTGGGTGCTCTCATAAGGTAAAGTACTTCTGCATGGGACTGAACCACATTAGGAGAAATTCCACCTGTATCCAAAATTGCATAGTGAACTCTTGCTTCTGGAATTAGATGCTCGCGAAGATAGTTAACTCCAACATCCATAAGTTCTACTGCATCCAAAGCTGATCTTCCCAAATAAGCAAAAGCCGAGGCATGAGATGAAATTCCATCAAACTTGTAGAGCACTTGGAAATTTGAAAGTGAGCCATTAGTTCTAACCATGTTTTTTGCACTTGGATGCCAAGATAGAGCAAAATCGAGCTTATCAAAAACTCCATGCTTTGCCATAAAAGCTTTTCCGGAGCCTCCTTCTTCAGCTGGGCATCCAAAATATATTACAGTTCCGTCTTTTTTTGTGGTTTCTAGATATTGCTTAATTGCCAAGGCTGCGGCTAGAGAGCCAACGCAAAGAAGATTGTGTCCACAACCATGCCTATTTTGATGTCCATCTGATGCCTTGATTGTAGAAAATTCAACCTGTCCAAGGCCTGATAGGGCATCAAATTCTCCAAGAATGCCAATTACAGGATAGCCCTTTCCATAGGTTCCACTGAAGGCAGTTTTGATTCCTGCAAGGTTTGTTTCAACTTCAAAGCCATATTTTTTTAGTGCCTTGATAACGCATTCCGATGATTTATACTCATCAAAGTTGAGCTCAGGATTATCCTAAATGTAATCAGAGATAGCCTTAAGCTCATCTCTCTTTTCATCAATGATATTTAAATAATTTGCCTTGTTATCTTTTCCCATAGGAAGCTCCTCTTTTTTTTCTGATATCAAAGTAGCAGAAAAATGGTGCTTTTGCAAACGAATATGAGCGATTCTGTTAATTTGTTCTTTGTTTTTGTTACTGGTTTTAGTATAATCGCTCATAACAAAAGGAGCTACTATGATTGATACAACAAAATCCATGACAGAACGCATGAGTCTTTCTGCCATTAGAAAATATAATACTGAAAACACCAAATATAGCTATAGAATGTCAATCTTGCTTGAAGCTTTGTACAAGGCCTCCCAGCTTCTTGATAACAAAGAACTTTACAATTATGTAGACAAAATGCTTAACTATTACATTCCAGAAGACGGGGTGATATTGACCTACAATCTTGAAGAATACAGCATGGACCAAGTTAGAATGGGCAATCTGATTATTGAGTTCTACAAGAAAACAGGTCAAAAAAAGTTCAAAACTGCCCTAGATTTGTTCTATAAACAGCTTCAAACTCAGCCTAAAACTCCATCTGGAGGTTTTTGGCATAAAAAGAAGCATGAAAACCAAATGTGGCTTGATGGCCTTTACATGCAGGGGCCGTTCTATGTCAAGTACACAAAAGAATTTGGCAGCTTATCGGAGTGTCTTGCAGATATTGTCCCTCAGTTTGAACTGATTTATGAAAAGACAAAAGACGAGAAAACTGGCCTGCTTCACCATGGCTGGGATGAGTCTTGCAAATGCGCTTGGTGCGACGAAACTGGCAAAAGTCCTGAGGTCTGGGCTCGTGCACTTGGCTGGTACGTTATGGCTTTAGCCGATTTACTTGAGATTATCCCTATAGAATATAAAGAGGAGAGGGATAGATTGCTGAAATTGGCCTTAGAGCTGGCTCCTGTAGTATTGCGCTATCAGGATGCAGAAAGCGGGATGTGGTGGCAGATTATGGATAAGCCAAAAGTTGGGGCAAATTACTTGGAAACATCGGCTACATCTATGTTTATATATTTTTTTGCCAAGATGCACAGGTTGGGATTTTTGGATTCTGCATACCGTTTGGCTGCAGAGAAAGGGTTTTCTGGGATGTGTGAGCGGGATTTGACTTGTGATCCAGACGGTGAGTTGCATTTACATGATACCTGCAAGACAGCGTGCCTTGGTTTGCCTACTGCCAAAGAGCCAGTCAGAAGTGCAAATTTTGAGTATTACACGGAGTATGAGCCACGAGTTACAGATAATTTGCACGGGGTGGCTATGTTTATATGTACTGCAATTGAATTGGAGTTTATATAAGCGAATATGAGCGAGTTTGAGCAAAATTAAACAAAAATAAATAAAAACTTGACATGTTTTCAATCACATGGTTAACTATGTTTTTAGGAGGCCTTTATACATGCATAATAAACTAGTAGTTATATCTATGGATGCTATGGTTCAGCAAGACCTAAACATTGTAAAAGACATGCCAGCTTTTCATTACATCCTAGAAAATGGCTCGTACGTTAAGAGCTTCAGAAGTATTTATCCAACAGCGACTTATCCTTGTCATATCTCTATGTCTACAGGTTGCTATCCTGCTAAGCATGGTATTTCACACAATGAACATATAATTCCAGGAGAAGGAAAGAACTTAGTGGCAAAGTGGCACAGATTCCATTCGGATGTAAAGTGTGAAGATATAATTGATGTCTGCAAGAAAGCGGGCTACACAACTTCTATAGTTGGTTGGCCTATTTCTGGTAAGCATCCAAATGTTGACTATTTGGTAAATGAAACTTGGCCAGAAAATAAGGCAGAGGATGCTCCAGAAGACTGGGAAAAGGTCTATTTAGCCTCCGGAACTCCACAATGGCTCTATGATGAGATTGTCAAAGACAAAATATGGATGCGCCAAGGAAGAAAGCAACCAAGTAGTAGCTATTTTCTTGTTAGGATTGCCTGTGATATTATCAGAAAGTACACACCAGATATCATGATTATTCATGTTGGAAACTTGGATCATTTCAGACACAACACTGGAGTCTTTTCAGAGACCACAAAGAGAAGCCTTTCAGATACTGATTCAATGGTTCGTATGCTTTTTGATGCAACAAAAGATGCTGGCACTTTTGAGCATACAAACTTTGTTGTTACATCTGACCACGGACAGATGACCTGTTCTAGAGTTGCTTATCCAAACGTTCTTCTAAAGGAAAAAGGTTTTATTTCTACTGACAAAGATGGAAACATCACCAACTGCAAAGCTTATGTCTTTGGAGATGGCATGAGTTCACAGGTTCATGTTAATGATGAAAGTTGCAAAGAAGAATTGTATAAAGTTTTGACTGAAGCGGCAGAATCAGGAATGCATGGATTTGAGAAAGTCTATACAGCTAAAGAGATTTATGATGCCGAGAAGTTGTCTGGACCATTTGACTACGTTATTGAATCAGACGGCTATACCAAGCTCGCATTTGACTGGAAAGGTAAAGAAATTGTTCCTTTACCTATGGGGCTGTATGAGGTAGAGAGGGGAAGTCATGGCTTTCTTCCAGACAAAGGGCCTAAACCGGTCTTTCTGGCTGTAGGACCCGATATTTATCAAAAGAAAGTTATAGAGCACGCAACTCTTGTAGATGGTGCTCTAACATATGCAAAACTTATGGGCGTTACACTGAGCAATGCAGATGGACACTCTATTGATATTGTGAAAGAGGAGAAGTGAGATGGGTCAGATTGTATTTAAGAACATCTGCAAATCTTTTGGTGAAACAAAGGTTATTGAGAATTTGAACTTGGAGATTGAGGACGGAAAATTTACTGTCCTTATTGGTTCTTCAGGTTGTGGAAAAACCACATTGTTAAGAATTATTGCGGGTATCGGCCCTGCTACTTCCGGCGAAATTTACATTGATGGAAAAGAAGTTTCTCAGGTTGCTCCAGCTAAGCGTGACATTGCCATGGTTTTCCAGAACTATGCTATTTATCCAACCATGACGGTTAGAGAAAATATTGAGTTTGGTCTGAAAAACAGAAAAGTTCCAAAAGAAGAAAGAGAAAGACTCATTAAAGAATGTGCAGAAACAGTTGATATGACACCTTATCTTAACCGCAAGCCTAATGAGCTTTCTGGTGGTCAGCGTCAGAGAATTGCACTGGCACGTGCTATGGTTAAAAAACCATCGGTATTCTTGATGGATGAGCCTTTGTCAAACCTTGATGCAAAGCTTAGAGCTGCAATGAGAGTTGAGCTTAAGGAACTTCATAAGAGACTTGGTTCAACCTTTGTCTATGTTACTCATGACCAGATTGAAGCTATGTCTATGGCTGATACAATTGTTCTTATGGAGAAAGGAGTTATCCAGCAGATTGGAACTCCTGAAGAATTGTATTATGAGCCAACTAACGTCTTTACTGCCAGATTTATTGGTACTCCTCCAATGAATATTATTGATTTGGGCTTTGATGGATGCAAAATTGGTTTCCGTCCAGAGCGTATTAGACTTACAAAAGATAAGCCAACAAATAAGTGCTATGCCTTGGAAGGAACCATTGTGACCCGTGAAATGCTAGGAGATGATACCCAGTATAAAGTAACAAATGGTGAGATTGCTGTTATGGTTAAAATTCCTCAGCATGATTTCAAAGCAGAAGAAAAAGTTTGGGTTTCCGTTGTTCCTGAGGATATGTATTTCTTTGGTCCTGATGATAATAGAATCCGCAAGGAAGATTCTGCAAGGTACCAGAAATGCTTTGAAGCCTCTTGTGGAGGAAATAAATGAAAGATCTTTCCAAGACGGTTAAACCGTTGAATATAGTGACTTGGTTTGCTATTGTTCTTTTTGTTATTGGTTTTTACGGCGTAAAGATTGAAACTACAAACGCTCCTGTTCCTGAGCTTGCAGTTCTTTCTGCAATTGTTAGTTGCAGATATGTTTTTATTGTGCTGGGTGGAGTGTTGTTCTTCGCTTCAATCTTTTATGGTAATATTGCATTTCATGGCAGATTCAGATGGGGAGATTTCCTTCCTTATTTGTTTATCCTTCCAGCAATTGTTTTCCTTGCTTTCTTTGTTGTATATCCAATGATAAACCTCATATATCTATGTTTGTTTAGAGGAAGTATGCTAAACACAACAAAGAAGTTTGTTGGGCTGCAGAATTTTAGAGACTTGAAGACAGATGTTCAGTTTTGGGCTTCAATTAAAAACAACGTAGTTTACACTGCTGCAATAATTTTACTTGAGATTCCTTTTGCTGTTTTATTTGCACTTTGGGTCTTTAAGGATAACAAGTTAAACCGTTTTGTTCAGGTTGCTATTTATGCTCCGCACTTGATTGCAACTTTGTCAGTTGCCTTTGTTTTTAGCTGGTTGTATAACTCCCATTCCTATGGTGCTTTTAATACTATAATAGGAGTTTTTGGAATTGCTCCAATTGACTGGTTGGGTTCTTCAAAGACTGCATTGGGAAGTATCATTTTTGTTAGTGTTTGGAAAAATGTTGGGTACCGTTCAATTATAGTTTTGTCTGCAATGAAGGCTATTCCAACTGAAATTTATGAGGCGGCTGATCTTGATGGCTCAACCTCCACCAAAACCTTCTTCAAAATTACTCTGCCAATGTTAACGCCACAGTTGTTCTTCTTGCTGATTACAACTACTATTGGTTCCTTTAAAGTCTTTGATTTGGTTAACATCATGACAGATGGAGGTCCTGGAACCTCAACAGAGGTTATTTCAAGGTACATATACCATCTTACACACGTTGCAAATAATTCCATTGGTCAGGCTGCCACTGTAGGTATTGTGCTGACTATGATTCTTGCCTTCTTGTCAATCTTCTATTTCCGTATGCTTGATAAGAAAGTTCACTATGAATAGAAAGAGGGAAAAATAGAATGACAGATTTTCAAAAAGCTAAAATGCGTCAGATTGCTTCTGGTGCTATAAAAATAATATTTACCATTATTTTTCTTTTCCCTTTTTGGGTTTTAATTACAACTGCTTTTAAAACTCAAACGGAAACAATGGCAAATGCTTATTCTATTATTCCTAAGACCTTTACGTTGGCTGGTTTTAAGTATATCTTTGTTGACTTAAATGCTGATATTTTGATGTACTTAAAAAACACCATTGTTGTAACCGTGAGTGTTATTGCTTTGCAGCTAATTGTTGGTATTCCAGCAGGCTATGCCTTTGCAAAACATGAGTTTTATTTCAAAGGGTCTTTCTTTGCAATTATGCTTTCTGCTCTTATGATGCCTGGGCAGGTTACCTTTATTACTAACTACATAATGTTTGCAAAAGCAAAATTGATTGGAACTTTATGGCCTCAGATTTTGCCTTATGGAGCATATGCGTTTGGAATTTTCCTGTTGCGTCAAAATTTCAAACAAGTATCAAACGAGGTTATTGAAAGCGCCAGATTGGATGGAGCAAGTGAGCTGAAGCTACTTGTATCAATATTGGTTCCTATGATGAAGGCAACGCTAGTTACTTTGGTTTTGTTCTCATTTGTTAGTCACTGGAACTCCTACTTCTGGCCATTGGTTATAACGCAGTCAGAGAAAGTAAGGCCTTTGTCTCTCTTTGTTAAGGCTGTTTCTTCAACAACTCCAGATGGAGAAGGTGTTAGGTGGAATGCAGTGATGGCAGCTAACCTTCTTTTTGTTGCTCCTGTTATGATTGCATACATTGTCGCCAATAAAAATATTGTTAAGACCTACGGGTATAAAGGTGTTAAATAACAGCGTTGCTGTTTATGAATAAAAAAAGGGGGACTTTTATGAAAAAAAGTTTAATCGTAATTCTTGTTGCTCTTCTTTCTCTTTTTGCAGTTTATGCAAATGCTGCAACAGAGGCAACTTCATCTGATGAAGCAACAACAAAAGAGCCAGTTACTGTTAATTTCTGGCATGCTTTAAATGTTGGAGCAACACAAGACTGTCTCAACGAAATTATTGAAGATTTCAATAATACAATTGGAAAAGAGGAAGGGATAGTTGTTGTTGGAACTTATCAAGGTGGCTACACTGAAATTAAGACAAAGGTCTTGGCAAGCCTTTCTGCAGGAGAGGAAGTTGCTCAGATTGTCCAAGGTGAGAGATCAAACAATATTCCTACATTTTGGGATGAAGGTATCCTTCTTGATATGACAGAGTATGTAGAGAATTCTGATGTTGTTGACATGGATAATTATGTTGATGCTTTGACAGGCTTCTCCTATTCTCCAGATGGCGAGATTATTTCTTTCCCATTTATCAGAACAACATTCCTTCTTTTCTACAACAAGGATTTGTTTACTGAAGCCGGTTATCCTGAGCCAAAGAGTTGGGCAGATGTAGAAGCTGCTGCAAAGGCTATCACAAAAGTTGCAGATAATGGCGAAACTCTTGTTTCTGGATTATGTTTCTTTCATGATTTCTCTGTTGAATATCCTATCTGTGCAGATATTGGTTCTGAGATTCTTGCAGAGGACGGAACAAACCCTGTTATGCTGGCGGATGGTTCAATGTTAGAACTTGCAACATGGTGGAAGAGAGGTCTTGATGAAGGCTGGATTTCAAAGTATCCAACTTCTAACACTTCTTCAGTTATGTCTTCTGACTTGTTCTCAGGACGTCTTGGTGCTTTCTTGAATTCTTCTGGAAACACAGGAAATTATGTAAGAACTGCTAAGGAATTGGGATTTAACTTGGGTGTTATTGCTTTCCCTGCTTGGTATAATGGTGTCCAGAATGCTCCACTTAGTGGCTCTAACATTGCAATGATTAAAGGCAACAATTCCCAAGAACAGATGGATGCAGCTTGGAAGTTTGTAGAGTTCTTACAAGAGGATAAAAATGTTTGTAAGTTTGCAAAAGTTACAGGTGCTGTTATTTCTACAAAATCAGCTGCAGAGTCTGAAGAAATGCAGACCTATTGGGCAGAAAATCCAGAGTATAGGGTTGCTTATGATGCAGTTTTAAATTATGGTCTTGAACTTCCATTCTCTCTTTACAAACCAAATCTTCCAGGTTGTATAAAAGGACCTATTACTTCACTTGTTCTTGAAGGAAAGGGTACACCAGAATCTGCTGTAGAGCAAATGATTGAAAATGCTAAAAAGAAATTCCCAAAAGTTGGTTATTAATTAACAAGGAATTTGAAAGTGATTAAACTGCACCTCCGGGTGCAGTTTAATTGTATAAAAGAGGCTTCAAAGCCTCAAAGAGGTAACAATGGCTAATAATGGCGAAAAAGTGACTCGTTCACCTTGGTTATATGATGTGAAGCCTTTTCACATTGTGGATAACGTTTATTACGTTGGAAATAAATCTGTCTCCTCTCACTTGTTTGACACAGGAGAAGGTCTTCTTTTGTTAGATACAGCGTATCTTCAGACTACTTATTTGCTTTTAGAGTCTATAAGAGAGCTTGGTTTTGACCCAAAAGATATAAAGTGGGTTCTTCATTCTCATTGTCACTATGATCATTTTGGAGCAACCAGAATTATTGTTGAAAAATATGGTGCAAAAACCTATATGCCAGCGGTTGATATTCCATTTTTGGCTGAAACTCCAATTTTAAATTTGACTACAAGAGCGGGTTATAATTATGAACCGCCATACGATACATATTTTGATGTTGATGTTCCTGTAAATGACGGAGATGTCCTGACTTTTGGAAACACAACAGTTAAGGCTGTAGCAGCTCCGGGGCATACTCCTGGAACAATGGCATATTTTATTACCTTGCCAAGTGGTTTAATTGCCGCTATGCATGGTGGTTTGGGACTAAATACCATGAAAACCAAATTCATCAATGAAGTAAATATTAGCACACAATGTCGTGCTGACTATGAGAATACACTTAAGAAACTCAAAGGTATCCCTGTAGACGTGGTTCTTGGCAATCACCCAGGTCAATCAGAGACTTTTGAAAAAGAAGCTCTAGTTGGTAAGGTTGATGGCAATCCTTTTGTAGATAAAACCTACTGGGACAAGATGCTAGATTTACGTCTTGAAAAGTTCTATGAAATGGTGGCTTCAGATCCTATTGAATAGCCTCTTTGAATAGCACTGTAGGGGGGGGTATAAACACCCCCTATAGCTGTTTTTATAAATTACAAGAAATAGACTTTCCTGTTCGTGATGACTCAAATGCAAGGTCAATGACCTTCATTGTTCTAAGAGATTCACATGGCTTAACTGCCAATTCTGCTTTTCCGTTTAAGACTTCCAAGAAGTTGTAATAGAAAGACTGCCAATTCTGAGACACAGCAGGAACTGTGATTCTTTCTATTGTCTCTTCTGGTCTTGGCTGCATAGTTCTTGTTGCGGAAGTAGGCTCTTTTCTATGATCCAGAGGTCCCTTGTAGTTAATGAGATATGGGCCCCATTCAACCTCTTTCATGATTCCACGAATAATCTGACCTTCGCCGTTCAAATCCTTTATATCCAGGCACCCCTCATCTCCAAGAACATGCCAACGTGGGTACTGAATAAAGGCAGAGGTGAAAGTTTCAACAAGTGCAGTCATTCCGTTCTCAAAATTCAGTTCAATTACATCGTTGTCATCTACTTCATAATTCACATTATAGAGATGCGCATAAACCGATACCAATTTAGAAGGAACAAGCGTCAAAATCTGGTCAATCTGGTGAGGACCCCAGTCTAGAAGCATTCCGCCACCATGCTGTTTTACTCTCCTCCAATCGCTAGGAATTCCGTTACTTCCATCAACACGGCTCTCAATCCTGAAAACTTTTCCAAGCTTGCTTGAAGCAATGGTTTCTTTTACCATAAGGAAATCGCCATCATTTCTTCTGTTCTGATGGACAGTAAAGATTTTGTTATTTTTCTTGCTGCATTCAATCATTTGTTCAAGCTCGTTTGCATTCATAGAAACTGGTTTTTCACAAATAACGTTCTTTCCTGCATTAAGAGCAGCCAAAACTATAGGTAGATGATAGTCATTAGGAACGCTAACAATGACGGTATTAATGCTGTCATCTTTGAGAAATTCCTCAAGAGTAGCATATGCCTTGAGTCCAAGCTTCTGTGCAGCTTCCAACCTAGAAGGGTCTTCATCATAGACAGCAAGAACCTCAAAATCTTCTGTGCTAGGAACTATCCATTTATAGTGGTAGTAGCCCATGTACCCAAAACCGATGATACCAATTTTTACTTTTTCCATTGCGAAAAATTCTCCATTTTTTTCAGAACTTTATCTTGTACTTTCTCTAATAATCAGTTCCGTAGGCAACAATAAACACCTTGCTTTGCTTTCGCCCTGTTCAATTAACTCAATTAGCATTTCACAACAATTTAGCCCCATCTGATAACAAGGCTGTCTGACTGTTGTCAAAGCTGGACTCGTCATCCTTGCAATATCTATGTCGTCAAACCCTATGATCTCTAGATCTTCTGGAATCCTAAGCCCATAGCTCTTTGCTACATTTGCCGCTGCAATTGCAACAATATCACTGGCTGCAAAAACTGCATCTGGTTTCTTTTCTTTTGAAAAGAGAGTATGGGCAGCAGAATATGCTATGTCATAGCTTATATCTGAAAGAGAAGTAACCAGCTGGGGAATAATTTTTTTATTTGCTTTCTCCAAGGCCATTTTAAAGCCTTTTAATCTGTCAATTGCATATCTATATGAAAGAGGGCCATTTATAAAAGCAATTCTATTATTTCCATGTGATAAAAGAAGTTCCGTTGCCTTTACAGTTGCCTGAATGTCGTCAATTGAAACATACGGAATGCTTCCCTTTGAGCTTTTTTCACAGCATTGGACAATTGGAACTAGGCTTGTAATCTCTTTTTCATTTTCAAGATTAATTGCAGAAATTATTCCAGCTGCGTTGGTGTTTTTTACAATTTCAACAAGCTCTTTTGTTGAGGAACTTTCATGAAGAAGGATGGAGTAATTACAACAGGAGGCTTTCTCTGTTGCCCCTCTAATTACCTCAGTATAAAAACGGTTTACAAACGAAGGAACTTCTAAAATGATTAATTTACTTGGGCTTTGATTTGTCTGTTTTTTTTCTGGAATCTCATATCCAAGTTCTTCAATTGCTTTGTTAACTTTTTCAACAAGCTCCTTGTTTACAGCGGGATTGCCTTTAACAATACGAGAAATGGTTGCAAGAGATATTCCTGTTTTTTTTGAGATGTCCTGGTAGGTAACTTTCTTCATCTGCAAGCCTCCTGTTTCATGCTATTTAAAGTATGTTATCACACTTTTGAAAAAATGGCTATTTTTTCAATATAATTTCAGAAAAATACCCGTGAAATTGTGTAATTTTCTTGAAAATTACTTTTTGCAGTGATATCCTAAAACTGCGTATATGTTGCGTGTTTTAGGAGGAAAATATGGCTGATAAGCTTCGTATTGGTATTATTGGATGTGGTGGAATTGCAGAAAAGAAACATCTTCCTGCTCTTAGTGCATTACCAGAACTTTGCGAGATGGTAGCATTTTGCGATATTGATAAAGAGAGAGCTGAAAAAGCTGCAAAACAATACGGAGTTCCAGAGGCTAAGGTTTATGAAGACTACAAAGAACTCTTAAAAGATGAATCTATTGATGTAGTTAATGTTTTAACTCCAAACAGATCTCATGCTCAGATTGTTATTGATGCCTTTGCTGCTGGGAAGCATGTTATGAGCGAAAAGCCAATGGCAGCTTCAAGTGAAGATGCCCAGAAAATGCTTGATGCATGGAAAAAAAGCGGTAAGAAGTTCACAATAGGCTATCAAAATAGATTCCGTCCGGAAGTTTGGTCTCTTCATGAGGCCTGTGTTAATGGTGAACTTGGAGATATTTATTATGGTAAGGCCTATGCTCTTAGAAGAAAGGCTGTTCCAACTTGGGGAGTATTCCTTGACAAAGAGAAGCAGGGTGGTGGTCCTTTGATTGATATTGGAACACATGCTTTGGATATGACTCTTTGGATGATGAACAACTACGAACCAGTCAGTGTTTCAGGTCAGACCTTCTACAAGATGGCAGACCAGCCAGAGGGAAATGCATTTGGACCTTGGGATCCAAAGAAGTATGACGTTGAGGATTCAGCTTTTGGCTTTATTAAGTTTAAGAATGGTGCTCTTGTAATTCTTGAAGCTTCATGGGTTCTTAATATTGAGAAAGGAAGAGAAGCCTCCACTTCTTTGTGTGGAACAAAAGCTGGTGTAGATGTCTATCACGATGGCGAAATTCGTTACCACAAGACAAATCATGGCTTGCTTACAGAGGAACACAATGCAGAAAAGGGCGCTGTTGCTTACTTTGATGGAAAAGTTGTAACCCCAGCAATCAGAGAGGCAGAACAGTGGCTCAAGTGTATCATTAATGATACAGAACCTGTTGTAAAGCCAGAAGAAGCTTTCACTGTTACAAGAATTTTGGAAGCAATTTACGAGTCTGCAAAGACAGGAAAGGAAGTTCTCCTTTAATTACTTATATAGAAGGTGATAGCTCATGAAAGTAGGCGTACAACTTTTTTCCGTAAAAAATGCAATGGCAGAGAATCCTCTTAAATGCCTCAAAGAGGTCGCAGAGATTGGATTTAAGTATATTGAACCAGCAAATTCTAATGCAAAGAACAATTATGGAATTGGCATTGATATGCCAGCTAAAGAATTGAAAAAGTATTTGGATGACCTTGGTTTGCAGGTGATAAGCTCACACATTTTCCCTCTTGAAGAAGACAATATCATGAGGGTTATTGAGTACCACAAAACTCTTGGAAATGATTGCCTAACTTTGCCAATGATGATGTATTCTAGCCATGATGATGCCCTCAGAACGGCGGAGCAGCTTCAGAAAATTGGCGAGATTTGTCATGCAAACGGAATGCACTATTTGTATCACAACCACTATCATGAATTTCAGGTTCTAGGTGGTGAAACCGTCTATGAGACACTTGTAAAGAATACATCTCCAGAAGCAGTCAGTTTTGAACTGGATGCTTTCTGGGCTATTCGTGGTGGAATGGACGATGTTGCCCTTATTAACAAGCTGGGCAACCGCCTTAAGCTGGTTCACTTCAAAGACTTCTCTAAGACCTGTCCGCAGCCTCTTAACATGTTTGAGGTGGTAGATCCTAAGGCTAATATCACAAAAGACTTCTATATGTCTAAGCGAGATTTCACGGCTTTTGCAGAAATTGGCGACGGCATCTTGAATATCCAAGCAACCATTGACGCCGTGACAAAGAACGGCAACGTGGATTGCATGATTCTTGAACAGGACAGAACACAAATGCCAAGCGAGTTGGACAGCCTTCGCAGAAGCATGCAGGGCTTGAAAGCTCTTCACGGCTTAGACCTCTAAGTTTAGACCTCTAAGCCCGATATTTATCAAAGGTGGTATTAAAATGAAACTTGGTTTGTTAAGTGCAATTCTTGATTCTTGGACCTATGAAGAGGTTATCGATCTTGCTTCTAGCATGAATTTCAAGTCCGTTGAAATGGCTTGCTGGCCAAAAGGAAAAGCAGAAAGACGTTATGCTGGAGTTAGCCATATTGATGCAGAAAAGGTGTTGGAAGATGATGACTATGCTCAGATGGTTGTAAATTATGCCAAAGCAAAAAATGTTGAGATAAGCTCTCTTGGCTACTATCCAAACCCTCTTGATGGCAATCAGGAAAAGGCAGAAGTTGCAATTAAACACATTGAAGCTTTGATTAAGGCAAGTAACAAGCTTGGAATTGGCATGGTTACCACCTTTATTGGCCGCGACCAGACCAAGACAGTTGAAGATAATCTTCCATTGGTAAAAAAAGTTTGGACTCCAATTTTGGACTTAGCAGAGAAGGAAAACGTAAAGATTGCAATTGAGAACTGTCCAATGCTCTTTGGTCGTGAACAGTGGCCAGCTGGACAGAACATCTTTACCTCCCCAGAGAACTGGACAAAGGTCTTGAACCTCCTAGATTCCAACAAACTCGGCATCAACTTTGACCCAAGTCATTTCATTTGGCAGCAGCTGGACTACGTGAAAGCCGTCTATGACTTTAAGGACAAGATTTTCCATGTTCACTTTAAGGACATCAAATTGTATCCAGACAAACTCAAACAGGTTGGCGTCATGGCATATCCATTAGATTATATGTCACCAAAACTTCCACCTTATGGAGATGTTGACTGGTCTGCTTTTGTTGGAGCTCTTACAGATATTGGCTACAACGGACATGCTGCAATTGAGATTGAAGACAAAGCCTTTGAAGGTTCCAAGGAAAAAATTCTTGATTCCATCAAGATTACAAAGAAATATATGGAAAATTTTGTTATCTAAAGGACTTAAATGA
>CAVISO010000024.1:0-20722 GCA_963645435.1 Sphaerochaetaceae bacterium | reverse complement strand
ACAGCAGTACCAGATAGATGATTGCATAAACAGAACTCGGCTTATGAAGGGCCTTCTTTTTTTTGCTCGCAGTTGCGGGCAGGTGGGTGCATGAGAAGACGTTTGCTTTCCTTATTATTGTTTTTCCTTGCTGCCATTTTTCTTGTATCCTGTTCTGATGCAAATAAATGCTATGAACAGGGTAAATTTTCTGATGCCCTAAAAATTCTTGAAAATAAAACTTCGCTTGACGCAGAGGATTATTTATTAAAGGCTAGGTGCTACTTGGCACTAGATTCAAATTTGTATTCTAAGGCCGCTTATAAAAATATAACCTTATATCTGCTTTTGTCCTCTGATTCAGTTTCTAATTCAAACGAAACTAGGGCGGAAGCGGTTTCTTATTTCATACAATTAAATACTTATAATTCTCTTTCACTTTTAGTCTTAAAGCCAGAAGATGGGCTGGAGGCTCAAATTGCTCTGTTTAAGGCCTATTGTGAAAGATCTGAACTTTCTGATTACAAGGATTATGAAGAAAAGGCACTTGCTATGCTAGAGAAAATAGAGGAGCAGGTCAGCTCCATGGACTTGTTACAACTTCTTGTAAACTATGGAGATAACCTGGATTACACCGCCCAGGCCTTTACCTTATGTTTAGAAGAACTAACGGAGGAAAACAAAGAAGAATATCTGAATTTGCTTTGTCAGTACTCACAGACTTCAGGCATGGGCGAGACGCAGGCCCACTGTTGCCTTGCAATTACAGATGTCCTGATTGAGGACACCTTCTACAACGCCAATAACCTTCTGCTTTCCACGCTCTTGAAAACCAAGGGCAATCTACTTGAAAAGCTTTACGACAGAATCAACGCCAGAGTCTACTGGAACCAGGCCTACCGCCTCAACCCCAACGATGAAACTCTAAAGGACAAACTTCAATGATTCAACTTGATACAAATTCACGAATTACCAACCTTGAACAGGCCTTGGGTCCTTCCTTTCTTGAGATAGAAAATCCAGCCCGATATCTAGGAAGCGAGTATTACTTTGGTAAAAAGAATTACTCTTCTGGCAACCTTAAATGCGCCATGTGTTTTCCTGATCTCTACGAGATTGGAATGTCCAACAATGCCGTAAGAATCATCTATGACCTAATAAATCGCGTTGATGGTGCCTTTTGCGACCGTGTTTTTGCCGCTGCCCCTGATTTTGAGCAAATGCTAAGGGACAAGAAAATTCCTCTTTTTACCCTGCAGGAGCATTTCCCCCTCAATAAACTCGATTTTCTTGGCATTTCTATTGGCTATGAACTTGTAGCCACAAATATTTTACAAATTCTAGACCTGGGCGGTCTTGCTCTAGACAAAAAAGATAGAAAAGAAACAGATCCAATTGTTCTAGCTGGCGGACCTGCCTCTACAAATCCGCTTCCTTTTGCCAAATTCTTTGACTTTGTCTACATTGGCGAAGCTGAAACTGACATGGCTAATATCATGGAAGTTCTAAAGAAGTATAAGAGTCGCAGTGAAAGAATAGAGCAGTTGAAGCAATTCTCCTGTCTTTGGTATGAGGGCAAAAAACTTGCCAAAAGGGCTGTGGATAAGACTTTTGGAACGGCTCTTGAGAGTCCTAGATTGCAGCATTTTGTTGTGCCCTCATTCCAGGTGGCTCAGGATCACGGTACAGTAGAAATCATGCGAGGTTGTCCTAATGGCTGTAGATTCTGCCATGCAGGACAATACTATAAGCCTTTTAGACAGAGAAACTTAAGTAGGGTCTATGACCTGGTGGAGCAAAATGTTAACCAGGCAGGTTACAGGGAAGTTACCCTTTCTTCTTTGTCTTCTGGTGATTATCCTGACCTGGATAAACTCATTGCTGCTTTAAATGGACAGTTTAAGCAGAAAAACATATCTTTCTCGCTTCCGTCCTTGAAGGTAAGTTCCTTCTCCTTGGGCATTTTGGAGCAGCTTTCTGAGGTGCGTAAGAGTAGTCTGACCTTTGCTATTGAGACTCCAATGCTGGAAGACCAGCGCTCTATGAACAAGGAAGTTCCTGTTGAGCAAATAATTAACATTATTCAAGAGGCTAAGACTCGCGGCTGGAGGCTGGCTAAGTTTTACTTCATGGTGGGGCTTCCTTTTGTGGACCGCTGCAAAGAACAGGAGAATATTGTTAATTTCTTAAGTCAGATTCGTAATGCTACTAAGATAAACATGAATATAAATATCGGGACGTTTATACCTAAGGTGCATACGCCGTTTCAGTGGGTTAAGCAGATGAGTATGGAGGAATCTGGCGAGCATTTGAGAAGTATAAAAAAGGCGTTAATGCAGGCCATACCTGGAATTAAAGTGTCCTATCATGAGCCGTCAATATCGTTCTTGGAGGGTATTGTGTCCCGTGGCGGGTATGAGTGTGGCAATCTTATTCAGAGGGCGTATGAGCTGGGTTGCCGTTTGGATGCCTGGGATGAATATATCAAGTGGGATAAGTGGCTTGAGGCTATTGCACAGCTTAATTACGATACCACAGAGCGCGAGTGGGGCTTGGAAGAGGAGCTGCCTTGGGATAGTGTGAGCATGAATGTGTCCAAGGCGTACCTGAAGAAGGAATATCTTAGGGCGCGAGACCATGTATTGACGCCTATTTGTCACGAGGCTTGTGACCATAACTGCGGCGTGTGTGGGAAAAATGCGGCTAAGGTTGAACGCGCTGAAAATGAGGAGTTTGAGAAGGCTCTTGCGGCTAATGAGATTTCTGCTGCTGGTCAAGTGCCGCAGGGACCTTATGTGCAGACCATTCTTACCTATAAAAAAGAGGGCAGGGCAGTTTACAATTCTCATATTGCGGTCATGCGCCAATTTGAGATGGCTTTCCAGAGAAGTGGCCTTAATCTTCTTTTCACACAAGGTTTTAATCCAAAGCCAAAAATGGAATTCCTGAACCCAATTACCATGGGGGTTACAGGAGAAAATGAGTTACTATTGTGTGAACTTCCTCTTGAGGAGGCAAAAGCTGACGTTGCTTCTCGTTTGAATGCCGTGCTGGCAGAAGGCTTTACTGTTACCTCTGTTCGAGTGTTGCCTATGGATCCAACCGGTAAGAAAATATCGCTTGCCTCCAAGATGACAGGAAGTGTTTATGAAATTTCACAGGTTGGTGACCCAGAGTTGGAGGCTTTGTTACGTTCTAGACTGGCGCAACAGCATGAGGATTATACAATTTCTTGTGTAGACGGAACTTATATAGTTAAGATTAATGGAGATAAGAACCTCTTTAAGCTGGTATTCTCTCCAGATATCAATAAATTCCATATTGCCGGCTCTTGTAGAATTACTCGTAAAGGGGTGGAGGTTGAGCTATGATTGATTATACCTTAGAGAAGTGCACTGAGCCTAAGAAGGGTTTTTCAAATTTATATGACATAGTTACTTGCTTGCGGGACCCTGAAAACGGCTGTCCCTGGGACAAGGAGCAAATGCCTGCTGATATTATTAGAAGCATGCAGGGCGAAATCTACGAGTATATTGACGCTCTCAATGAGGGAGATTCCGCTCACGTTAGCGAAGAACTTGGGGATATTTTTCTAAATTTGTTTCTATTGGCAAAAATTCACGATCAGAATGGAGATTTTTCTCTTGCTTCCTGCCTCAATGACGCCTGTGAGAAGTATATTCGTCGTCACCCTCACGTTTTTTCCAATGTAGAAGTTTCTTCTTCCTCTGAAGTTCTAAGTAATTGGCAGCGTATTAAGGCTACAATTGAAGGGCGTAAGGCTTCTGGAATTTTTGATGGTGTTCCAGCGTCAGCTCCTGAGCTTGAACGTTGTTATCAGATTTCCAAGAAGGCTGCTAAGGTGGGCTTTGACTGGTCCTCAGTGGATGGCATTTATGACAAGGTAGAGGAGGAACTTTCAGAGGTCAAGGCGGCTTCTTCTGAGGTTGAACTTGCTGAAGAAATTGGGGATTTACTCTTTACCGTGGTTCAAATTGCAAGGTTTAATCATATTAAGCCGCAGGATGCTCTTGCTCTTTCTAATGCTAAGTTTGTAAACCGCATTAACAAGGTTTTGGATCTTGCCAGAGACAAGGGTCTTAACGTTGAAGACTTGACTGCTGATGAGTTGGATGAGCTGTGGCAAAATAGTAAAAAAATTTATGACTCAAATTTTAGATAGAGGAAAATTTATGACTCAAATTTTAGATAGAATAAAATTTGAGTCATAAATTTTGGTGGGATTGGATGAGGCTGTTACATACATCGGACTGGCATTTAGGGGGGACGCTCAATGAACGCTCAAGGCGTGAGGAGATGCAATTGTTTTTGGATTTCCTGCGTCAGACTATTGTTGCGCGGGAAGTTGACGTGCTGGTTCTTAGTGGGGATGTGTTTGATACCGCAAGTCCTTCCAGTGAAGCAGAGGCAATGTACTATAATTTCTTGGTCTCCCTGCAGGGTACCTGTTGCAGGGATGTGGTAGTTATTGCCGGCAATCACGATTCTCCTAGTAAGTTACGTGCAAGTAAAGAATTACTTCGCTTGTTAAACATTCATGTCTATTGTAATCTTGCTGATGTTGAGCCTTTAGTTCTACCCGGTGTTATTATTGTTCCAATTCCTTTTTTGCGCGATAGAGAACTTTTGTCTGCGGTTGAAGGGCAGTCAATAGACCAGAGTAACGATAGGCGCAAACTTGCTATAGAAACGGTGTATTCCAATAAACTTAATCAGGCGCTGGCTTTGGGCTTGGACCTTCCTGTTGTGGCCTTAGGACATGTGGCGGTAAGTGCAGGTTTCAGTGCAGATAAGGGACTTTACCTTGGTGGTCTTGGCGTGCTGGAAGCCTCCTCCTTTAGTGATAAATTCAGTTATGTTGCTCTTGGTCATATTCATAAGAGACAAGAAGTTAGCTCAAATGTTTATTATTGTGGATCTCCAATTCCAATGACCTTTGATGAGGCTAAGTATGATAAAAGCCTTAGTCTTGTGACCTTTGAAGGAAAGAAAGCCCAGGTGGAATTTGTACAGATTCCAAGCTTTAGAACGTTGATTACTGTGCGTGGCTCGCTTGAGGAGGTTCGTCAGCAGCTGAAGGTCTTGGCACTGGAGGCTAAGACTAAGGGGGAAATGGCGGAAAATATCGGGCTGAAGGGTTGGATAAGCGTGCAGTTAGAGGATAACTGGGGCTATGGAGGCCTGAAGGAGGAAGCGCAGGCGCTCTTGGGCTCTTGCGGTTTGGAGGTGTTGGCCGTCAAAAATGTGGGGGCAATGCCTCAACTTGCGGCGTCCCAGAGCGTAGAGCTTTCAAGTTTAAGTGTAGAGCAGGTGTTTGAGGCGCTTTTAGACGAGAAAAAGACGGAAAAGAAGGATGAACTTTTGAGTCTCTTTAGTTATGTCTTGGAACAATTGAAGGTGGGGCAAGATGAAAATTGAGAGGATTAAGTTCAAGAATATAAACAATTTAAAGGGCGAGCACGAGATTAATTTTCTGGCCCCGGAGCTTGTTGAAAACGGAATTTTCCTTATTACGGGCAATACAGGAAGCGGAAAATCAACTATTCTGGATGCCATTTTCTTGGCCTTGTATGGGCAGACACCGCGCTTTAAGAATATCAATGGTAATGTAAATCCTATCATGACCAATGGGAC
The DNA here is from genome assembly GCA_963645435.1 of Sphaerochaetaceae bacterium. Taxonomy (GTDB): domain Bacteria; phylum Spirochaetota; class Spirochaetia; order Sphaerochaetales; family Sphaerochaetaceae; genus UBA9732. Next base: position 15,088 of record CAVISO010000024.1, on the reverse strand, counting down.
GGCCGAGTGCTCCTCTAGCGTGATATTTTCTGTTAACGAAAAGAGATATGAATCAACCTGGAGTCAGAAAAAGGCTCATGGAAGGGCAAATGGCAAGCTTCAGGGGCAACAGGTACGGCTTCAGTGCCTTACCACTGGCGAGGTCTTTGGACCTAAGCTTAGCGAGTGGGCTGCCAAGGTGGAAGAAGTCACTGGTCTTGATTATGACCGGTTTTCCCGCACGGTGATTCTGTCACAGGGGAGCTTTGACCGCTTCCTCCGCGCGCCCAAGAACGAGAAATCCAAGATTCTTGAGGAGATTACGGGCACTTCTATTTACTCGCAGATATCGCAAAAAACCTACGAAATTTTCAAGTCTAAGAAATCTGCTTGCGATCTTCTTGAAGCACAACTTAGCAGCATTACTTTACTTTCTAATACCGATATTTCTAATATGGAATCTGAGCAGAACGCTCTTCATGAAAGGCTTTCTGCTTTGAAATCTCAGGCTTCACAACTTGCACTTGAAGCTCAGTATCTTCAGACATGGGAAGAATTTAATTCCTTGTTTGAAGCCGGTAGTGATTTGGATACTGCTTTGGCTACCAGCGCTAATCTTTGCTCTGCTGCTGACAAGGCTTTAGTGGCTTTTGAGACTGAACGAGCTGAGACTGAGAAGGTTCTTCTTCAGGCCGATAAGCTGGATTCAGCCCTTGAGATTTCTAAGAATGCTCTTGAAGGCTTAAAGACTACTCTTGAAGCAACTAAGAAGGAGCGCACTGAGAAACAACGTACTTTGGACCTTACTCATGATTCCTTGATCTCTTGTTCTGCGGCGCTTGAGGAGGTAAATAATTACCTTACTTCTCATAGTTCTGACGCTGACCTTGATGTGGTTTTGGCAAGTTGCAAGCCACTTTTGGATACTCTTAAAGAGAAAAAGGATTTGATTGAGACTTCTTCTGCAACTTTAGGCACTTTAGAGATTTCTTTGTCTAAGTCTATTAAGTCTATTTCAGAACAAAATTTAGCCGTAGATAATGTTTCTGCAACAGTTGATAAAATTAGCGTTGAGAAAGAGACCGCTTTAGCCCAGAGAGCGGAACTCTTAGCAGGTCGCATGCCTTCTGAATTAAGTTCTGAGTTAGACACTTTACGAACTCAGCAACTACGCATTAAGAATATTGATGACTATCAGGCGGTTCGTGTTCTTCTTGAAGAAGGAAAGGCTTGTCCTTTATGTGGCTCCTTGGAACATCCGTTTGTTACTCCTTCTTTCTTGTCTGAACACGAGCAGGCCAAGAGTGCCTTGGCGGAAAAAGTTCGTGAAGTGAAGGCTTTAGTTGACATGTATAATCTGGTAGACGAAAGAATTAGAACGTTAGAAACTTCTCTTTCTAAAGCTAAGTTACTATTGGTTAAGGAACAGTCTTCGCTTGAAAAACTTCAGCAATTATCTACTAGTATTGGCTCCAATCTTTCTCGCGTTCAAGGCGAGTATGATACTTCTTGTGAAATAGTGTCTGATTTGGAAGCTAAACTTGCTGAATGTTTTGCACCCTTTGGAACAGATGATATAGAACTACTTGCTTCTAGAAGTTCTAATTATAAGCAGTATAAAGAAAAATTTACTTCTTTGACTAAGGATATGGGTTCTTTTACTTCCAAGATTGACAGCCTGGTTGAGGTTATTGAAGATTTGAACTCTAGGCTGGATAACGAACAAAATCAATATGCTAAGGCCTGTGATTCCTATAATGCAAAAAAGGCTGAGCGCAATAAGATCTTTGAAGGCGATACTTCTTTGATGCGAGGTCTCCTGAATAATAAGGAAAAGCATCTAAGAGAAGAGAAAGCTAATTATGACAAGGCTTATCATCAAGCAGTAACTAAAGTTACTACGAATAATACGTTGCTGGAAAATTGTAATTTACGCCTATTAAATTTGATTTCCCAGGGGGCAGGTTCTTATTGTTTGTTGTCACTTGCTGGACTTAAGCTGCAGCAGACTTCATTGGAGACTCTACAACAGGAAAACCTCCAAGAACTTGGTTCAATCAAACAAAGGTTGGAATTTAATGAGGTTCAGTTAGCTAAGTGCGCTGAGCTGAAAGATGAATTTGAAAAAGCCAAGGTTGATCTTGACAAGTGGCTTAGGCTCAATGATTTAATTGGCTCTGCTGATGGTAAAAAATTCATGGACTATGCACAACTTATTACCTTCAGAGCACTTATCAAGGAAGCCAACGAGAAACTAAGAAGTTTCTCCTCTAGGTATACGCTTGTTGCCAGTGACAAGGGCGATCTAAGTTTTGATGTCATTGATAATGAAAACAATGGGGCACAGCGTCCAGCAGACGGACTTTCTGGCGGGGAGTCCTTTATCACAAGTCTTGCCTTGGCCCTTGGTCTTAGTAGCATGAATTCTTCCAATCTTTCTATTGAATCTTTCTTCCTGGACGAGGGCTTTGGAACCTTAGACCAAGTCTATTTGGACAATGCAATTAATACCTTGTACTCCATTGGTTGCAGTGGCAAAATCATTGGTATTATCTCCCACGTGGACCGGCTCGCTGAGGTTATTTCCACCCAAATCAATGTTCATAACGGCACAATAAGTGGTGCAGGAGTGAAGTAGGGATATCACAGGAGAAGGTGCTTTTTTTGTGATGAGTTTTGCTGAATTTTTGCAAAACTCAAATCTGTGTGCTAAAGAGTATCAAATAGGACCCAAACAGTGGACACAGTTCAGACGGTTCAGACAGTTCAAACAGGTCAAACAGTTCAAACAGTTCAAACAGTTCAAACAGTTCAAACAACTTAAACAACTCAAACAACTTAAACAACTTAAACGACGAACACAGTTCAAACAGTTCAAACAACGAACACAGCCTACACAATTTGGCATACACTTGAGAACAACCAAGACAATTTTTTAGTTTAGATAGCTAAAAACATAAGGAAATGAACTTTTTTTTTGTATTAATAAGTAGATACATAAAAAAGGAGAATTTCATAATGAATTACATGGATTTACGTGCACCTGATTATGACGTTGAAGTTATTCCTATTCAACGAAGCGTTGACAAGAATGGTCATTTCTACCACGCTGTTCAACGTGCCGCCAATAGAGAAAACATTTTTGACATTGACTTAGCTAGGTATAGGCATAATACCTTATGCCGGATATGTACTATGTACAATGTTACACTAATTGCTTCTATTGTAATGAGTAATCATACTCATGACTTGTTCATGGCGGACTCATTGACTGATATTTCAACTGTTATACGACTTGTAAATACTGCAGTATCTCATTATCTCAGGAAGAAAAATCCTAAGAAATATACAAATGGTCGCAGGATCTTTGAAGATTATCCTTTTTATAGGCCAATTCACGATATAGTTGATTTAATGACTACAATCAAATACATCTTTGATAACGTCAAATTTCTGGAGGTTCAAGGGGTTCTTGTTCCTTATAGCTGCTTTTGGAATATGTCAAAAGGATATTTGAATAAACCGTACAACAAAAACTTATACCTTCAGTTGTTTGGAATGAAAGATGTTGAACTATATAACTTTTTGAGTTCTAACGAAATGAATGAAGTTCGCAAACTATCAAAAGAGAGGTTTAAGCATTGGTCAAAAGAAGATAATGACAACGTATTCAAAGTAAATCCACAGGTGCCTTGGCAAAATAATTAGGATTGTTGTTAATCTGTCTTGGTTGTTCTCAAGTGTATGCCAAATTGTATAGGCTGTGTTCGTTGTTTGAACTGTGTCCGTTGTTTAAGTTGTTTAAGCTGTTTAAGTTGTTTAAGTTGTTTGAACTGTCTGAACTGTGTCCGTTGTTTGAGGTCTATCCGTTGTTTGCAGTCTATCCATTGTTTGAGGTCTCTACGCCGTTTGAACTGTTTAAAATGTTTGAACTTTCTGAACTTTCTGAACCGTTTGGACAGTCTGAACTGTCTGAACTGTATCCGCCGTCCGCATCCTCCCTGTAATTCTTTGCATAGACGGCAGTTGGCTCTCATTAATTGTAGCGGAATTCATGGCTGTTGCCATCTCCTTAATCTTCCTTATCTGCAAGCGCAACAATGCTCTCACTGAGGTGGGAGCATTTCTGGGAGCATTTCTGGGAGCTTTTCTTTTACCTTGCGCTTAACTTTTTCTGTTTATTACACACCAAATGGGGTATAATGAACTATATGCGTTACGAGGACATGGAATACGAGAACTTCAAGAATGTGCTTGGAGCTATAGACGAACTCAAGGACCCGTCAAGGGCAATGATTGCTAAGCATTTATCGCTTAGCAGGACCACGCTTACCAACATGACCTCGGTAATGATAGAGAAAAAGATTTTGGTAGAGGGCGAGACCAAGCATAATGAGGCTTCGCGCGGAAGACCGGGTGCAACCCTGCGGTATTGTGACGATACTTGGTTTGCGCTGGGCGCGGCGTTCTATTCGTCAAGTTGGAATTTTGTTCTTTGCAGTCTCTCCGGAAAGATTGTTCAAGAGTACACGTTACAATTGGAAAACGTTACGCCAGAAGAACTTGTGTCAACTTTGCTTGAGGGAATTGAGTATATGATAGCTCGTGTACCTGGGCAGATACTGCCGGGTATCGGGATTGGTGCGCCGGGGGTGGTGAACTCTCAGACGGGTGCCATTTTGTGGGCGTATGACCTGAAGTGGTTCAATTCCATTGACTTGAAGCGGGCAGTGAAGGCGCGATTTGGGCTAGAGGCGTACTGTTTGAACAGGTATACGTTGGCCGGTTTGGCGGAGTTCAAGTATGCAAACCCAGAAGGCGAGCGAAACATGGTGTATGTGGGACTTGGTTCTGGTATTAGAAGTGCTATTTTCGTAAATGGAAAACTTCTACAAGGGGCTAGCTTTAGCGCAGGCCGTATTGGTCATATCCCAATTGACCCCCATGGACCTCTGTGCGAATGCGGCAAACACGGCTGCCTTTTAGCCATGGCCAACGAGCAGGCGCTGCTCAACCACGCCAAGGCTTTTGCTGTTTTGCCTGAATACAAGGACTCTCCACTTAATGCTTTGCCTTCCATCACCGTCTCCGATATCATCTCTTATGCCGATTCCGGGGACCCCTGCTGCATGAGGGCAATGGATAGGATTATTGAGCCAATCATCACTGCTATTGCTATCCTCGTAGACATAGTTAACCCTAAAAAAATAGTTCTTGGTGGTCCTATAGGCTATTCTTCTCTTTATCTGGCCCAACGAGTTGAAGAGGCTGCAAACCGTATTGCGGCTGAAACTCCCTACAGAGTCATGAGCATTGTTCCGGGCAAACTTAAGGAAACTGGTTCTGCTCTTGGTGCTGCAGCACTGGTCTTAGACAAAAAGTGCGATCTGCTTTATTCCTTGGTTAAAAATTAAGCAGCCCATAAATTCCTCTGAATTTGCTTCAAAAATTTTTTTGTAAATTTGATTGACAAATACCAAAAGCCTGTTACACTGAAGAAAAAAGGGAAAAACGTGGAACAAAAAATTGGTTTTGGTTTGATTGGATTAGGCTCTGTGGCAAAAACTCATGCTTTTGCGCTTCAAAAGGCGCAGGAGAGTTTTTTAGCAGGTGCCTACAGTAGCAATAAAGAAAAAGTTGAAGCCTTTTGTAAGCAGTATGGGGGTAAGCCCTATACGGATTTGGCTGAATTCCTGAAAGATGAAAACATTCAAGTGGTGGACATTGCAACACCATCGGGCTTGCATATGGAGACTGCAATTGAGGCGCTGAAGGCAAAAAAGCATGTGCTGGTGGAAAAGCCACTGGAGATTAGTCTGGAGCGTTGCCAGGCCATTTTGGAGGAGGCAAAACGCCAAAACAGGCTGGTGGGAGGCATTTTTCAGTCCAGGTTTTATGATGCGCCACAGTTGATTAAGAAGGCGCTTGATGAGGGGCGTTTTGGAAAGTTGGCATTGGTGGAGGCGAGTGTAAAGTGGTTTCGCAGCCAGGAGTATTATGACTCTGGGGCTTGGCGAGGCACTTGGGACCTGGATGGCGGCGGTGCGCTGATGAACCAGTCTATTCATGCAATTGATTTACTATCGTGGTTTGGCGGTGAGGTAGAAGAGCTTAGTGCTTTTACCCAGACGCGGGCGCATGAACGGATTGAAGTGGAAGATAATGGCGTGGCAATTTTGAAGTTCAAGAATGGCGCGTTGGGTATAATTAATGGCTCTACAAGTATTTATCCTGGCTTTACCAAGCGCATTGAGATTTGTGGAACTGAGGGGTCTGCTATTTTGGAAGATGAGACGCTTGTGGCGTGGAGCTTTAAGGCGGAGAGACCTGAGGATGAAGAGATTCGCAGAAAGTATTCAAATGCCAACACCGCAGAGGGTGGGGCGGCGAATCCTAGCGCCATTAACTATGTGGGGCACATGAGACAGTTTGATGACTTTGCAAGAGCCGTCAAAACTGGTAGTGAGCCTTTTATTACAGGGCAAGAGGCCTCTAAGGCCGTTGGTATTATCAAAGGAATTTATGAAAGTGCTAAAGAAGGTAGAACTATAACACTTTCAGCAAAAGGAGAAAACTTATGAAGAAAACTTTGACAGTTTTGTTGGTTGCACTTCTTGCAATCACTAGTGTCTTTGCTCAGGCTGCAGCAGAAGACAATTTTCCTTCAAAGACTGTAGAAGCAACAGTTGGTTGGTCTGCAGGTGGTGGCGGAGACGTTGTTTTTAGAGCACTTGCTGCGGTATTCCCAACCTATGCAAATGGTCAGGCTATGATTATTAAGAACGTTCCAGGTGCTTCTGGAATCACAGGTGCTGTTGAATTTATGGATGCAAGCGCAGACGGCTATTCAATCATGCACTGGAACAATGCTTCTCTTACAAAGACTCATCTTTCAGATGTTCCTGTAACTGGTGCCGATACTTTCACTCCTGTTTGTCAGATTGTTGCATCTTACAACTACTTGGTTGTAAACGTAGATTCTCCTTTCCAGACTCTCCAGGATCTCATTGATTATGCAAAAGCAAACCCAGGCAAGGTTACAATGGGTAATGCTGGTGCACAGGGCGGAAACCACATGGCTGCTCTTCTCTTTGAGGATGCTGCAGGTCTTGAATTCACACATGTTCCATTCTCAGGTGGCGGTCCTGCTATCACTGGTCTTCTTTCCAGCCAGGTGGATTGCGTAATGGCTAATGCTCCAGAAGGCATTACCAACGTTGAAAACGGTCAGCTCAGAATTTTGGCTGTGTTTGCAGAAGAACGCTACAGTGCTTTCCCAGAGGTTCCAACTGGTATTGAGTGCGGCGTCAACGTGGTTCTCCCACAGTGGAGAGTTGTTGTATGTCCTCCAAACACACCAGCAGACGTAGTTGAGAAGCTCGCCGCTATCATCAAGCAGTGTGTTGAAGATCCACAGTTCATTGAACAAATGACCAGCCAGTGCGTTGAAGTGGTCTACAAGAACCCAGCTGAGACAGACGCCTTCCTCCACGAGCAGGATGAGATGTACAAGAATCTTGTTGAAGCTAAGGGCTTTAAGAACTAAAACAAAGGGTCTTGTGGTCTGAGATGGCCACAGGTCCACGCTTTCCAAAGCCCGATATTTATTAGATTTTGGGCTAGAAATATCGGGCTAATTTTATAGGAGGAAAGAAGATGGAAGAGAAGGAGAAGAAAGGCCTTTTCGTGAAGAATACAAAAGTGGCGGCGGATTTCATCATTGCGCTGGTGGTCATTGCAATTGCTGTAGTTTTTTATGTGCAGGCAATAGCTCTGCCCACAAAAGCTAAGGGCATTGGACCTGGCGTGTATCCACAATTTATCTGCATAATTCTGTTTTTCCTTGGAATTGTGCAAATTATCAAGTGCGTTTTGGTGGTGCGTGGCATTCCCGTAGTGGATGTCCAAAACGTCAATCATAAGGGACTTTTGCGCGTGGCTATCATGGTTTTTGCAACCTATTTGTTGTATAAGCTCATGAAACCAGTAGGCTTCCCAATTATTGCACCAATCTATTTGTTCTTTGCAATTTGCTTTTTTGGCTATCAGAACAAAATTAAAGCGGCAATTTTCAGCGTTATTTTTACAACTGCTGTTTACTTTATATTCACCAAGGTTTTCTTGGTAATGCTACCAGCTGGCATCTTAGGTTAAGGAGGGGAAGATGTTTACCTATCTAATGCAAGGTTTTGCAAACGTATTTCATCCGTTTACCTTCCTTTTGGCTATTTTTGGCACGTTGGTTGGTACCATCATTGGAGCACTTCCTGGACTTTCTGGTTCTACAGGAATTATTCTGTTACTGCCATTAGTTTATAAGATGGATGCCCATCAGGCATTGATAATGCTCTGCGGACTTTTCTGCGGCTCCATGTATGGCGGCTCAATTGCAGCAATTTTGCTCAATACCCCTGGAACGCCGTCAGCATCAGCAACCGTCTTAGACGGATATCCGCTTTGTAAGCAGGGTAAGGCAGGCAAGGCCTTGGGAGTATCGGCAGTGTCTTCTTTCTTGGGCGGACTTATTTCAACCATCTGCTTAATCCTTATAGCACCAGAACTTGCTAAGATTGCCCTTAACTTTAAGGCTGCCGATTATTTTGCTCTTTCCTTCTTTGGACTGACGATCATGGCCAGCACAGGCAAAGACCCAATCAAGGGAATCATCTCCGGTATGCTTGGACTTCTTATTTCCACCGTTGGTGTTGATAAGCTAATGGGTATAGATCGTTTCACTTTTGGCAACTACAAGTTAATGCGTGGAATTCCGCTTTTGTCTGTTCTCATTGGAGTCTTTGCTCTAAGCGAATTCTTTATGCAGGCTGGTGTAAAAGGTGAGCGCAAAGGCGAACTTACCGCCCAAAAGATTGGTAGGGTCATGCCAACTTGGAGTGATTTCAAAGGCTTTGCCCTCTCTGCAATAGTTGGTGCTGTCATTGGTGTTTTCATTGGAATCATCCCTGGAACAGGCGGATCCATTTCCTGTTTCATTGCCTATCAGGTTGCAAAACGTTTTTCAAAGAACAAAGACCAGTTTGGAAATGGAGCACTGGAAGGGGTTGCAGCCCCTGAGGCTTCCAACAACGGAACCACCGGTGGTGCTTTGATTCCAATGCTCTGTCTTGGTGTTCCAGGTGACGTAGTTACCTCTGTCATGCTTGGTGCCTTAACCCTTATTGGAGTTAAGCCAGGTCCACAGCTGTTTAACGAGAGTCCAGACATTGTTTATGCAATTTTTGCTGGAATGTTTGTCATTCAGTTCCTCATGCTGGCAATGGGCATTGGCTGTGCTAAGTTCTCACCAATGATTCTAAAAATTTCAAGAACTCTCTTAATGCCAATTGTAGCAATACTTTGCGTCATTGGAGCCTTCTCAAATGCTACCAACGTTTTAGACATCCTTATTGCCGTTGTCTTTGGTGTAATAGGGTACGTCTTTAAGGAATTTGGATACCCAGGCGCTCCGCTTGTTCTTGGTCTTATTCTTGGATCCATGGCTGAAGAGAACCTTGATAGAGCCTTGATTTTGTCTGGAAACAACTGGGGCGTATTCTTCTCAAGCCCAATCAGCTGCATCTTCATGATTCTTTCAATTGTCTCAATTTTGTATGCCCTTTATGCAAACGTTAAGACAATTGCCAGTGCCAGAAAAAAGACAGCATAGGAGAATTTTTAATGAATAATGAATTGTCAATTAAACTATCAAGAATAAGAAATCTTCTTTCTCAGAAAGGACTTGACGCTGCCTTTATAAAACGGCAAGACAACTTTGCCTGGCTTACCTGTGGCGGAAGAAACTACGTTGGAATGGGGGAGACCGGCAACTGTGGACTTTTGGTTACTTCAGACCATTTATATGCCATTACCAACAACATTGAAGCGCCAAGAATGCGTGACGAAGAAAAACTTGAAGAGCTTGGTTTTGAAATCAAATTTGGCGTTTGGCATGACACTGGCTTTCAGGCCCGTTGCATAGCAGAACTGGTTCCATCTGGAAAAGTTGGCTACGACACAGGAGATCTTGCCAACGATATCAAGTATCTGCGCTTTGACTTAACTCCTTCTGAAATAGAACGTTACGTCAAAATTGGTGAAGACGCCTCCCGCGCCATGGAGCAGGCCGGTCTTGAAATCAAAGTAGGGGATAGCGAGTACGAAATTGCTGGTCTCATCATGCAAAAAATGGAAAGCGCTGGCCTTGAAATGCTTTCCTGCATGGTGGCTGCCGACGAGCGCATCTCCTCCTACCGCCATCCGCTGCCCACCAGCAAGCGGGTACGCGAGAAGGTCCAGATTGGTGGCAACTTCCGCCGCAATGGTCTTGTGATTTGCCTAACCCGATACGTTTATTTCACCCAGCCCTCAGAACAAATTCTGGCTCAATACAAAGCAAATCAAATCATTGACTGCACTTACATGGCAGCCAGCAAGCCCGGCGCCACCTATGTTTCAGCCCTTGAAGCCGGTAAGAAGGCTTACTTTGATCAAGGCTACGGTCTTGAATTTGAGAAACACCACCAAGGCGGACCTATTGGCTACGCCGGTCGTGACTACAGAGTTGACTTCTCAACTCCTGGTGTCATAAGTGATCATCACGCCTTCTGCTGGAATCCTTCCATCACTGGCACCAAAAGTGAGGATACCGTCATTTGCACCAAAGACGGAGTCATTCCTGTGACGCGCCCAGTCTTGTTCCCCAAGGTGGAGCTTGTCGTCAACGGACAAACCTTTGTCCGTCCCGGCATCCTTGTAAAATAGCCCCAATTATAGTTTTTCCCCAAAAAACTATCTATTCTTTTCCCCATCAGGGTCCTGGTTTTGCTAGGACCCTGATCCTTTTATTGGCGCTATTTGCCCCTTTGTTTGCCCCTTTATATAACCCTATACTTGCACATTTATATGCCCATTTATATGCCCGGAATCCCCATGTCTACCCTTTTTACCCCAAACCATGCCATTTGGGTAGACACAAGTCTCCCTTTTTTGCCCCAAACCCTCATTTTAGGTAGACATCTCTCTTTTTACCCCCCAAAACCCGATATCTTTAAAGACCCACCACGCTGTCAGTAGCTAATGCACTGCATTTTCTGTCCTGACTGTCTAGGTTGTTCTCAAGTGTATGCCAAATTGTCTTGGCTGTGTCCGTTGTTTAAACTGTGTCCGCCGTTTTGGTTGTTTTAGTTGTCTAGGTTGTTTTCAGTTGTACTCAATCTATTAAGCGTATTAGCACTAAGGCAGAAGCGACACCTGGAGGAAAGGTTACATGACACTTGAATTACTGATGCAAGATAACTATAAAAATGGCCTAGCCAAAGGTCTAGAAAAAGGCTTAGCTGAGAGCTAAAAAAAAGGAAAAAAAAGCCCAGGCTCAAGCCAAGGCAGAAAAAGCCCAAACTGTCTAAAGCATGTATGCCGACAACATTCCAGTAAGCAAAATAGTGAAATATGTCTCAATAAGTACTGACGAAGTTATGTCCATAGTTGCAAAGAAATCTTAAGATTTACATCAAAGTACAAAGATTGAGCCAAAAATCCTCATAAAAATCCCATGAAACCAGCATCTTTCTGTGGTTGTGCCAGCACCATTTAGTGTTACAATAAAAAAAGGAGTTTGCAAATGCGCAGGTATTACGTAATTAGTCCAAATGTTTGGAATGACAATGATTATGATCATTTACTCGAAGATATGATAAAAAATCATTTTGTTCTAATGGGATGGAGCGTTACAGATGAAAACGGAAACACTAAAACCAGAGGACGGATGTTTGCTGATTTAGACATTGGAGACTGCGTGATTGTTGCAAAGAGAACCAATTGGGTCTGGAATTATTGTTTTATGGGCACAATTTGTTCTGACGTTACCGAATACATGGGAGCTCAATGCCGTGGTATCGATAATTTTATTGATTTACGCAACAAAGAATTGTCTTTACTAGATGAATGGTCAACTAATGGCTCTAAACAAATGTCTGCAATAGCAGAAATCAAAACATATAAGAATAAAGAAATCATAAAAAAAATCGATAATATTATTTATAGCAATGAAAAGGCGGAAAGAATGACTAATTACCTCAATCTACTTAAAAATACAAAAAATCTAATCCTCACAGGAGCACCTGGAACCGGTAAGACATATTTAGCAAAACAAATAGCAAAGGAAATGGTTGGAGAAGGTCACAACGCAAACATCTACTTTACCCAATTTCATCAATCCTATGACTATACCGATTTTGTAGAGGGCTTAAGACCTATACCTGTTGAATCAAGTGATGGAAAAATCGGGTTTAAACGTGTTGACGGAACATTTAAATCTTTTTGCTCAAATGCATTACAAAATCTACTTGGTTACAAACTTGATGATTTAGAAACTGAAATCACAAATGAATTCAATTCGCTTTGTGATGACATTACATCAGGAAAAGAAAAAGAAGTAACGCTTAAAGGCAATGAAAGAATCAATGAAAATAAAGTTGAACGACAAAACTTTGTCTTCATCATTGATGAAATCAACAGAGGCGAGATGTCAAAAATCTTTGGTGAACTATTTTACGCAATTGATCCAACCTGCCGTATAACAGAAGAAAACTTGAAAAACAAGGATTTTGAAGCCATTACCACCCAATATGCCAACATGAACACAGAACCAAATATATTTGACGAATGCCTAGGCATAGGAACAGATAATAATACAAACTGGGGTCATTTTTTTGTACCAGAGAATGTTTATGTTATAGGAACCATGAATGACATTGATAGGGGAGTTGAGTCCATTGATTTTGCCTTCAGAAGAAGATTTGCCTGGGAAGAAGTCAAAGCCAAAGATACGCAAAATGAAATCCTTAATTCAATCATAACTGTAGATGACAAAAAGATTTCCAAAGAAAATCTAGTTACTGTTATGGATGCATTAAATAATGCAATTTGGAATGAGAACGAACAAATGGGCATTGAAGGTCTATCGTCTGCATATCATCTAGGTGCAGCATACTTCTTGAAAATTAACGATTATTCTGAAGATGAAAGTCCATACACAAAATTATGGGACTATAATTTAAAGCCACTGCTCAAAGAATACCTGCGAGGCATGGATTCTGCTGAAGAAGCTCTAAAAAATCTGCAAGGAACGTATAATACCGCAGTAAGTAATCTATGATCCAAATTAACCTAAAAGATAACCAGTATGATGGACGTCCACTTACTGGTTGCATTAATGATAACATAAAGCTCTCTCAAGATTGTCAAAACAAACTGATGTCCGATTTACAATTCATTGAGCACAAACAAGTTAAAGAGTTGCTCAAAGATGGAGGAAAAGACTTATTTATTTTGGCAAATGAAGACAAAATTGAAGATGAATATGTTTTCAGCCTTACTGACACAACGTATGACACATGTCGCATTCAAACAGGCAACATAGTTGGCTTTATTGGCTATGGAGATACCCAATTAAATATCTCATCCCGCTTTTCAACCTCACAAAAAGAGACTCCAAACGCAGAGACCTCACAACCTGAAACATCTAAAACACCACAACCAGAAACACCTGAAACACCAGAAACCTCAACCGAGGAAGACCTCTTTCTCCATTATATGCTCTCAAAAGTTTTCAACATAAACCTCTCAGAACTTGAGCACGAACAAAAGAAAAGCAACATATTTGACTTTATCATTTTTCTATTCCCTTATTACCTACAAAAAGCCTTCTCAAAAGGAATTTTTAGACAATACATAAAAAATGACTACAATGATGCCAACGTAAAAGGACCAATAAATGTGGCTCAGTTCATAAAAAAAGACAATCCATTCCAAGGCAAAATAGCCTACTCAAAGAGAGAATACTCAGTAGACAACAACCTCACAGAACTTGTTCGCCACACAATTGAGTACATAAAAGCAGGAAAATATAAGTCAATCCTACAAGACAAAAATACAAGGTCATACGCCAAAGAAATCATAGCAGCAACCAAAAACTACAACAAAAACCAAAGAAACCAGATTATATCCAAAAACAGCAAGCCCATCAGACATCCTTACTACACCGAATGGACCAATCTCCAGAAACTATGCCTAATGATACTAAATCACCACAAATTAAAGTACGCCACCAACAACTCCCACAAAATATACGGCATCCTCATTGACATCTCCTGGCTCTGGGAAGAATACCTGAACACAATCCTCTCAAACGCAGCAATCTCCGGCCTCATCCACCCAAGAAATCGCACCGGCAAAGGCAGGGTACATCTCTTTTCAGACCATACCTGTTCCCGATATCCCGATTTCTACAGCACCCACCACATCTTTGATGCCAAGTACAAACGCTTTGAATCCTTCAAAAGCGTCTCAGACATAGGAAGAGATGACCTAAATCAAATGGTAACGTACATTCACATCCTAAGCACTTCAGATATGCAACCCTTAAAAGACGGATATTTCCTTTATCCATCAAAAAATAAATTAACCTTTGAACCCAAAGAAATATATGGATTAGGCGGCAAAATTGGAGCCATAGGCCTCAAAATCTCTGCCGCCACAACGTATGCCTCCTTTGCCAAAGAAATGAAAGCAAATGAAGCCGTGTTCACTCAGAACTTTCCTAAATAAAAGAATTAAAAATCAAACAAAATATTGATTTAAGGAGTATAATACCAAAAGGGGGAAACTATGAAGAAAACAATCTTTATCTTGCTCGTAGTACTATCTCTTTTTCTTTTAGTTAGTTGTAGCTCACTTGTCTCACAACTCAATAATGAAAACGAGTATTTTCTTGAATGGTCATATTGCGACAGCGACAAGATTTTATGTATTAACAAAAGTAGTGGGATATTTATCTTTGCAGGCACTGGAGAATCTATCTTTGACAAACTTTTTGAAGTTAGTTTAAAAAAACAGTTGCAAGCAAAGGGATATAATAACATTATTTTAGCTACATATTGTGCTGACTTTAATCCTAATAAAAACAATTGTTTTGAATATGCCATCTCTAAAGGTTGTGATTTCTTAATTGGATTTGAAATTGAAAACTCTTGGATTTACGAGAAAGGTGGAGGTTTAGCTGGCTCAAGTTCTGTCTGTTATCTTTACGACATAAAATCGATAGTATCTGATG
>CAVISO010000023.1:0-21301 GCA_963645435.1 Sphaerochaetaceae bacterium | reverse complement strand
TTTGGGGACGATTAGTTCGTTCAAGCATCCCAAGGGGAATCATCAAGAGCATCACATTACCTGAAATGCCAGAAGGTTACAGGTTTATCACTTACAAGGACATCCCAGAGGGTGGTCATAACTATTTACACATGATTGCCACAGACTGGAAATGTTTCGCAGAAACAGATGTAAGATATGTTGGCGAAACTATCGGGATTATGGTGGGTCCAGATAAGACCACAGTGGAAGACCTTAGAGAGCAGATTAAGATAGAGTATGAGGAGCAGGAGCCAGCTGTCTCCATTGATGAAGGGGTTGCCTGTAAGGGGGGCGCGTTTGTCAATTCAGATAATATCCACTGCCGCCTGAAGCTGGAGGTAGGCAATGTGGATGAGGCTTTCAAGAAAGCTGACCGCATTGTAGAAGAGACCATTGAGACGGGCTTCCAGGAGCATATCTATCTTGAAACCAACGGCGCTTGCTGTATGCCAAATGGTGATGGGTACAAGATTTATGCATCGGCACAGTGCCCGTTCTATATTACAAAATCGGTTGCACCTATCTTGGGAATTGAACCCAGCAAGATTACTGTTCAGCAGACGGTTACCGGTGGTGCTTTTGGTGGTAAGGAGCACTTCCCAGATGTGGTTTGTGGTCCACTGCTTTTGGCTTGTTATGTGATGAAAAAGGGCGTCAAAATGGTTTTTGACCGCGAGGAAGACATTGAAAACTCCGTCAAGAGACACCCTTCCAAGACCGTATTTAAGACTGCTTTAGACAAAGACGGCAATATTCTTGCTATGGATAGCGTAGTTTATTACAACGTAGGTGGTTACCTTTCCTCCTCCTTTGTCGTTCTTCAAAGAGGTTGCTTCCATGTAACCGGTTGCTATAGCTTCCCCAACATGCGCACAGTTGGTCTTGGTGTTGCTACCAACACCTTCCCAAGTTGCGCCTTCAGAGGCTTTGGTGCTCCACAGACTCTATTTGCAGTAGAAACTCATATGTGCCACCTGGCAGAGATGCAGGGACTAGACCCGCTTGAGTACAAAAAGAGATATTTCATCAAGCAGGGCGATACCACCAGCACAAACGGTAAGGTAGTAGAGCGCGTCATGATACCTGAAATGCTTGATCAGGTCCTCAAGGCCAGCGACTACGAAAGAAAAATCAAAGAATACAAATGGGGCTGTGGCAAGGGTATTGGAATTTCCTTCTACAACCACGGCGGAGCCTTCACCGGCAACGGCGAACAGGCCATCATCAAGGGTCGCTGCCAGCTGCACAAATTCAAAGACGGTACCGTGGAAATCCTCTGTAGCCAGACAGAAATGGGTCAGGGCTTCCACACCATCCTCCCAAAGATAGCCGCCTATGTGCTTGAAATCCCACGCGAGAAGGTCATCTTCTTAGATCCCGATACTTCTAGAGTTCCAGACTCAGGACCAACGGCTGCTTCAAGATCCACCATGATTGTTGGTGAATTGGTTGAACGGGCTGCCAGACTGATGAAACCAAGATACGACAAAGAAGAAGACTTCACGGTAGAAACTCATTATGAGCACCCAGAAGGCTATCCATGGGATCAGAGCACTTTCCAGGGCTATGCTTACCTTGGCTACGGCTGGGGCGTATGCGCAGTAGAAGTTGAGGTTGACCCTTGTACTGGTGAAGTCACCACAAAGGGTGTTTGGTCAAGTCATGACTGTGGACATCTCATTGACGAGATGATAGTTCACGGCCAGGTCAACGGTGGAATTCTTCAAGGAATTGGTTGGGCTTCAACTGAAGTTCTGAAGAATGTTGGCGGACATTTTAAGCAAACATCCATGAGTGACTACATTGTTCCAACTTCCATGGACTGTCCAAAGCAGGGCGTCTACTTTGTAGAAAATCCATACGAATGGGGTCCATTTGGAGCAAAAGGAATGGGCGAGCTGGTCTTCAATGGAAGCGGCGCTGCCTACATTGATGCCCTATCAAGAGCAATTGGCAAGAAAATTTCAGCAATTCCAGTGCCAACTGAAGATGTTATGGGCTATATGCTCAACGGGAAAGACCTAAGGGAGAGTTTGTGATGGAAGCAAAGATTTCATTTAATTTGAACGGAAAAGCTGTGAGCATTGTTACAGACCCTCTCAGACGTCTGATTGATGTGCTCAGAGAAGATTTTGGTTGTGTTGGTGTTAAAGAAGGCTGTAGTGAAGGGGAATGTGGCGCTTGTTCCATTCTTTTCAATGGAAAAATTGTCACCCCATGCCTTATCCCAGTTGGAGCGGCAGACGGTCAGACGCTTATGACCATTGAAGGCCTCAAGGAAACAGAAGCAGGACAAATCATTGTTCAGGCTTTTGCAGATGGAGGTGCAGTTCAATGTGGTTTCTGCATTCCAGGAATGGTAATTGCAGCCTACTATCTGCTTTCAAGAAATCCAAACCCAACTGAAGCAGAAATAAGACTTGGCATCAGCGGAAATATTTGCCGCTGTACCGGTTATGACCTGATTGTTGAAAGCATTAAGCTTGCAGCACAAAGAGGAGCACACTTATGGAAGAAGTGAAAAATGAAGTAATGTGCTACATGCCAAAGACTTTGGAAGAAGCCTTAAAGATTAAGAGTGAACATGATGTAATAGTTCTAGCCGGAGGAAGTGACCTGATGGTTTCTCATAAGAGAACCTTAGGTCTTAAGCCAAGATTTGAAAAGCCGGTTATGATTATTAGAAATCTTCCAGAACTTAAGCAGATTTATATCAATGAAAAAGGTGAATGCTGCATTGGTTCTGGCTGTACAAGTGCTCAAATTGCAGAAAACACAATTTGCCCTTGGCATTTAAGACAGGCTGCTTCCAGAATGGGTGCGGTTGCTCTTAGAAACAGTGCAACTATTGCCGGAAATATTGCCAACGCTTCTCCTAAGGGCGATACTCCGGGTCCTTTATATCTTTTGGACGCAAGAGTTAAGATTTCATCGGTTCGTGGAGACCGAGAAGAACTTGTCAGTGATTTTATCATTAAGTTCAGAACTATTGACCTTCAGCCAGATGAGATGATTACTCAAATTATTGTGCCTTATTCTGAGGACGATTTTGATTACATCTTCTGGCATAAGGTTGGAACTCGTAAGGCTAATGCTATTAGTAAGATTACTGTCAGCCAGGCTATTAAGTTCAACGAGGATGGAACGGTTAAAGACTACAGAGTTTCTGCAACTGCAACAGGTGCTAAGACTAACAGAAGCCGAGAGGTTGAAAAAATCCTCATTGGAAAGCACCTTACTCCAGAGCTTATTGAAGAAGAGGTGGCTGGTTTTGATTCTGTTATTTCTCCTAGAGCCATGCCAGAGTTCAGACGTGAAGCTACCCGCAGAATGGTAAGACGTTTCCTTTCAAAGGCGGTAGAAAACCGAGAAAACGGCATTAAGGAAAAGGTCATTGATACCTATGATGATTACTACGTCACAGGTCAGCCGGTTCCAAGACAATAGGTAGGTTTTTGATAGGTTTATGAACGAAAAAGGACTATTTCTAAAGAATATATACGCACTCATGACTAATCCTGCAAAGGATACTTTGTACGGCGTAGACATGATTATTGAGGATGGTAAGGTAAAAACTATTGGTAAGAACCTTCAGGCTCCAGCAGGCTTTAGAGTAATTGATGCTTCAAACCTTGCTGTAGTACCCGGTTTTGTTAACACTCACCATCATTTTTATCAGACGCTTACAAGAAACCTTCCGGCTGTTCAAGATGCCAAGTTATTTGATTGGCTGGTATATCTTTACGAGGTCTGGAAGTATATTGATGAAGAGGCTATCTACTATTCTTCACTGCTTGCAATGAGTGAGCTGCTCAAGACGGGCTGCACCTGTAGCACAGACCATCACTATGTTTTTCCAAAGCAGTGCAAGGGACAGGATTTGACTGGTGCTCAGTTCAAGGCAGCAGATCAGTTGGGTATGCGTTTTTCTCCAACTCGCGGTAGCATGAGCCTTTCCAAGAAGGACGGTGGTCTTCCACCTGATACGGTAGTTCAGACCGAGGAAGAAATCCTTGAGGACTCAGAGCGGGTCATCAAGAAATATCACGATCCATCCCCAATGGCTATGCACAAGATTGTTCTTGCTCCCTGCTCGCCTTTTTCTGTAACCAAACGCTGCATGCTTGAAAGCGCAAGACTTGCCAGAAAATACAACGTGCGCCTGCATACCCACCTGTGCGAGACTATGGACGAAGAAAACCAGTGCAAGGACATGTACGGAATCCGCCCAGTAGAGCTCATGCAGGAATGCGAGCTTATAGGACCCGATGTCTTCTATGCCCATGGCATTTGGTTCAATGATGATGAACTTAAGCTACTAGCAAAGACTGGAAGTCATATTGCCCATTGTCCATCTTCCAATATGAGACTTGGTTCTGGCATTTGCAGAACAAGAGAACTGCTGGATCTTGGCGTTAATATCGGTATTGGGGTAGATGGAAGTGCTTCCAATGACAGTTCAGATATGTTGGCAGAGATGCGCAATGCCCTCTTGTTGGGACGTGTGAAGTATGGTAGTACGGCTCTCACGGCGCGGGATGTGTTCAAGATGGGCTGCGAAAATGGCGCAAAAATGCTCAATTTTGGAAATGTGGGACGTTTGGAGGAAGGCTGGGCCGCTGACTTGGCGTGTTTTGATGTCTCTGGAATTGCCTATGCAGGAAGCCAGAGTGATCCAATTGCCGCCCTGTTGTTCTGTGGCTGTGACCATACAACCCAGTACACAATTGTAAACGGACAAGTTGTTGTAGATAATAGAAAAGTTGTTGGCGTAGATGAGCAGGAATTGGCTCAGAAGGCAAACAAGATTAGTGCTGATTTACTTGAGAAGAGGAGAATCTATGGTTGAGAATCTGATTCTGGCAAAAAGCGTTCAGGAGGCTGTTGCGCTGAAAAAGGAGCATAACGCTACTTTCCTAGCCGGCGGAACTGAGATTAACAGATTAAATAGTCTTGTAGAGGCAAGTTCTTTGGTGGCTCTGAATAGGGTTAAGGAACTAAACTTTATCAAAAAAGCTGGCGAGTTTGTTGAGTATGGTGCTATGTGCACCTTCCAGCAGGTGGTGGAAGCAGAGGAGACTCCTGAGTATTTTAAGACCGCGTGTTTGTATATGGCTTCTCGTACCAAGAGAAACATGGCAACCCTTGGTGGAAACATTGCTCTTTGCAGGGATGACTCCTATTTGTGGTCAACATTACTTGCCTGCGATGCTTCCTTGAAGCTGATTTCAGAAGAGGGAGAGGAGAACTTTGTTGCTTCTGATTTCTATTTGGAAAACCAGGAAGAACTCAAGGATGAACTAATTATTTCTGTTGTTATTCCAGCCAAAGCAAAGGTTATTTCAAAGCGTTATTCTAATACTGCTCAAAGTCATGCCGTTCTCACAATGAGTGCCTCAAATGGAACTAATGGTCTAAAAATTGCAGTCTCACTCAAGAATACGGGCATCTTTACTATGCCTGAATTGGCTGCAAACATTGCTAACGGAGCCTCTGATGAAGAAGTTCAGGCTCAGGTAAAAGCTTGTCAGAAAGTTGCAATTGAAGATGACTTATTGTTTGGAAGCGCTGCTTATAAAAAATATTTGTTAGCAGTCACTGCTTATGATCTGGCTCACGAAGTATTGGACAAGTAATGGGGGAAGGCAAAATGAAAGTAAGTTGTATTATTAACGGTAGAAATAGAACCTTCAACGTTGAGCCTTCAACAAAACTCAGAGAAATGCTACTTATGAACGGCAATTTGGCGGTTCGTGATAGTGATGATGCAGAAGGTTTTTGCGGAAGTGATACGGTTTTGGTTGACGGCGTTCCTGTTTTTTCCAATCTTGTCTTAGCAGGTGAAGTGGAAGGCTGTGAAATTAGAACTCCAGACGGACTTGGAACCCCAGAGCATTTGACTGTGGTTCAGCAGGCAATGATTGATGCTGGTATTGTTCAGAGTGCTTATAACGCTCCGGCTGCTGCCCTTCTTTTGACTTGGCTGTTGGAAACAAATCCAAATCCTACCAGAGAAGAAATTAAGGATTGTCTTTCTGGTATCTTTATTAGAGATGCCGGCTATGAACATTACTATCTTGCTGTAAAACTGGCTCAGGAAAAGCTGAAAACTGGCTCTTATCAGTCTACAATTGCACCTTCTTTCAGACCGGAATGCGACATTATTGGAAAACCAGTTTCCAAGATTGATGGTGCCCAGTTGGTTACAGGAGATAAGGCTTTTGTTGAAGACTTTGTTCCTGCTGACACCTGTCACATGGTGGTGCTCAGAAGCCCTCATGCCAGTGCCTACATCAATTCCATTGATACCACAGAAGCCTTCAAGGTGGATGGTGTTATTGAAATTCTCACTGCTTTTAACACTCCAGAGACCCATTACATGCAGGCAGGACAGGGCAACCCAGAGCCTTCCCCACATGACAGAAGACTGTTTAATATGAAGGTCAGACATGTGGGCGACAGAGTTGCAGCCGTCATTGCCGAGACTCTTGAGGCTGCAAAAGAAGCCTGTAAGCGCATTAAGGTGGACTATGAAGTGCTTCCCGCGGTGTTTACCGTTGAAGAAGCCATGGCTCCGGGTGCTCCAATTGTCCACAATGGCATTGTTGAGTACAGATCTGGTGCTCCTGCTGATCTTGAGGAATACAACAAGCAGGCAGGTGACCCAAGAGAGGGAAAGGTTATTTATCAGTTCCCACTTAGAGCAGATGTCAGACGCAATATCGCTGCTTCCAACAAGGGCTTTATTGGAGATGTAGATAAGGCTTTTGCTACCTCAGATGCAGTAGTAGAATGCACCTACCAGACCAGCCAAATTCAGCATACTCCACTTGAGACTCATATTTGTTTTGCTCGTATGGAAGGCAAACGTCTTACCGTCTATGCCTCAACACAGGTACCTTACCATGTAAGAAGAATTGTAGGTTGGGTAACTGGACTTCCAGAGAACAGAATTCACATCATCAAGACCAGAGTTGGTGGAGGCTACGGCTCAAAACAGGATATTCTCATTGAAGATCTCACAGGCTATGCCGCCTATGTAACGGGCAAGCCAATTTTGTGTCACAACACCAGAGAAGAGGAGTTTATTGCTAACTCAACTCGTCACCCAATGAGAGTTCACGTGAAGATGTCGGGCAACAAGGACGGCAGGATTACTGGTATTTACATGGAAGTTTGTGCAAATACAGGTCCTTATGGCAACCACTGCCTTACCGTTCCTATGAACAGTTGTTCTAAGACTCTGCCTCTCTTTAAGGTAGATAACATGAAATATGACCTCAAGGTCTTCTATACTAATACTCCGCCAGCAGGTGCTTATCAGGGCTATGGTACTCCAAAGGGCACCTATGGTCTTATGATGGCAATGTCTCTTCTTGCGGAGAAACTGGGCGTTGACTACAAGGACATGGTTCTGAAGAACCACGTTGAAGAGGGCTACATGCTTGAAATCCTCAAGGGTCTTGGTGAAGGTCGTGAGGGTGCAGTAGTACCTGTTGGTTCTTGTGGACTTGATGAGGCCATCCGCAAAGGTTGCGACATGATTCAATGGGGCAAGCGCGAAGAAAGCGGCGACCCAAACTGGAAAATTGGAAAAGGCTTTGCAATGATCATGCAGGGCTCAGGTCTTCCTGGACTTGACCACGCAGAGGCAATTGCCAAACTAGAGACCGATGGTACTGTCATTCTCAACAGTGGTGGTGCAGACCTTGGAACAGGACTGGATACCATCTCTGCGAAGATTGTAGCTGAAGTTCTTAAAATGCCAATGGATAGAATTTCTGTCATCTCTGGAGATACAGACTCCTGTGCCTTTGATACTGGTGCCTATGCCTCTTCAGGAACCTTCTTCAGCGGAAACGCCTCCTTGGTTGCAACTAAAAAGTTAAAGGGTATGATTTTAACTGAAGCTGCCTACCAAATGGGCGAAGACGAGAAAGATCTAGACGTAAGGTACCCAGGTGAGGTTTTCTCCTCAAAGACAGGAAAAACCCTTTCTTACTATGAACTTTCTCACTCCGCTTGTAGCGGTGGTGGACATGGTCAAATGATTGCCCATGGAACCTTTATCACAACGGCTTCTTCTGTTCCTTACGGTGCTCACTTTGCACAGGTTGCTGTTAACATTAGAACCGGTGAAATTAAGGTCCAAAAGTTCTATGCCCTTCAGGATGCTGGAACCCCAATTAACCCAGAAGTTGCACTTTGTCAAATGTACGGTGCTGTCATGAAGTCAATTGGTCACTCAATGTATGAAAACATGATTCTGGATAAGAATGGTGTATGTATTGATGCTAACATGACGGACTACGGAGTTCCAATGATTTCTGAAGCCCCAGAGGACTTTAAGTCCGTTCTCATTGATGTGAATGATGCCTACGGTCCATTTGGTGCTAAATCTATATCTGAAATTGCCTGTAACGGTGCGGCTCCTGCCATTGGTATTGCAATTCATGACGCCTGCGGCGCTTGGATTACCAGCTGGCCAATGACTCCGGAGAAGCTGCTCAAGGCCTTGGGAAAGATTTAAACCTTCTGAAACCGTTAAAATCCGTACAACTGCCTCAAAAATTTGTTGCATTTTGTTGCAGAGCGTTGTAGACTTCTAACTAGAACTGATTAGGTCTACTGCGTTTATGCAGTGCCAAATGTGATAATGGAGGAAGTTTATGGATTTTGCTGCCATCAAGAAGGCTGCCGAGGCTTACGGACCTTCAATGACAAAGTTTCTCAGAGACATGATTGCAATTCCATCTGAGAGCTGCGAAGAAAAGGGTGTCGTTTATAGAATTAAAGAAGAGATGGAAAAGCTCGGCTATGACAAGGTTGAGATTGACAAATTAGGAAATGTCATAGGCTGGATGGGAAATGGTGACAAGATTATTGCTATTGATTCCCACATTGATACAGTTGGTATTGGAAACATTGAGAACTGGACTGCTGATCCTTACAAGGGTTGGGAGAACGAGACTCAAATCTATGGTCGTGGCGGTTCTGACCAGGAAGGCGGAATGGCTTCTGCAACCTATGGAACCAAGATTATGAAAGACCTTGGTCTCATCCCAGAAGGTTACAAGATCATGGTTGTTGGTTCTGTTCAGGAAGAAGACTGTGATGGCATGTGCTGGCAGTCAATTGTTAACGAATACTTCAACGGACCAGAAGATGCTGCAAAGCAGATTGAGTTTGTAATTTCCACAGAGCCAACTGATGGCGGTATCTACAGAGGCCATAGAGGCAGAATGGAGATTAAGGTTGACGTTCATGGAGTTTCTTGTCATGGTTCAGCACCAGAAAGAGGTGACAACGCTATTCATAAGATGGCAGAGATTATTGAGAACGTAAGAGATCTCAACGAGAATCCAGCAGATGACGAGCACATTCATGGCTTGGCAAAGATGCTTGATCCAAAGTACAACCCAGAGCACTACGAAGATGCTCGCTTCCTTGGAAGAGGTACTTGCACCACATCTCAGATTTTCTACACATCCCCATCCAGATGCGCAGTTGCAGACAGCTGCTCCATCTCAATTGACCGCAGAATGACTGCTGGCGAAACCTACAAGTCCTGCCTCAAGGAAATTGAAGACCTCCCAGCTTGCAAGAAGTACGCAAAGGACGTCAAGGTTTCCATGTATATGTATGACAGACCAGCATGGACAGGTCACGTCTACGAGACAGAATGCTTCTTCCCAACCTGGATTAACAAGGAGACCGCTCCACACGTCAAGGCATTGGTAGAGGCACACAAGGCACTTTGGGGCGATACCAGACTTTGGGCCGATGACGTTGCAAAAGAAAAGAGAGTAGGTCGCCCACTTTGCGACAAGTGGACCTTCTCAACAAACGGCGTATCCATTCAGGGTCGTTATGGCATCCCATGTGTTGGTTTTGGACCTGGTGCAGAATCACAGGCACATGCTCCAAACGAGATTACCTGGAAGCATGACCTTGTAGTATGTGCAGCCCTTTATGCTGCAGTACCTGGTCTTTACAAGCCAGAAGAGAAGGACGGAAGCGCAACATCTTTCCGCCAGGAACTCACAGGAAATAAGATTCGTTAAGGAATTAGGAGAATAAAATGAGCAAAGCTTTAGAACTTGCAAGACATCTTGAGACCTTGCACATCAACAACATGTACAAGAACGATTTCTATTGGACATGGGACAAGACAGACGAGGAACTTGATGCAATCTTTACTGTTGCTGATGCACTCAGAGACCTCAGAGAGCACAACAAGAGCACACGTATTTTTGATTCTGGTCTTGGAATTTCCATCTTCAGAGATAACTCAACTCGCACACGTTTCTCATTCGCAAGTGCATGTAACCTCCTTGGTCTTGAGGAACAGGTTCTTGATGAGAAAGTCAGCCAGATTGCCCACGGTGAAACCGTTCGTGAGACTGCTAACATGGTTTCCTTCATGGCTGATGTTGTTGGTATTCGTGATGATATGTTCATTGGCGAAGGTCACAAGTATCAGAAGACCTTCATTGATGCCTGCGAATATGGCTACCGCCATGGTATCCTTGAGCAGAGACCAACCCTTGTTAACCTTCAGTGTGACGTTGACCATCCAACCCAGTGCATGGCTGATATGCTTCATGTCATCCACCAGTTTGGCGGCGTAGAGAACCTCAAGGGTAAGAAAGTTGCAATGACTTGGGCTTACAGCCCATCTTACGGCAAGCCACTGAGCGTCCCACAGGGTGTCATTGGTCTGTTCACAAGATTTGGTATGGACGTAACTCTTGCTCATCCAGAAGGTTACGAAGTAATGCCAGAGTGCATTGAGATTGCAAAGAAGAACGCAGCTGCAACCGGCGGTTCCTTCAAGCAGTGCAACAGCATGGACGAAGCTTTCAAGGATGCAGATATTGTTTATCCAAAGAGCTGGGCTCCATTCGCAGCTATGGAAGAGAGAACAAAGCTCTACCAGGCTGGCGACAAGGCTGGTATTGATGCTCTTGAGAAGAAACTTCTTGCTCAGAACGCAGAACACAAAGACTGGACCTGCTCAGAAGAGAAGATGAAGCTTACCAAAGACGGAAAGGCTCTCTATCTCCACTGCCTCCCAGCTGACATCACTGGTCTTTCCTGCAAGGAAGGCGAGGTTGACAACTCTGTCTTTGACAGATATCTTGACCCACTTTACAAGCAGGCTTCCTATAAGCCATATGTCATTGCAGCAATGATTTTCATGTCTAAGGTTAAGGATCCTGTAAAGGCTCTCATGACTCTTGATGCATCTGATAATCTTCGTAAGCTTTATTAATTATTAAAGTTTGCTTTTACAAAGGGCTGTTCCTTTCTGGTTCAGCCCTTTTTTTTGCCCTTTGAGCTGAATTTTGAAAAAAAATGAAAAATTTTTCAAATTTTTGTCAAAAATCGCAATGAAATGTGCAGTTTTCCTTGACTTATTTAATAGAGGCGTTTATTTGCTCCAGCTGAGCAGGACTGGAGCAAACGCCAAGGAGGCAAAATGAAAGGAAAATTTTACTTGGTTTTGTTGTGTGCATTTCTTGTTTTAGCCCTTGTGTCCTGTAAGCAAGAACCTGTTCAGCAAAAGGCGAATCTGATTGTAATGCTTAAAAATGATGCTCAAAATGCCCAAGGGGCCAAGACCATCATGCCAAAACTCAATTTGATGGAGGTAAAAAGGTACTCCGTGGAAGGAAATGGACCCAGCGGTATGAGTTTTGCACCTGTGTACGGGGATGAGACAGAAATATCGGTCTCTGAGCTGACACCGGGAGAGTGGACCCTCACGGCGCGGGCGTATAATGCAGAGGGGAAGGAGCTGGCGCGCGGAAGTAGTGTGTGTACGCTGGTGCGTGGGGACAATAGTGTGACGGTGGCGCTGGATACAATTCCCGGTACGGGCACGGCGCAGATATCGTTCACGTGGGATGAGACCATCTCTTCCAGCAGTAAAATTACAATCACCACCACCTTTGAGACAGACACCGGCTCCCAAACCGTCAATGTGAAGGAGGCAAATACCAGCGACAAGAAGGCAATTATCACGCAAAGTTTAGCGGCGGGCTCGTATGTGGTGAAGGTGCAGGTAAGCGATAGTAGTGGAAAGATTGGAATTGGGGCTGCAGAGGCGCTACGAATAGTGGATAATACGCAGTCTATTGGCGTGATTCCGCTGGCAAGTGCTGGCTCGGCAATGGCGGTTGCTGTTGAGTATATGGTGGCAGAACCTATGCAGGTGTACATTGAGTACACACCAAAAACGGTGATACTTGGACAGCAGGTGACCATGAAGGTGAATTTAAATAACCTGCCTTCGTATGTGGCGAGTTCAGATTTGAAGTATCAGTGGTATAGGGATGGAAAACTTATGAAGATTGGAAGTGCTACCTATTCCATTACGGCAGAGCAGGGCGTACACCGCTATGATGCTATTGTTACCAATACCAGAAAAGGGTCTACCTCCAGTGCTACAGTTACTTTTAGCTTGAAGTAAGGGCCTGTGGAATAAGCGTTTTGAGAGCTAGATGAGCCAGGTTCAGGCCAAAGATACCAGTGAGTGTTGGCAGGCTGCCCAGAACTTTTTGATTGCCGTCTTGTCCATATTGGAAGTCTACTTCCTCCGGCGAGAAAACCACGGGAATGCCTTTGCCAACGCCCTCTTTCCTAAGTCTAGTGCGCACCTGTTTTGCAAGCGGACAGCCGTGGGTTTTCATCAGGTCTCCTGTTTGCACTAGAGAGGGGTCTTTTCTTAAAGCTGCTCCCATGGAAGAAACAATGGGGATTTGATGGTCATAAGCATATTTAAGAAGGAGGCATTTTGAGGGTACAGAGTCAATTGCATCTACTATAAGATCTGGCTTTCTGCCTTGCACATTTGGCTTCAAGATTTCTTCTAGATTGTTTTCATCTAAGAAAATAGGAAGAATTTCTACCTGAGTTTGGGCTTCTATATCCAGTACGCGGTCTTTGGCAACTTCTACCTTAAGTTTACCCACCGTAGACTCAAGGGCAACCAGTTGGCGGTTTATGTT
Source organism: Sphaerochaetaceae bacterium (assembly GCA_963645435.1). Classification (GTDB taxonomy): domain Bacteria; phylum Spirochaetota; class Spirochaetia; order Sphaerochaetales; family Sphaerochaetaceae; genus UBA9732. Next base: position 8,267 of record CAVISO010000023.1, on the reverse strand, counting down.
GGAATATTCTACTCTGTCAAAATCCACAAGCCTAAAAGAACCAATGCCGCTACGCGCTAGCGCCTCAAGACAAAAAGAGCCTACGGCACCAACGCCAACTATTACAACGAATTTTTCTTCTAAAGAGGAAACGGCTTCTTCTCCAAGAAATCTGCTAATTCGTAAGAGTTTGCGCTTGTCCATAACAATGCTCCTTCAGTTCTTCAAGGGTCCAGCCCAATTGTTGGGCACAGTTCAGGTAGTGGTTTTCTAGTAGGTCATTATATTGCTTTTGGTCACAGCCTTCATAGTCCGTTTCCAGTACAAAGTTGGGATGTGCCTTTGCAAGATCTTTGAGAGAATATTTCTGCGGGTGCTGGAGGAATCTAGGTCCAACTGAGAGGAAAATTCCTCTCTTGTAGAGGATTTCTGCCGTCTCAAGAGAGCCGGTAAAGCCGTGCCAAATGGTTTTCCAGTTCTGGCTTACCTGCTGTAAAGCCTTAAGAGTGCGTTCAGTAGCCTGTACATTGTGTATTGTTATAATTTTTTCATGCTCAGAGGCAAACTGGAGCATTGTTAGTAGATTTTCTTCCTGCTTTTGGAGATCTATGGAAGTTTGAAACCGCTTGTCTATGCCAACTTCTCCCAGTTGGAAATAAGGGTCTTCTAAAAGGTTTAGAAGCTTAGCCTGCTCTTTTTCTGTCCAAAACTGGGGAAGCAGTCCCTGGCAGTAGAGAAGAGGAGTTTGAGTTTGGTTTCCATTTTCCAACTCAGGTGTTGCAATAGGCTGTGGCTTTGCCGTGCAGTAAATGGCATTTTTTGTAGGAAAATGGCAGTGAAAATCTACGAACATGTGCATAGATTATCAGTTATGAGCGTATAAAACCAGTGGTAGATTAGGGGGTTTTGCTTTACAATGAAATCAATAATAAAAAAGAGTTTTTCAATGAAGAAGATAAAAGTCTGTGTCCTAGTACTAATTCTCTTTAGCCTAACTGCAATCCCGGCTTTTGCCGTATTTGACCTCAGACCCTCTTTTTCTGTCTATGGAGGTGGAGACTTTTGCTTTCCCACCAGTGAATATTTAAGCCAATATCCGGCCTCCACAGAAGTCAAAATGCCCGCCTTTAGAACCAGCGGAAGTTTTGGACTTGATTTGAAAGTCTTAGAACTACACGTAGGAAACGAGAACGGTACCTTCAGCTTTGGCGCAGGTCTTTCCTACTTAAACGTCTCCAAGTCTCTTGCCTATGGTGCAAGCCAGCTGAGGCCTTACAGCGGCTATGGAGCCTACCTGGAAGCGGGAATTGCTACAGAAAACATTGGGCTTACAACGCTAGTTCGCCTGCTTTCCTGCAAGTTTCCAACGGTCAACCAAGCCTTTGTGACCTACGAACTTGAAGCCGTTGCCGCCTTTCGCCTAGTTTCCTTTAAAATTTGCAGCCTCTACCTAATTGCCCCTGTCACCTTTTCCATCAAGGCCGATACTTCTACGCTTAGGCTATCTCTTGGTCTTAAGATAGATTGCTCTCTTAAGAAGTCAATTGACAACTGGAGGCAAAAGTAATGAGAGAAAAAAAGACTAACAATAGCCTAAAACCAACACTATGCATTATCTTTTTGTGTGTTCTTGCAATAATAAGCCTTTGTTCCTGTGAACTCATTATGGAAGCAAAATACGGAAAACCCACTTATTCAAAGGTAAATATCCTAGTTTACGGCAACGATTATTACTATAAACCCAGTTACCAGGGCGCCTATGCAGGACACCTTTTGGGAACAATTAATGATGCAACCCAGATTGGACTTTCCTTTGAAGCGTGGGCAAAACAGGCAGGTCTTGAGTGTGAAGCCCGCTATGTAACTGGAAAGGATTACACAAAAAAGGGTATTGACGGCACAATCTCTTATGTTCCAGAAGATAAAAGTGACCATGATACTTCAAAGACTCACTTCAAAGCCATAATGAGTAATCTTGCCCAAAACTCCCAAGAAGGGGAGCTTACTATTTTCTATTTCAGTTGCCATGGTTATAATACCACCTCCTTTCCAGTGGTAAAAGAATATGGAAAGGCCAGAAACACCGCCTTTATTATGTGCGCCAACAGCGGACCAAATGAGGAGTGTGAACTGTACTGGCATAGTGAATTTAAGGAAGAGCTGGCAAAAATCAAAGGAGCAAAATTGGTTTTGGCTGATGTTTGCTATGCGGGTGGTCTGGTAGATGCTGGCAACGTAAGTGTAAACCCTGCAGAATATGAGGCTATTTCAGCGCAACAATTATTTTGGACCAAAGAAGTTAATGAACTTGCAAATACCTTCTGTTTAGCCTCTTCCCGTTATTATGAACTTTCTTATGAATCCTCCAATAGAGGACATGGACTTTTTACCGCGAGCCTACTCAAAGCCCTGTGCTGGGATGAAGAAGAACAGAAAATCAACGTAGAAAAATACGCTAACGGAGCCTTTGTTTCTAAGGCTCTGAGCTTCTTTAGTCTGAGTCAGTATATAGTGAAGGATTTGGATAACTATAAGTCCTATCAGAATCCAATGCTTAGCAGCGGAAGTAATGATTTAATTCTTTTCCAACTATAGTATTACTCTAGTTCTTTCTTTTCCAGGTGACCCTTTAGGTAACTTGAGGCATCTCCAAGAAGAATGTGCATGATGTTATCTGCTTCGTAGACGTCTCTGCGAGCAATAGCGTTGGTCAGTTCACGGAATTTTGGAAGGCTTATTTCAATCTCGCTCTTATCCTTGAAGTGTTCAACAATGAAGTTATAAATCATTTTTCCAAAGCTTTGGAAGACCATGTAATAGGCCTTGTTGTTAGAAATCTCAACTAAACATTTGTGATACTCAAAGACTGCCTTTGGATAATCCTTTTCATCTACTAAATATATCTTGTGGGTGACCTCATTGAGAGCATCCAAATTTTGTGGAGTAAGGTTTATGCAGGCAAGGCGGGCGCATTCTCTTTCAACTAGGATACGGAAGTCCATGAAATCCTTAAAAAGACGGGAAGTAACAGCTGCAGAGTCATAGCTTATGATGGCTGCGAGGGTCTCTGGCGTAGCCTGTTTACCATATTCAGCAACAAAGGTGCCTTGGCGAGGCACAATTCTTAGAAAGCCCATTCGTTCCAGGTCAAGGATACCCTGGTTTACCGAACCACGGCTAATACCAAATTCTTTTGCAATTTCGCGCTCTGGGGGAAGTCTGTCGCCTGGTTTGAGTTCTCCAGACAGGATTTTTGCTTTTAAGCTTTCAATTAAGTTGCCTTTCAGGCTATGTTCGTTATTTTCTGTGATTTCACTCATGTGGTCATAATAGCAAAACCAGTGTAAAAATGTCCATAGGATTTTCCTGGTTCTAATTTTATGAACCAGAAAAAGTTAAAAAAGTTGGATTTAACTAATTGTAATATAGAAAATATCGGCATAAAATGGGTGTGGCTAAACCACAAGTTAAACCACAAGCTTAACCACAAGCAAAAAAAATGGAGGAAAATCGTGCAGAAATACGACGTAATTGTTGTAGGTGCAGGTAACGGAGGGCTGTCTGCAGCTCTTTGGCTCGCAAAAAAAGGCAAGAAGGTTCTGGTGTTGGAAAAACACAATCTTCCTGGTGGATGTGCAACCAGCTTTGTAAGAGGCGCTTATGAATTTGAGGCTACCTTACATGAGCTGTGCCAGATGGGAACCGGCGAAGGAGAAGGCAAGAGGGGTGCAGTCAGACAGCTTCTGGAAGATGACTACAAGCTAGACGTTGAATGGTGTCCCGTACATGAAAGTTTTGCTGCAGTAGCAACAGACCCAGATGGCTTTAATGTAAGTATGCCAGCGGGAGTTCAGGCTTTCATTGATGCAATGGAAAAGGCAGTTCCAGGCAGCCGCGAGTCCATGACTACCGTTATGGAACTTGGTCGTATGCTGGTAGATGGCGTTGAATGGCTCTATCAGAGACATAATGAACCAGAAGGTCTTCAGAAGGTTGAGATGATGCTCAAATACTATGACCTTATGTGTGTAGTTCCTCAGCCCTGTGATGCAATGCTCAGAAAAATTGGCGTTCCAGATAAAGCAAGGCACATTTTTGAATCTTATTGGACGTATGTTTCAGCTGACTCCACAGAGATGAGTTTTGCTCCATATACTTTCATGACTTACGTTTATCTAACCCAGCTACCTTGGTTTGCAAAAAACAGATCCCACGAGATTTCTCTTGCTTTTGATGCAAAAATCAGAGAATTCGGTGGAGATATCTGGTACAACACCCCAGTAGAAAAGATTGACATCAAGAACGGTCAGGTGAAGGGCGTTGTCCTTAAGGACGGTCAGTACCTTGAATGCTCTTATGTCATTTCCAACCTCATGCCACACGTAGTTTTTGACAGAATGGTAGATAAAAATGAGGTGCCTGAGTATGACAAGAAGAAGATGAATGCTCAGCGCCTGGCTCAGTCCTGCTTTACCGTTTATCTTGGTTTGGACGCCTCTGCAGAGGAAATTGGGCTTAAGAACTATGACACCTTCATGCGTTACAACCCAGACAACCACCAGCAGTTCCTTTCCTCCAACTCTCTTGAAACCCACAAGGACATCACCTGTACCGTCCTCACCAATGCCCTGAAGGACGCAGCAGGCGAGAACCGTGCTTTCATCCAGTTCAGCAAGTTCTACACGGGCGACCCGTTCAAGGACGTCAAGAAAGAGGACTACTTCAAAGTCAAGGACAAGATTGCAAAAGAGTGCATTGAGCGCTACGAGGAAGTCACCGGCTGTGACCTTAAGAGCCACATTGAAGAAATTGTCGTTGCTTCTCCTGTAACTTGGGCCCGATATCTGGGTACCCCAAATGGAGATGTTTACGGCTACATTCCAGCAGGTTGGGACGGCATGTTCCCACGCGTACAGTGCGCCCACAAAGAGGACTACACCATCAAGGGTCTGAGATTCGCCGGCGGACACGGAACCCAAATGGACGGCTACTCCCAGGCTTACCTGTCTGGTCAGGAACAAGCACGATATTTCTATGAAGAAATGCAGAAGGAGGGCAAGTGAGATGGCTAAAAAATATAACTATTCAAGAAAAGGACTTAAGGGTCTCAATCCCTTCCCATTCTTAGGTGAGGTAAAGACTCGCATCAAGGCAATTGAAGCAGCTCCTGCCACCATTCCGCAGTCTATCTTCAGTGCTAACATTCTAGCAAGTGAATTGCATCCTGCGGTTCAGTACGCCAAGGTTTCCTGTGTCAAAGAGTACAACGGTGCCAAGAGTTTCACCCTGGTACCAGATATGGTCAAGTCCAAGAGCCTTGCCTACTTCCGTGCAGGTCAGTACGTCTCTGTTGCTTTAGATATTGACGGAGCCTATGTAAATAAACCTTACACAATTTGCTCAAATCCAAAGGATGCCCTTAACGGCAGCTATACCTTAACCATCAAACCTACCAACCCAGGCTATGCCAGCAAGTATATCCTTGAAAACTGGAAAGAGGGGACAGAGGTAAAACTCAGTGGACCACTTGGAGAGTTCTACTATGAAGGTCTCAGAGACGCAAAAAACGTCATAGCCATTGCAGGCGGTTCTGGAATTACTCCGTTCTTCTCAATGGCAGCGGCCATCAAAGACGGCATTGAAGACTTCAACCTCACTATTCTCTACGGCAGCAGAACCAGCGACAACATTCTGCTCAAGGAAGAACTTGAAGCCCTTGCAAGCCAGAGCAACGGCAAGGTCAAAGTTGTTCATGTTCTTTCAGACGAGGAAAAAGAAGGCTACGAACACGGCTTTGTATCTGCTGAGCTTATAAAGAAATATGCACCAGAAGGCGAATACTCAGTCTTCATGTGCGGTCCTGGCGCTCTTTATGCCTATGAAACAAAGCAAATGGAAATCTTAGGACTTAAGAAAAAGTTCTATAGGATGGAGCTTTCTGGCGACAACAGAATCAAAACAGAGAAGGGCGAGCAGTTCTTCAATCTCACTGTTGTCATTAAGGGGGAAAAGACCACCATCAAGACCAGTTCAGAAGAACCTCTTCTCTGGGCAATGGAAAAAGCCGGCATCAAAGCCCCAAGCCACTGCAGAAGCGGCGAATGCGGCTGGTGCCACTCCCGCCTAATCAGCGGTCAGGTCTATGTTCCAGAAAACAAGGACGGCAGAAGACTTGCAGACAAAAAGTTTGGCTGGATTCATCCCTGTGCCTCCTACGCCTTGACCGATATTGAACTTGAGGTCTTTCCTGTAGAGTAAATTTTTGTGACTATTTAAGTCTTATTTAGGGCTGATTTAGAGCTGATTTAGGGCTGTAACTCGTTGTGGGTTATAGCCCTTTTTTTGCGAACTTGTTATGATTGACTCATGAAGAAAACAGTTGTCCTTATAGCCTCTCTAATTCTTGCCACTCTCGTATTTACCTCAAACGTATTTGCTACCAATTTGCCCACCAGCCCTTGGGCGGTCAAATCCATCAGCCTAGGTATAGGTAACGATAAATACGCCTACGGTCTTTCCCGTAATGACGACGACCAGCTCTCCTATTCAGAGCACATAGCTCTTGAAGCCACCAACTGGTATCTGCATGCCAACCTCAACGGCATCACCAACCGAGGCTGGAAAACTGGCTGGGACATCAAGTCCGATGACGTAGCAGACTCTTCTTCAGACCACTGGTACAGCGGCCGTCTTGACGTCACAGAAATCAAACTTGGCTTTAACTACACCCCTGACTTAGACGGCAGGGTTTCTCTAAAACTTTCCCCGGAAACCGGCTTCTTCCTTTCTGGCTATACCGGCTATGTCTACCTGCAAAACCTTGTCCACAAAATATTTGGAATGCATAGGGTAGACCTCCCTTATGATTACACAGACGTCAAATTCCATTACTACCTTGGCTTAAACGCCAACGTTTACTTTGATCTTGCACAACTGCCTTCATCAAAACTAACCGCCAATTTAGGAGGGCTTGCCTCCTACGCCTTTGGCTTTGAAAGTACAGAAAAACTTACTGCAACCCTTTCCTTGAACAATAACTTTACTGAAATTCTAGCCTTAACCTTAGGCTGGAACTGGACTCAGGAACACAATGCTTCCCCCACAATGGAGCTCTACGCCCGCTACATCAACGGACCTTACCTAAGTTATACCATCAACACTGGTTTCTTTAAACTGAACTACTTTACAGAACTTACCAACCACGTTGGCTATGCAGTCTTAACTGTGGATGTCCTCAGCGTGCTGCATCCTACCATCTGGGAAGAAAATAACTTCTACCTTTCCATGGGCTTTGCCAACATGTTTGGCGTAAAGTTCCAGGAACAGGAACTGAACTACCCACTTAACGATAACTGGTCAATTGTCCTCAAAAATCGCTACGTTGCCGGCTATCCAACAGACAGAAAAGAGGAGCTTGACAGCAATCCAGACGTAGACTTCCGTCTCAAAATGGGCCACGCTCTGGACACCCTGGGCTTTGAATTCTCCTACCCAATTGCCGCCCTCAAAAACTGGGTGGCTCCCTATATCTCTCTATCTCTTGGCTACATGCGCTGGGACCTAACCGCCCTGACCAACATGCTTGAGGATTGGCCTTATCCAGCCATGAGCGTCCCTTACGGCTACGAAAACGGAAAAAAATACGACCACTCCTTTGTCATAGACCTTGAAGCCGGCCTCACCCTAATCCCAGAAGGACTAGTGTCCTTCAATTCCACCTCCTTCACCGTCTCCGCCTTCGTGGGTCTCTCCTACGTCTCCGGTCCCTGGGTCCTCTACTACAAAAACGCCGTCAACAACGTCAGCTTTGACGACTCCTACACCCCCAACCTCAAGGACAACTTCATCTTCCGCTACGGCCTCACCCTCAACTTTGGCTTTGACATCTAAACCCTGACGCCAGCCTTTCGCGCTCTTTTTATTTGCTCTTTCGCGCTCTTTGCCTCCTTTTATATGCCCTTTCGCCCTCCGTCTCCCTTTTTTGCCCAAACCGGGTCATTTGGGTACACAGGTGTCTCCCTTTTTGCCCTCAAACCGGTCATTTTGGGTAGACATCTCTCCGCTTTCCCCCAAAACCGATATCTTCAAAGAACCCCCCTGCACCAAGCATAGCATCATAAAAAGTAATTTTTTTAATTTCTAGTACCATAAACAATTACAATCACAAAAAATCAATAAAACGTCCACATCATCAATCAAACTCGCAGGAATTCTCAATCTTTTTTTGAATTAACTAATAGAGGCTTCTTGTGAAGTCCATCTTTAAGTCCAAGGGAGGGTTCTACTAT
>CAVISO010000022.1:0-21673 GCA_963645435.1 Sphaerochaetaceae bacterium | reverse complement strand
GCTACAGAAGAATGGACGAGATTGGAACTCCTTACTGCGTAACTGTTGACTACGATACTCTTAACGACCACACCGTCACTTTGAGATTCCGTGATTCAATGCAGCAGATTCGTGTTCCTGTTTCTGAGCTGGTTTCAGAAATTAAGAAGGCTACAAAAGAATACAAGAGGGTATGAAGATGAATAAAGCGCTACAGGTACTCATAGATAGAGGCTTTGTAAAAGACTGCACTAATTTGCAGGGACTTTCTGACCTTATGGATAAGGGACCTGTCACCTTCTATTGTGGTACAGACCCTACAGGACCTTCCCTTCATGTTGGACACATTGTGCCTTTCTTTGCCATGCATCATCTTCAGCAGTTTGGACATAAGCCTATTGCTCTAGTGGGTGGCGGTACAGGTCTTATTGGAGATCCCTCTGGCAAGACAGAGATGAGAAAGATTTTGCCTGCTGAAACCATTGAAGCCAATGCAAAGAATATTGCAAAGCAGCTGGCTAAGGTGGTTAACTTTGATGAAGTCCCACCAGAGGGCTACGGCAAGGGTATTATTGTAAACAACGCAGACTGGCTGGTTGGCTTAAATTACATTGAGTTTCTCAGAGATGTTGGTAAATATTTCTCTGTAAACAGAATGCTTACTTTTGAAGGGGTAAAGCAGCGCCTTGAAAGAGGGCTTTCCTTCATTGAGTTTAACTATCAGCTTCTTCAGTCTTACGACTACTACATGCTGTATAAGAACTATGGCAACATGCTTCAGATTGGTGGAGCAGACCAGTGGGGTAATATTGTTGCCGGTATTGATCTTGTTCAGAGAATGGGCGGTCCTGAGTGCTTTGGTCTTACCTTCAATCTCATTATGAGAGCAGATGGCAAGAAGATGGGTAAGAGCGAGCAGGGGGCGGTCTTCCTTGATCCAACCCTTTATACTCCTTACAACTTCTACCAGTACTGGAGAAACATTGCTGATGCAGATGTCATCAAGTTTATGAAGCTCTTTACCTTCATGGAATTGGATGAGATTGCTCAGTACGAGGCTCCAGGTGTTAACATCAATGACGCTAAGGCAAAACTGGCCTATGAAGTGACCAAGATTATTCATGGTCAGGAAGAAGCAGATAAAGCCGTTTCTGCCGCCAAGGCAGCCTTTGGTGGTGCAGCTGACCGCAGTGCAATGCCTACCGCTAACATTGAACTGGGCGAAGGCAAAGGTGTAATTGACCTTTTCTTTGAAGCTGGTCTTGGCAACACCAAGAGCGATATCCGTCGTCTTATTGAGGGCGGTGGTTGTTTCATCAACGATAACAAAATCACAGACGTCAAAGCCGTAATCACCAACGCTGAGGCTAAGGACGGTGAGATGATTCTACGTGCTGGTAAAAAACGCATTATGAGAGTTCTAGTTAAGTAGACTTATTTGTGTCGTAGACCAACGTATTGTAGATTTTAGCCTGTAGTTGCGCCATGTTTTCTGCTGTGCGCTCACTACGGGCTATTTTTATTTCATAGCTTTCAACCAGTTGCATTGGGCAATTTGCCTGCTCCTTTGTCACACAGAAAATGTTGTCTGCTACAAGGCAGGCCTCTGTTATATCATGGGTCACCCACAATACCGTTTTCTGATCCATCTCCCACAGGGTTAGAAATTGCTTTAGCAGATTGTTTTTCAGCTTAACATCCAGGTTCTGAAACGGCTCATCCATCAGCAGAAGCTTACTTGGATAGGCAAACGCCCGCGCCAGAGCCACTCTCTGTTTCATTCCACCAGAAAGCTGCTCTGGATACAACTTCAGACTGTCTTCAAGTCCCACCATTTGAAGCACTTGCTTTGCCTTAGTTTCATCTTTCAAGGCAATTGCCACATTCTCCAGCACCGTCCTCCAGGGCAGCAGACGAGGCTCCTGAAACAGATAGCTGACCTTTCCTTCCCGCTCTATTCTTCCAGAGTCCGGCTTCACAACGCCCGCTATCAGATTCAGCAACGTGGTCTTTCCGCAGCCCGATACTCCTGTAAGGCAATTTATTGTTCCTGGCTTTATTTGCAGTGAGAAGTCCTTTAGAACTTCCTTTGCTCCAAAGGCTTTGCAGAGGTCTTTAATTACTATGCTATTAGTTGTCATGCTTTGCCTTCTTTAGTGTGAAATTAAACAGTCCATCTCCCATTGCTGTCAGTAATATTGCAACGATAGTCCAGGCAAAAACCTTAGGAGTTTCTAGCTGAATCTGAGCCAGTTGTAATTCTCTTCCAATTCCGTGCTTTGGCAAGGTCAGTACCTCAGCTGCAATGACCACTTTCCAAATCATGGAAAGGGTTTGTTTGGCTCCCGTAATTAGAGCCGGAAGCAGGGAAGGTAAGATTAGATGCTTAAGACGTTCCTTGCCAACAATGCCATAAATATCACACATTTGTAATAATTTTTCATCAATGTTGTTATATCCGGCTATTGTTTGAACAAACATCACAGGAAAAGCCATTAAAAATGCAGAGAAGACAGGCACCGCTCCAGTGCGTAGCCAAATGAAGGCTAAGAGAATTACGCTCATAACTGGCGTTGCCTTAAAGAGAGTGATGAGTGGTTTTATTAGGCTGTTAAAAACTGGGAACTTTGCAGCAAGAAAGCCTGTGACTGCACCAAGGCTAACTATGAGGATAAAACTTTCAAGTGCTCGTAAAATAGTGTAAAAAAGATTAGTTGCCAGCTCAGGTGAAAACAGGTTTACAAAGGCTTTAAAGACCTGGGCCGGGGTGGGCAGAATTATTGGTGCATCTAGAGCAAGGGCGCCAAGGTGCCAGAGTAGTATTAGTACAAGAGAGGACAGAATTGAGATGTAGGTATCTGTCCTCAGTTTTTTCATAGAAAACTTCCTACCAGTATTTCAATTCCAATGCCAATGAGAATACATCCGCCAAGGATTGTGGCTTTCTTTGCCAGTTTCATTCCAAACTTCTTACCAATTGCCACTCCAGAGATGCAAATGCCAAAGGTGATGATTCCAATTAATAGGGAAGCAATAATGGCTGCTTTTAAGTCGTATTGTTCAATTGTAAAGCCAACGGAGAGGGCATCAATTGAAGTTCCTATTCCCTGAATCATTAATTTTCCAAAAGAAAGAGTTTTGGTTTCTTCAACTTCTTGTTCTTCCTTGGCACCTTTAATGCCTTCTACCAGCATTTCTCCACCAATCCAAAGGAGAATTGCAAAGCCAATCCATGGAATGAATTTTTCAAACATCTTGAAATATTCAACAATGGTGTGGATGCAAATCCAGCCAGTCATTGGCATTAAAATTTGGAAAAGTGCAAAGGTACCTGCAATGAGACTCATGCGGCCAAAGCCCATCTTTGGTTCGTTAAGTCCGTTTGCAAGGGAAACGGAGAATGCATCCATAGCCAAGCCTACTCCAAGAAGGCAGCTGTTTAGAAAAAATACGAAGTTAATTTGCATGTGTGCGATTCTACTCTTAAACGTGGTGCTTTGTTAACCGATAGTTAGAGCTGTCTTACTCTTTTTAACTAAAGCCATAGGTCCATGTCAGGAAGCTTACCTCCAATTGCCTCAGGTGCAAGAGTTAAGAGAGTGCTGTAGTAGGCTTGTAACTGTTCTTTTGCTACTGTCCCATCTTTAAAGGTTAGGGCGCAGTTTGCAAGTGCAGGAGTTGCCATTTCAGCCTTCATAATTCCAAGCTCCTCAATCCTTTTTCCAGCTGTTTCTGGAGCCTCTTGAATAGTCTTTATGGAATTCTTGTAGGCTTCTTTGATTTCTTGAACTGCACTGGGGTTTTCTTGAGCAAAAGTGGTTTTTACTACCAGTACGCTCATTGGATATTGCTCTTGACCTGTAAGTTCTGTCCATCTTTGTTGAACGCTGCTGATAATTTTGAGGTTTGGATTTTTGTTTAATACCATGGTTACAAAAGGCTCTGGCAGAATTGCAAGTTCTGCTTTGCCTGCTATTAGAAGCTGTGCTAGCTGTGCAGGGGCGGTTACTGAATACTCCTTCTCATATTCCGGGTAGAGCAGGTTTGCCATGTGGTCTGGTGTTCCACCAGTGCCAGGGACATAAAGAGTTGCAGTTGCCTCTGCTTTTGTGGATGTGCCAACTACGCTTAGCATGCCTTCTCCAATTATGGCAACCACCTTAAGATCTACGCCTTTGTTGTAAAGAGTGGCAGCCGCATTTGCGGGTAGGGCTATCATATCAAGCTCTCCTTTTATCAGTTTTGCAACTGCTTCATTTGGAGACGGATATACTTCAATTTGTGCTAGCTCTCCTAGAGCCGAGCTAGAAAAGCCGGTGGGACCTTGCATAACGCCAAGTCTGACTACGGTGGTGTTTGCTTCTTTCACTGCCTGTGCAAAACAGGGCAGTAATGCTACCAAAATTAAAAGAACAGTAATTGCTTTTTTCATACGTTGATTTTAGCGTTTTTTATAATATAATATATGTTGGAATTCCAACATAATGGAGGATATATGAATTCTGTTCCGCCACTTTTCAAGAATATTCCTAATGAAGCAATGCCTGCTGTTTTGAGACGGTTAGGCTCTGAGGTTAAAGAATACGAAGTAGAGCAAACAATAGTCCATTATGGAGATGAGATTAGAAAAATAGGGATTATCCTTGAAGGAGAGGCTATCATTTCAAGGAATGACTATGATGGAAATAGAAGTATTTTTCTTCATTTGAAAACCCCATCTATGTTTGGAGAATCGCTCTGTATCCTAGAAAAGAAACGCTTTCCGCTGACCATTACTGCTGCCACTTTCACAAAGGTGATGTTCTTGGATATCAAGCCGCTTCTTGAAGGTGAGGACTTTTCTTACAAACAGGAACTTCAGTTGAATTTTATGAAAATTCTTGCTGAGCATAATTTGTTGTTTAGACAGAATGTTGATATCCTTACACACAGAACCACGCGTGAAAAACTTTTGTGTTATTTGAATTATGAGTCTAAGGCTCAGGGTTCATTGGCTTTTTCTATTCCTTATGACCGGCAGGCGCTGGCTGATCATTTGGGAGTGGAGCGGGCGGCACTGTCTGCGGTTATTAGTTCTCTCAAGAAAGAGGGAATTATAGATAGTAACAAGAGCCGGTTTAAGTTGTTGAAGCAAGGAGTTTAGGACTATGGACTTAAGTCTTAAAGACACTCTTTTAAGTGGACAGTGTTTCAGAGTAAAGGAAGATAACGGTGTTTGGACGGTGAAAGCAGGGGTTGGAGCCTCTGTTAAAACTCTTGTTGTTAGGCAGGAGGATCTTTCCCCTATAGTAGAGAATCCTTTTTGGGCTAACTATTTTGATTTGGATTTTGACTACACGTCGTTGAAGGCTTCTTTTTCAAAACTTTCTCCGTTTATGGAAAAGGCGTGTGCCTATGCTCCTGGAATCAGAATCCTAAGACAGGATCCTTGGGAGGCGCTTTGCAGTTTTGTGGTATCGCAGAACAATAATATTAAGCGAATCATGTCTATAGTGGAGAGGTTGTGTAATTTCTATGGTGAAGGTGGCTTTCCAACTTCATTAAGTCTAGCAAATGCTAAGGAAGAGGACCTTAGAGCCTTGGGTCTGGGCTTTAGGGCGCCTTACATTATCAATACTGCTAAGGCGGTAGAAGATGGTTCTATTGATTTGGAGCAGCTGAGAGTGCTAGACCTTGATGGGGCGCGCGCCAGTCTTATGGCGGTGAAGGGAATTGGTCCTAAGGTGGCGGATTGTGCCTTGCTTTTTGGGTGTCATAGACTGGATTGTTTTCCTATGGATGTGTGGATGAAACGAGCTATGGCGGAATTTTTTCCAGGCTTTGATAAGACGATTTTTGGAGAATATGCTGGAGTTGCACAGCAATATATATTTCATTATGCTCGGACATCGGGCTATTTTGAGAAGTGACGTTGGGAGGATGGTATGATTTTTGATTCGGTGGACCAATTGGAGATGTATATTCCGGTGTTGCCTGCGCTGCGCGTGATTGCAGATGTCATGGATCATGATGATGTGTACGCGAAGGAGTGTGGCACTTACTCTACCTATGACGAGAAGGTATCGTATACTGTGATGGAGTGCAAGACTAGTGTGGAGGGCCGGCAATTTGAGTTCCATAAGAATAAGACTTGCGTGCAGATTATGTTGCAGGGACAAGAGTTAGTTAGTACCACCTGGCGCGAACTTAAGCGGCAGTGTGAGACGTTCAGTGAGGCTGCTGATGTGGGCTTCTTGGAGGCTGAGCCAATTTCTGTTTTGCAGGCTACGCAGGGGCGGTTTGCTGTTTTCTTTGCCGGTGAGCCGTACAAGACCGGGGTGGCCTATGGTGAGCCTGCTGTGGTGAAGAAAGTGATGTTCAAAGTTGCAGAGTAAAGGGCTGCTTGCCTTGATGGAGTCGCTTAGGCGCTTTGTGAAGAAAAGTGTTGATTGAAGGAATTTCTATTTTCATGTGAGACTGGCTTCTGTATATTGAGGGCAGTTGAAAGAAATAAGAGGTTTTGCATTGGCAAAGACCTTATGGAGGTTCACTTCTATGAAGAAAGTTTCTACAGCAAGTTTTATCGTTGGAGCAGTTCTCCTTGTAGCTGCAATTGCTTTGTTTATTATTGGCACATTGAGTGTTAACACCCCTTATGCATATTCTCGTTCTATAAATGGGTACACCTACACAAAGGTTTCTTATTCCATCTCTGTGACTGGTATCATAAATGGTTTCATGATGATTATTTACGGTGGCATTTCCTTCCTTGGTGGTTTACTTTGCTTCATCTTGGCAGCCGTTACCCGTGGTCCAAAATTCCCACCAAAACCTTGTTCTAAGGGTAATTTTGAAGCGCACTCTGGCTGTGGGCAGGAGCAAGCTCCTTCTATGAATCAAACTGAAAGTCATGAGAGTCATGCTTCGCAGGAGCAGAATCCTAATTATTGATTAAATTTAATTTGTAGTACTTAACTTGTAACTTAGCCAAAGTTTTTGGCAGGTAATAATAGTTTTTCCCTTCCTTTGGTCTGCCGCCCTGACATCCCCTCTTTGGACGGCAGACCTCCTTTTTGAGGGGGCATTTGAGGGGGCACTGTCCGAAAAATGTCAAATTTTGCAATTTTCGATATAAAATATCCGAAAAATGCAAAAAATTACAATTTTCGTTGATTTAGATAAAAGACAGAAGTGTTTGACTAATAAACACTGACAATACTTGAAAAGAAAATCCCAATTTAATATAATCCACTTGCGAATGCGGCAATAGCTCAGTTGGATAGAGCAACTGCCTTCTAAGCAGTAGGTCCTTGGTTCGAGCCCAAGTCGCCGTAATGCAGAAAACCGACCCACGAGGTCGGTTTTGTTGTATTAGGGGGACAGAGAGGGGCGAGAAGCTTTGCGGTAGGAAGACGCGAAGGCGTGGAGCGTCTGAAGCAAAGCCGGCCTTAAGTGCGGACAACCGGGAGCACGGGAGGCGAGCCCAAGTCGCCGTAATGCAGAAAACCGACCCACGAGGTCGGTTTTGTTGTATTAGGGGTAACTAGGCAAAATAAGTTTGTATTAACCTATCAATGTAAACAAGATTCAGCGGGCTGGTGTTGGTTTCAAAGGAGATAATTAAATCTTTTCCAAGGAAATATTCTGCATCAGCATATTGTTCTAACCGATATTTTGCCTTTACGGCATATTCTTCATCTCCCAGTTTTCCCATGTGTTCCCAGTAATAGACTTTTAGGGTTTTGGGATTTAGCACAGCGAAATCGGGATAGATGATGACTTGACCATATTGGGAGGGGCCTAGAGGGAGAGGCTCTTCGTAGTGATAGGGGATGCCGGCGGTAAAGAGACGGTCAGCTATAAGGCATTCACTTTTGGAGCGCACACGTTCGCCTTTAAGGGAGATGTATTTGTATTTAGAAGTCTCTTTTTTGAAGCGCCATGTCCGATTTTCCCATTCTTGAATAGTACCTTCGTGGGTAATTGGATCCTGAGCGACATAGGGCTTTAATTTATCGGGAAAGTTTTGCCAGATTTGTTCTTCTGATTTGAATCTCGCGTTGCACTTTATTGTTTCAAGAGTTCTTTCAATGATTGCTTTTTCGTGCTGGAACGTGCTCAAGATTCTTTGATCATATCTCTTTTGTGCGAGGGCTTTTATTAAAGCCTCCTTATCTTTGCTTATATACTCTTCCCGCATGTTTTCAAAATTTCTGTAATAATAGACTATCCCTTTATGTTCTCTGACAATAATTTGCCCGCTAGGAGCATTTGTTAGCCGTTCTTCAGTTCGTTTAATTGCGGAATTGAGACTGTAAAGTAAACGTTCAAGGGTTAATATGCAATCCATAAGCTCCTCCAGCAGGTTAGATGCTTACAGTTTACATTAAGTTTGGCTTGAAATGTCCGAAAATTGCTTTTTTTTGCAAAATTCGGACATTTTATATCGAAAAATGCAAAATTTTACATTTTTCGGATAGTTGAGCAATTATGAGCAATTATGAGCAATTTTGAGCAAGGTCAGCTCTCATCAACGCTTGTATTTACTCGTTTTTCATGGTTTCTGGCTGGCGGGTGTTTTCCAGGACGTCGCGCCAGAGGGAACTTTCAGTGTTGACTTTGTTGCGGGACGAGATGGCCACGCTAATGGGCATATTGACGAACCGATTGTTCATCATGGTGGTGAGCACGGCGGTTTTGCCTGCCATTGCAGCGTGCACAGCATGGGCACCAAGGCGCGCGCAGTAGATGGAGTCGTAACTGTCCGCCGGAGCGCTTCTGATTATGTAGCTGGGGTCAATATACTTGATATTTACCTGCATGCCATCTTCTTTGAAATACTTGGTGATTTCATCCTTCAAAAATAGACCGATATCATTATATTTCACGTTGCCGGAGGCATCGGTTTTGCCAGTTTTTGGAAGCAGGTCTTGTCCTGCGCCTTCTGCTACCAGGATGACGGCGTGACCACGGTCCTGAAGGCGCTTTTTCAGGTGGGTGAGTAGTCCATTTGGACCGCGCAGGTCAAAGGGGTTTTCTGGAATGAGACAGAAGTTGACGTCGCTCTGAGCCAGGGAGGTTTTCGCGGCGATGAAGCCGCTTTCACGACCCATGACCTTTACAAGTCCAATGCCGTTGATGGAGTTTTTTGCCTCAATGTGGGCGCCGCGAACAACCGGGACAGCCATGGACACGGCCGTGTCAAAGCCAAACGAGGTTTGGATGAAGGCAAGGTCGTTGTCTATGGTCTTGGGGATGCCTACAACGGCAATTTTTAGACCACGACGGGTGATTTCTTTGGCGATATCGGCTGCACCACGGAGGGTGCCGTCACCACCTATGGTGAAGAGCATATTGACGTTCATTCGTTCAAGCGTGTCTACAATATCGGTGGTCTGCTTGCCACCACCGCGGGCACTACCAAGTATGGTGCCACCCTTTTCCTGAATATCGTCAACGTTATCGGGATTTAGGGGGATGATGGGGAATTTGGAGGTGGGCAGAAGCCCTTGGTAGCCGTAGGGGATGCCGCTGATTTGGCGTACGCCGTACCTATACCACAGGCAGCGGACTATGGCACGGATGACGTTGTTCAGTCCGGGGCAGATGCCGCCACAGGTGCAGATGGCTGCGTGGACGTGGATGGGGTTGAAATAGATCATTTTGCGGGGGCCGGCGACCTCTACATAGTCTGTGCTCAGTGGGGCGTAGGTGCCGTCTGGTAGGCGGGTGGTGTCCAGGCTGCTGAGGATGCGCTCGTCGTCTGAAACGTAGTTTGCAATGCCGTCGCCCATGATGTTGCTCATGATGATTGGTGAGGGGATTTTGGCCTCTCCAAGTCTGTCAACTGTGTAGTCAACTTTTGGTGTGTTTTTGACCAGTACGGAATCTTCGTTCTGCATTTGAACCCTCCAGGATGCGGTTTTGGTACAAAGTGTGCGCGCGTGACGTGTATGTGCCTGCGTAAGTAATATACTAAAAAATGTGCGTATTGTACACTCAATGAGAGTTGGGGAAATGCATTGTCTTTTGGCGGTTAAGATTTGGTTAAACAATTTCAAAAGCAAGAGATTTTGTTTACCAATTTATTGACAGCAAGAGGTTTTGATGGGGATAATCAATTGTTACGGGTCTAGTTGATTTTTGGGACGGGTATTGATGAATAAAACTAAGAAGAAGTTTAAGATTGACAGGAAGAAGCTGAAAGACAGCCTATTTGCTCTGTTGATACAGGTTGTTATCACTGGAGCAGGGGTTGCCATGAAGTTTTTCTTCAATGCGTCGGATCACTTGATTTCTCAGATTTACATCCTTGGTGTTTTAGTTATTTCTCTTATGACAGATGGCTACTGGATTGGTATCTCTTCTGCTGTCCTTGACGTTTTTATCATCAACTTCTTCTTTACTGACCCGTTCATGACTTTAAACCTGAACCTTGATACTGTGCCTTCTCTGACGGTTGCTTTTGCTGTTGCCGTTGCAAGTACTGTTCTTACTACTAAGGTGCACGAGAGTGAAAAGGACAAGATGGAAGCAGAAAAAGAGAGAATGCGGGCTAACCTGCTCAGAGCGGTTTCTCACGATATTCGCACACCTCTTACTGCTATTTATGGGTCTACTTCCACCGTTATTGACAGTTTTGACACGCTGACCAAGACGCAGATTCTTCAACTGCTCAAGGATGTTCGGGATGATTCTGAGTGGTTGGTACGTATGGTGGAGAATCTCCTTTCTGTTACAAGAGTTTCTGATGGCGAAATTGCCCTTACAAAGACTTCCATTCCAATTGAAGAGCTGGTGGGAATGGTGGTTTCCAAGTTCTCCAAGAGACACGAGTCCGTCCTGCAGGGCGATGAATTCCACAAGCCTGTTGCCTTCAAGGTGGAGATGCCTGACCACTACATCTTTGTAGAAGGGGATGCAATGCTGCTTGGACAGGTCTTGAATAACCTGCTTGATAACGCCATTTATCACGCGCAGGGTATGTCTAAACTGGGCTTGACAGTTGTGGAAAGCAAAGAGGACGTCATCTTCAACGTATGGGATGACGGTTGTGGTATTCCAGCAGATCGCCTGGATACAATCTTTACTGGTACCTATAAATCTAACGAAAAGAAGGCCGATAATGGTAGAAGTAATATGGGAATTGGTCTTTCCGTATGTGCTTCAATCGTCAAGGCCCATGGTGGAAGTATTGTAGCAAAAAACAGACCTGAAGGCGGGGCTTCATTCAGTTTTGCGTTAAAGAAAGAAGAGGATGAAGGAGGAAATGAAGAATGAGCAACAATAAGTACAAAGTTCTCGTAATTGAAGATGATATGACTATCATCCGTTTTGTAGAGACTATTCTCACGCAGGGTAATTATCAGGTAATTACTGCGAATAATGGCTCTATGGGAGAGCGCATGGCTTTTTCTCATAATCCTGATCTGGTGGTTCTAGACTTGGGACTGCCAGATATTGACGGCATTGATGTTATCAAACATCTTAGAACGGAGTCCTCTGTTCCTATTCTTATTCTTTCTGCTCGTACTCGCGAGACAGACAAGGTTGCGGCTCTAGATGAGGGCGCCAATGACTATCTCACAAAGCCTTTTGGTGTTGAAGAGTTCCTTGCTCGGGTGCGTGCTCTATTGCGTAATGCTAGACGTGGTTCAGATACCGGCGCAGCCCGTGGCGGTAAGTTTACTCTCAAGGACATGGTTATTGACTTTGATAAGCGTCGTGTCACCATTGCCGGTAATGAGATTGCTCTTACTCAGACAGAGTTTAATATTCTTGCTCTTCTTGCTAACTATGCTGGAAAGGTGCTTACCTATACTGCCATTGTGAAAGAAATTTGGGGAGTCAACGATTCTGGTAATACCAAGAAGATTCAGGTTAACATGGCAAACATCAGAAGAAAGTGCGGCTTTGTGCCAGGAGACGAGACTTATATTATCAATGAGTTAGGCGTTGGTTATAGAATGAAGTCTCCAGATGAAGATTAACCTTTAGTTTCGCAGAAAACCTTTTTAAGCGTCATCTCATTAGACTTCCATTTTCCGTTGACTCTGACGCGCAGGTCTAGTTCTAGTTTGGACTGGGGGAAAATCTTTTTGATGTCCTTAAAGGCTGCAATACGAATGTTTTTTATGTTGTTGCCGCCTTTTCCTACCATTATTCCTTTCTGACTTTCTCTTTCTACTGTGATGAAGGCTCTAATCCAAACCTTGCCTTCCTGCTCGTTGTACTCTAGGTCTGCCACTTCCACCATGATGGCATGGGGGATTTCCTGGCTTACAGAATTCATGGCTTTTTCTCTGATGATTTCTGAAATACGGAATTCTAGATTTTGATCAGTACGGGCGTTTTCATCGTACAGGAGCTCGCCCTCTGGAGCGTGCTTAAAGAGCTCAATGAGAATCTCGTCTATGCCGTCATCTTCCAGGGCCGAGGTCACTAGAATGGTTCTGCCTGGCATGTGGGTTTTTAGGTATTCTGTGGCAGCGTCAATTTGTTCTTGATTTAGTACGTCTTTTTTGTTTATGCAGCAGATTACTGGAACCGAAAGTCCGCTAAGCATATAAGAAATTGCTGCTTCTTCTTCCCCTGGACTACGAGTGGCATCCACTAGGTACAGGACGCTGTCAGTTTCTTCTAGAGAGGAGGTGGCAATTTCCTGCATGCGCTTGTTGAAGCCTTTTTCTGAGAGGTGGTAGCCCGGGGTGTCTGTGAAGATTAGTTGACCACGAGTATCGGTATAGATGCCACGGATGGCGTTGCGGGTGGTTTGTGGTGTGGGGGAGGTGATTGAGACCTTTGACTCACATATGGTGTTAACTAGAGTAGATTTGCCCGCGGAGGGTCTTCCTATTATTGCAACTGAAGCACATTTCATAGTTAGAGTATATTGTAGATTGCCAAGTGTGGGAATAACTGGTATTTTAGGTGTAGCCCATTTATGGAGGTTGATATGAATAGAATTACATTGGAAGATGCAAAAGAGAAGGCTCTGAAGGCTCCAGAGAATGCTGGTCAGTATGACAAGTTGCTTAAGACCCGCTCGCTGCTTCTGACAGGTGAGATTAATATGGAAATGGCTGACAAGCTCATTAAGGACCTTTTGGTGCTGGATGCTGAAAATCAGGAACCAATTAAGATTTACATTAACTCTCCTGGCGGCGATGTAAATTCCGGTTTTGCCATTTATGATATGATCAGATTCCTTTCTTCCCCAGTTATCCTCATTGGTATGGGACTAGTGGCTAGCGCTGCTTCTTTGGTGCTTTTGGCTGTTCCTGCAGAGAGGAGAGTTGGGCTTGCAAATTCTTCCTATCTTATCCATCAGCCTCTAAGCGAGATGAAGGGCAATGCAACGGACATTGAGATTCACGCCCTTCAGCTGGAAAAGATTAAGGCTCGCCTTAACGAGATTATTGCCCAGGCAACGGGAAAGAGCGTAGAAGAGGTGGCCAAGGACACTGACCGCGATCACTGGCTGGATGCGCAGCAAGCAGTTTCCTACGGGCTAATTAGCCGCATCATCACCTCTAAGACCGATATTTAAGAGTCTACTGGCAGTGCTTAGTTATCCAGTAGCACCCAAACGGGTAGATGGTCAGAAACTCCCTTTAGTAGAGACGGCACCCAGGCGTTAGGCTTGTCGTCACTGGTTCTCAATATCCCTTGAAAGAGTACACCGGCTTTTTGAAATTCAAGTCCAGTGCCGTCTTTTCCTTCTTGCGAAATCAGGAGGTTATCGTAACATTTCCAGTGCTCGTTGTAGTAATAGGAGCCGTTGGGCCAGAGGTTCTGGCTGGCATCCAGCCATGGGTTGTACCACCAGCCATTGGAAAAGGTGTTACTTACTTTAAGTGGAGCTGTTACGGTGGAAAGCCGGGTCATGGTGTTGTTTGCCCAGCATTCTTCATTGAAATCTCCGCAGACCAGGATAAGACAACCGGGGTTGTTTTTCTTTAGTTCTGCTGCCACCTGTGCTACTACTTTGGCGGCTTTAAGCCGCTGTGGAGCCGTCTCGCTTTCGCCGCCTACATTGGACTTTAAATGAAGCGAAAGAAGGTATAATTTGCCACTATTGGTGTTAAATTCCACCTCAAGTATGGGTCTCAGGCTATTGTCTGTCTGGTGAACCGTGGCTTTGATAATCTCTAAAGAACTTATAACTGCCGTTCCAATTGAACTGTTTTCAGCTTTGGCAAAGGCGTACCAGTAAAACTTCTTTGAACGAAGTTGCTTTTGCTTCAGTAAGCCTTCAAGTACGTTGGTATTTTCAATTTCATTTAGCACTATCAGGTAGTCCTGTGCCTTAGGCAGGTAGTTTATTACTTGGGCGGTGTTTTCTAGGCGAAGATTATAGCTCTTGGAGTTCCAGCCATTGGTGGAAAGGTATTCAGTGTATTCTGTGCCGTTGTCTACATCATCAAAAAGGTTCTGGACATTCCAAGAGGCAACGCAAATTGAGGCATCTGATGCCTCTTCTGGCTGTAACTGACAGGAGAAGGAAAGTAGTAGGGGCAGGGCAATGAAAAAGAGAAAAGGGATGAGTTTTTTGTTCATAAAAGGCCTCCATATATAAGTACAAATTTTTTCGTTCATTTCCTTCACTTTTTGGTGTAAAATTTAATTTGAAGTTTGCGGCTAAGTTGCTACTAAGTTGCTGCTAAGTTGCTACAAGGTTGCGGTGCAACGATAAGACGCAAAGATGATTGGAGGATAAGATGCATACAACACCTGTTTATGAAGCGTATAAAGATTACAAGGGAATGAAACTTATTGACTTTGGAGGCTGGGATCTTCCTGTTAATTTTGAGAAGGGAATTATTGCGGAGCATAATGCTGTAAGAAATTCTGCCGGCATGTTTGATGTTTCTCACATGGGAGAATGCCTGGTGGAAGGTCCAGGTGCTAGAGCCTTTTTGGACAGCCTTGTCACTAATGATGTTTCTACTCAGCCGGTGGGCAAAGCCATGTATGCAATTATGTGTTACGAAAACGGAACCTGTGTGGATGACCTCATTCTTTACTGTCTTAAAGAAGACCTCTTTTTTGTGGTGATGAATGCTTCTAACGTAGAAAAAGATTTAGACTGGATAATGTCCCATAAACCAACTGATGGCGTAAAAATTACAGATTTAAGCAATAATACGGCACAGTTGGCTATTCAGGGACCTCAAGCGGTGGACTATGTAAGCCGTCTAATTCCAGGTGCAAAGGCTCTTGGTTTCTTTGGCTTGGATTACACTTCTGGCGTGCTTGGTAAGCCCTGTCTTGTTGGTAGAACAGGTTATACTGGAGAGGATGGGTTTGAGATTTACTGTGCCAGAGAGGATGGTGCGCAGCTGTGGCAGGCTTTTATAGAGCTTGGTGTTGCTCCCTGTGGGCTTGGTGCTAGAGACACTTTGAGACTTGAAGCAAAACTTCCACTTTATGGGCATGAGATAAGTGATAGCATTAGTCCGCTTGAGGCGAATTTGGGCACGTTTGTAAAACTGGACAAAAAGGCTGATTTTCTTGGCAAGGCTGCGCTTTTGAAGCAGCAGGAAGAAGGAATTCCCAGGTCTTTGCGTGGTTTTGAGATGACAGAAGGCGGGGTGCCTCGTAACGGCTACCCGGTTTTGGCTAATGGGCGCGAGGTGGGCTATGTGACCAGCGGTTGCAAGAGTCCAACGCTGAACAAGTTTGTGGGTTATGCCTTGATGGAGCGCAAAACTGGTCTTAAATTTGGTGACAGCCTTGAAATTGTCATTCATGACAAGCCAAAGAAGGCTATTTTGGTAAAAACTCCGTTCTATAAGCGTGGCAAAACTAATGCCGATATTGTAAACCCTTAAATAATCCTTTATCATAAAACGATAATTTCATCTCTTGGAGGTGGTCTGAATGCGTAGATGTGGGCGTTTTTGCGCTTTGATGATATTTCTTGTGCTGGCTGTTGCATCTCTGCCAGTTTTTGCTGATGGATTGTTTGTTCAATCCCCCCTGTATCCTAGCGATGCAGACTATTCTTATTCTACCCAGCTGGGTTTGAGTGCAACAACTCTTGAAATTCCCAGCAACCCAGTGCTACTTGCTCTGGGAGATGTCAACTATCCAGTCACCCCTGGGGATTCTTTCAAGCTGGTTTATTCGGACGGCAAAAACTACATCACCCTCTCCCTTCAGGCCGATAGCCTTTGTCAAATTGCCATTCCTTCTATTGGCGCTATTGATGCAAGGAATCTGACCTTCAGCGAATTTAAGGCTAAGGTGGAGGCTTTGGTTTCTACGTATTACCCGTATTCTTCCCCTCAACTTACCTTGGTGGGCTGCGGGTTATTTTCAGTAAAAGTTTCTGGGGAAGTCCTCTATACCACACAGGTTACTGCCTGGGGGTTGAGCCGGCTTTCTGATTTGGCTTTTGTTGCTGATAATTACGCTTCTACCAGAGAAGTTCAGATTACTTTTAGCAATGGAGAGACAAAGACTTACGATTTGTATAAAGCCCTAAAGAAGGGAGAATCAGAGCAGAATCCTCTGTTGACTCCTGGCTGTGAAGTTAAGTTCCTGAAGGCACAAAAGACGGTTAGCATCAGTGGTGCCGTTAAAAAGCAGGGCGTTTATCAGCCTCTTGCAGAGGAAAACCTGGGAACCTTGGTGCAGAACTACTGTGATGGTCTTTTTAATTATGCAGACACAAGTTCTATTACAGTAAGCAATTATGTTGATGGCGTGTATAGCGCAGTAACCCTTGACGAAAACTGGGCTGAGTATCAGTTGAAGGACGGAGATGTAATTGCTGTTGGAACTTCAAGTCAGGCTATGCCTTATGTGACAATAACTGGTGCTATTTCTGCTAAGGGGGATGGTTCAATTTCTACTTCTACTGCCAACAAGGTGTTGTACAGCTTTGTTCCAGGAGAAACCGCAGAGCAGCTGGTCAGAAATATTTCTGCAATGTTGCTTGCTTCTAGCGATACAGATGGCATCTACATCATTAGAGGCAACGAGAAAATTAGCGTCAACGGGCAGGAGGCGCTTACCTCTGAGGCTAAGGGTGAGATTGAACTTCAGCAGGGAGATACGGTGGTAATTCCGTTCTCACAGCTTTTTGTTACTGTTAATGGAGCGGTAAATAATCCCGGAACCTATGCTTATGTTCCAGACCGTTCTGTGGAATACTACATAAATTTGGCTGGTGGCTATTCTTCCAGTGCCAGAACAGATAAGAAGGTCAACGTCTTTGATAAGGATGGCAACGTGCTTAGAAATGTGGAAGTGGTGAATTCTGAGAGCACCATCACAGTGGTTAAGAGCACCTTCCAGAATGACTTGGCATTGACGGTTTCAATTCTGAGCATAGTGACATCGGTTTTGACAATTATCACTGGAATTGCAAATTTAGCGAAGTAACGGGGTAAGGTATGAATGAACAGGTAAATAAGGTGGTTGAAAATAATCCCTCAAGAGAAGTGCAGGAAATTTCAATTCTGCAGTTGCTTTCTATAATCAAACACAGAATTGGTTGGGTGATACTTTTTACCGTGCTGGCGTTGGGTTTGGCTATTGCCTACCTGAAGGTGACAGTTCCTACTTATGAGGCTACTTCCACTGCTTTGGTAGATCCAATTTCTTCCAATGCTACTTCCATTGAGAGCCTGCTTTCTACCAGTTCCTCTTCAACAAATATTGCTACTGAGGTGCAGTTGGTAACTTCCAACAGAACCTTAAACGATGCCCTATCTCTGCTAGATCTTGATAAATATTTAGACTCTGATGGGGTTTTGTACTCTCAAAAGGACTGGAGTAAGGTTGATCTTAGTAAGAAGGTTTCTGTTTCTACCGTCAATAGTACCAAGGTGGTTTCCATTACGGTTACTGACCAGAATCCACAGTTCTGCGCAGATTATGCTAATGCGGTGGCTCAGTCCTATACTTCCCTGCTTTCTGGTATTGCAAGAAACTCTAAGAGCGCTCAGCGCGAATTTCTAGAAAATCAGATTCCTGTGACGGAGACTTTGCTGGATACTGCCAGTGATGAACTGGCTGCCTACAGGGAGACCAGCGGCGTCATCCAAATGACGGAGAAGAGTTCTATTCTTACCAAGAGTATTGCTTCCTATCAGATGATGACAGAGCCTTTGAAGCTTCAGCTTATTGAAGACCAGAGTCTTATCAGGGATTTGTACTCCTCTCTTGAAGGTTTGCCTTCCTTGGAGGAAGTTGCTGCCAATGAGCAGGTGCAGGTAATTTTGGAGGAGTATAAGTCCAACAACACTGAGCTTGTGATGTACTCAAGTCTTGATGAAAATACCAACACTTCCCGTGTATACGTGCTAGAGAGTGCTCTTTCTGCTAAGGAAAAGAGCCTTTTGGAGCTGGTGAATTCCTTGGGAAGTGCTGTCTCTGCTACCTATTCCAAGGCGGTGACCGATTATTTATGCATTGACGCGAAGATATCGGTATTGCAGGAGATGGAAAAGAAGGCGAATGAGGAGTTGAGTGAATATCCGGTGCTGGAGAGAAGACTTCTGGAGCTGGAGCGCGATGTTCAGATATATGAGTCCTTGTTGCTGAAGCTGCGTGAGATGCTGGAAGAGGCTAAGATGCTGGAGGCTGCCGTGGTGGGTAATGTGACCGTGGTGGACGAGGCGCAGGTGCCTACTGCAGCGGTGAAGCCTAGAAAGCTGATGATTCTTGCTGTTGGTGTGATGGCGGGTGCAGTTTTGGGCGTGCTGTTTGTGTTCCTGCTGGCTTTGACGGATAACACTGTTCAGAATGAGGAGGATGTCAAGCAGATTCTTGGAAAGGTAATTCCTGGACTGGGTTGGACTTACTACCTTAAAAATCTTATGCAGGTGAAGCGGGAAGTGCCGGGCTTGGTGGTGTATAACTCGCCGGGTTCGCTGTATGCAGAGCGCTTTGTGGCTATTGCAAATAACATTGTGTATTCTACCCCCAAGAAGGTGCAGGTGCTGTCTATTAACTCCACGGAGATGAATGAGGGTAAGACAAGCGTTGTGTGTAACATAGCGGCTAGCTATGCCATGGTGGGTAAGAAGGTGCTGGTTGTGGATGCGGATTTCCGTAAGCCGGCGGTGGAGACTTTCTTTAATGTTAAGACTTCCAGGCTTGGGCTTGTGGATGCCGTGGTGGTGGGAACGCCGCTGGAGCAGTGTATTTTGCAGCCTATTAGTAATCTTCCTAATCTGCATATTCTGCCTCCTGGGCGTGGCACGAGAAATCCTAATGCGCTGTTCAGTTCTGTTGAATTTTCTGAGGTGCTGAAGAAGCTTAGGAAGGTTTACGATTATATTGTCATTGACTCTCCACCGCTTTCTTATGGTTCAGAGTTTACCAACCTTGCCAAGAATTTGGATGGTTTTGTTCTGGATATTAGAGCAGGCGTTTCTACTAAGAATTCGCTTTATGCCTTTGCACAGGGGCTTTGTTTCCTGCAGGCGCCTATTTTGGGCTACATTTTCTATGGTGTTATTCCACACAACCACAGTGGTAATGGTTCTGGGTATGGTGGCTATTATGGCTACGGTTATGGTAGTTATGGTTATGGCAAGAAAGGTTATTACTATACAAAGAAGAGTTCTTCTGACTCGCTTTACGAAGTTGGCAAGGGTACTTACAAGCGCATTTACAAGGTGGAGCTGAAAAAGAGAGCCCACTCCAGTGCTGAGAGATCTGCCTTCCCAAGAAAGGTAGCAAAACTTGCCTTCGCTGATGGGCTTGAGAAGGCGTTTGGCAGCTCTGGAGCCGCTAGTTCTGCTGGCTCTGCTGGTTCTGCTGGTTCTGCTGGAGTGAAGGCTACTACTGGAGCTTCAAAAGCTGCTTCAAGGGTCCAAGACAAGACGCTGGATATGCTCAGCGAAATTGAAAGCGATTATAAAAAGAAATGAAAAAAGAGATGAGGTTTTAGCCTCAGATAGTGAGGAGTTGTAATGGATTTTTTTGGTAAACTCAAGGAAACCCTGACATCTGTTCTCCCAATTGTTGGCGTGGTGCTAATTCTTAATTTCACCATTGCCCCTCTTGGAGAAAGTCTTTTACCCTTCCTTTTGGGAGCAGTTCTGCTGGTGTTAGGACTCTCCCTCTTTTTGGCAGGTACTGATATTGGCATGGTTCCAATTGGAGAAAAACTAGGCTCTGTACTTGCTCATAAACGCAACGTCACCCTCATGCTTATCATTGGCTTTGTCATTGGCTTTTGCGTTACGCTTGCAGAGCCCGATGTAACGGTGCTTGCCTCTCAGGTACACAGTCTGAACCCGGCTATTAATCAGCAGTTCTTGGCAATAATGATTGCTTTGGGTCTGGGTATTTTTGTAGATATAGGACTTTTGAGAATTTTCAAACAATATCCACTTAAGTGGGTGCTCATAGCATTTTATTTGATAGTATTCGGGTTAGTGGCTATCGCTGGGCAGTCAATGGCTTCAATTGCTTTTGATGCAAGTGGCGCTACCACCGGGCCTCTTGCTGTCCCATTTCTGCTGGCGTTGGGCCTAGGTGTTTCTAGTGCAACCAAGGAAGGCGGGGACAGTAGTTTTGGACTTACTGGTGTTGCTTCCATTGGTCCTATTCTTGCTGTTGCTGTCATGGCAATTCTTTCTGGTAGTTCTACCGGAGGCTCTGTTGAGGCTTCCTCTAGTTCAGAGGCGCTTTCCTTCTGGGCTGTTATGCTGGAGAAGGTGGAATCTACTGCAATGGGCTTTGGTCCGCTTGCTGGAATCATCATTATTCTTCAGCTAGTGCTTTTGCACTTTCCTGCCGTAAAGTTCAGAAAAATAGTCTTTGGTATTATCTACAGCTTTGTTGGCATTGTAATCTTCCTGACTGGAGTTGATTATGGTTTTGTAGGGGTTGGACGGCAGCTGGGTCAAGTGATATCGGCTAACTACCCTGGCGTGGTGGTGCCACTGGCGTTGGTGCTGGGAGGCATTGTGGTATGCGCAGAGCCCGCGGTGTGGGTTTTGAAGAACCAGGTTGAGACGGTTACTGCAGGTAGAATCAAGGGCTCGCTGGTTATGATGTTCCTGTGTATTGGTGTTGCAGGTGCAGTTGCGCTGGCTATGGTGAGAATTATGTTCAACATCAACTATCTTTGGTTTGTGTTCATTGGCGTGGGACTGGCTTTGGTGCTGACGCTGTTTACACCGCCATTGTTTACAGGTATTGCTTTTGACTCGGGCGGTGTTGCCAGTGGTCCTATGAGTACCACCTTTTTGCTGTCCTTTGCGTTGGGAGTATCGGGGTCAGCAGAGCTGGGCTTTGGGCTTGTTGGATTGATTGCAATTTCCCCGCTGATTGCAATTCAAATCCTGGGAATAATTTTCAGGATTAAGGAAAATAAAGCGAAAAAGGAGGCAAAGAATGTTAGTTCTGAAAAATAATCTTTTGATTGCAATTGTGAATCGTGGTCATGCTGAGCGTTTCTTTGCCATTGCAAGAAAGAAGGGTGCAGGCGGCGGAACCATTATTCCTGCTAAGGGTACGGCTTCCAATTCTATTTTGGCTGCGTTGGGGTTGGGCGATACGTCTAAGGAAATTGTTCTAATCCTGCTGGACGAGGCCCTTGCTCAGGAAATCATGAATGCAGTTCGCAAAGAAGACAAAATCCAGGGTGTCGTGGCCCTGCTTGGTGAAGAGGAGAATAACATGGACAACAAATGGAAGATGATTACTGTTATTGTTAATACAGGCTATGCCGATGACATTATGGATG
>CAVISO010000021.1:0-22945 GCA_963645435.1 Sphaerochaetaceae bacterium | reverse complement strand
AAGTAAGATGGCTTGGATCCCCAACGCTATCAATATCTCCAGTTCTGATACACTTTTGGTAGTCAGTAAGTCTTCTTCCAGCCGGATGAGCCTGACCAAGGATATACGGAACCAGCGGATGCATTCCAGCAGTGGTAAACAAAACGGTTGGGTCATTCTCAGGAATAACAGAAGCGCCACTGATTTGGGCATGTCCTCTGTTCACAAAAAAAGCGATAAATTTTTTTCTTAATTCGTTAGCTGTAATAGGTGTCATAATGCCCTAGATATTAAACTTTATAGGCTTTTCTAGTCAACTAAAACAACTCTGGCTGTACCTGTGGATCCAGCTGTTTTGAGTGCCCTTTTTGCACCCTAGGTTCACCTAAGGTCTTCTTCACAACTTTTCCAGCCTTCTCTGGTGCGCTCACCACCACAGCACTTTCAAACTTTCTTGGCCACAGGAAGGTTCTATTCTCCTGAACTTCCTTCAAAACAAACACCTTTTTCCCCTGCTTTTGGCTGTACTGAGCCTGCTGCACAGCACCCCCGCCGTCTCTATCTTCTACCACAAAGCTCGCCAAACTTATCTCACTCATCAACTGATTGCGTTGCATGAAAAAATAGCGCTGCACCGGCCTTGAAGGTGCAAACTGCGATACAACAAGCCCGTTTTGTGCCACCAGCGATTGCAACTTGGCATGTTCTTTTGGATACGCCTCACAAACCGATGTCCCAATAACGCCAATTGTCGCAAAATTTTTGGCCAAAGCGGTAATATGGGCTATCCCGTCCACTCCTTTTGCTAAACCGCTGACTATGCAAAAACCACTTTCGCCCAGAGCCTGAACCACCTCCTGGGTCAGTTGAGAACCTCTATTTGAAGGAGTTCTTGTACCCACCACGCTTATGCCCTGCTGTAAAAGCAGCTGTGCGTTTCCAAGAAGATACAAATACTTCACCCCGCTAGCCGCCTTAGGCCAATAGGGACTTTTGCAGTCAATAATCTGAGTTTCTGAAGGCAAGGCTTCAAAAGCCTTTCTGCACTTTAGATAGCACTCGTTCAAAATCAAGTCACTTACCTGACTGACTTCACTGTAGGTTGCAACATTAAAAGGAAGAGCCTCATTAACCTCACAATGCTGAGAAATCTCGTCAAAAATAGAGCTGCAAAAATTGTCTGCACGTCCTAGTGCCATAACGAGAGTTTCATAGTTGAGTGCCGCTTGATAATTATCCATGGGCAAACTATAACGCTAAAAGCATATTTTTCCAATCTCCACTTGACAAGAAAAACCAATTTGAGTTATACATTCACTTGTTCGCCGTTTTAGCTCAGTAGGTAGAGCAAAGGACTGAAAATCCTTGTGTCCCTGGTTCGATTCCTGGAGACGGCAAACTACAAAAGCCACTTCTAATGAGGTGGCTTTTTTCATATCCTTTGCTATACTAATCTCATGACCAAAGAAGAACTGCGCTCAAAAATGCTTCAAACCCTCAAGGTTACAACCGGCCCCTCCCCGGAAGTGGTAAAGCAGAAAATATCGGGCTTAAAAGTGTATAAAAATGCAGAAATCTTGGTGGCGTATTGCCCGCTGAAAAGTGAAGTAGATGTGACACAGGTGATAGATAACGCTATCTCACAAAAGAAGATAGTGCTGTTGCCAGATGAAATGCCGGGCACTTTTAGGGTAGCTGGAGCAGACTGGAAAGAGCGTCTAATTAGGTTAAAAAATAAGACCTATACAGTTGATACGAATGAAATATTAAATATAATAGAGGTTAACGCGACTGTAGTAGTCTTGGTGCCGGGACTTGCCTTCACAGAGGATGGTGCTAGACTTGGAAGAGGTGCAGGCTATTATGATCAATTCTTAAAAAAGGCTTGTGGCAGCAATATAACCACAATAGGACTTTGCAGAAAAGCTCAGCTGGTGGGAGCAATACCACAGCAACCACATGACCAAAAAGTTAATATGGTTATCGCCTTTGAATAAACCTTTGTGAAATTTGTAAAAATAATCCTATGCGCAGAATTTTGAAATATGCCATTAAGCAATGGAAACTTTATCTGATAGCAGTCATTTCGCTGATTGCTGGAGTGTATTTTTCGGCTCTCGGACCAAAGTACATTCAGAAGATTATCGATACCTGTATTGTAGACGGAAACGTAAAGTTGTTTTTCTCCCTTGCTCTTCCTCTGCTTGGAGCCTATCTTATCACAGGCCTTTTTAAGTATGTGCAGGAATTTTCTTCAGACTGCATAAGTGCTGCCATGCAAAACTGCATGAGAAAGGAGACCTTCAGAAGCATTCTGGCTGAAGACCAGTACTTCTTTAAAGAAAACAACCCTGGCGAATTAATGAGCCGTACAAAGCAGGACATTGAAACGGTTGGCTTTAACACCGGCTTCATTTGCATCTTCTTTGTTGAGCTGGTAATTCATGTTATCTACATGACTTACTGTCTCATACAGATCAATTTTGTCAGTGCAATTGCAGCCCTTGTCTTCATGCCAATCATTGCAGTTCTAGCCATTGTCTCTGAGCCGGTGGGAGTTAAACTTTCAGACCAAAGATCAGATGACATTGCAGATATGAACCAAAGTGCAACGGAAAGCCTTTCAGGCATCAGAACCGTTAAAGCCTTTGGACGCGAGAAAACTGAAGAAGAACGCTTTGACAAGCACAACAAAAGATTCTATCAGCACTCTCTGAAGCTGGATATTCTTTGGGCAAATTGGACTACCCCAATGGATGCCCTTGCAAGAATTATGCTACTGGTTGCTATCTTAATTTCCGGTCTTCAGGTAATTGCCGGCAAGATGTCTTTAGGACAATTAACCGCAGTAACCCAGTACACCAGCGAACTTTCCTGGCCAATGATGGAAGTGGGTTGGCTATTAACAGAGTTTGCCTCCGCCAAAGCCTCCTTAAAGAAAATCAACAAAATTTTGGATTCAAAGCCAGTCATAAAAGATGGACCAAAGCAAATTGAAAAACCAAGCGGCAATCTGGAATTTGACCATGTGAGCCTTGAAGCAGACGGGCACAAGATTCTAAATGATGTCTCCTTTAGGCTAGATGAGGGCAAAACTTTAGGTATCATGGGCGCTACAGGCAGTGGAAAGAGTACCATTGCAAATCTTGCAATGCGCTTCATTGACCCAACAAGTGGCTCAGTTAAGACCCAGGGCGTAGACCTCAAGGACCTTGACCTTTACAGTGCAAGAAGTGGTAAGGCAATTGTCACCCAGGACATTTTTCTGTTCTCAGACACCATAAATGCCAACCTGGACAAGGGAATGAAAGGTAAAATTCCACAGCAGATTCTTGAAAATTCTGCCCGCGATGCTGCAGCCCATGACTTTATCAGTAACCTGGCAGAGGGCTATGACACTGTAATAGGAGAAAAAGGCGTGGGTCTTTCCGGTGGGCAAAAACAGAGAGTTTCAATTGCTCGTGCCCTGGCTTCTGGACGCCCTCTTCTAATTTTTGATGATGCCACCTCAGCCCTGGACATGGAAACAGAAAAGATGGTTCAAAAGGCAATTAAAAAGCATGGAAACATTACCATGATGATTATTGCCCACAGAATTTCTGCGGTCAGAGACGCAGACGAAATTATCATTCTTGACCACGGTAGAGTTGTTGAGAGAGGAACCCATGACCAGCTCATGGCTCTTAAGGGAAATTACTACCACACCTTCCTCACTCAATATCCAGATGAAATACCTGAGGGAAGTACAACTTCTCAGGAGGTGAAATAATGGCTGTTAATACCTATAAAGAAGACGAAAAAACCTCTGATGTAAGCAACAAAAGCATACTGCTTAGAACAATAAGTTATCTGAAGGACTACAAACTACAAACTGCTTTTGCAATTCTAATGATTGTAGTTGAGACCCTGATTGTAGCAATTCTTCCAACTCTCAGTGAAAGGGCCGTTGACGTAGACATTGCCAACGGAGACACCCAGGGACTACTTAAGACAGTTGGTCTTGCAATTTTCCTAGGTCTTGCAATTTGGGTACTGACAATTGGTTTCAAGAAAATCCTTGCTAATGTCACCAATAAAATAGTCTACGACATACGAAAAACCGCCTTTGAGCATCTTCAAACCCTGTCGCTGTACTACTTTGACTCACGTCCTACTGGAAAGATCCTCAGCCGTCTCATCAATGACGTCTCGTCTCTAAAGGACATGTTCTCAAGACTTATTGCCACTTTAATTCCAAACTTGGTCTTAATTATAACAATTGTCATAGTAATGTTGATTAGAAATCCAATATTAAGCATTTCTGCTTTTGCAGTTTTACCTTTATTGGTACTGAGCCTCTATTTCATTATGATTAAAGGTTTTAAGAACTGGATGGACTTTAGACAGAAGAACTCCAACATGAACGCCTTCACTCACGAGGCCTACACTGGAATCAAAGTCATTCAAGCCTTCAACGCAGAGCCAGAAAGTATTGAAGAAGGCGACCGCATCCTAGACGATGTTGAAAAGTCCTGGGTAAAAGCCGTACGCCGTTCTGACCTCCTAAACATTGTAGTTTCCTGGTCTCAGGGTCTAGGCTACTTCATGCTTTACTTCTTTGCTGTCTACTGGCTCAAAATGGGTGCCTCCTCCGTAGGACAAATAATTGCTTTTGCCTCCTACATTTCCCTCTTCTGGCAACCCATCAGAGCCCTCGCCGCCGCCTTCAACCAGTTCACAAACCAGGTCACCAGCGCCCAGCGAGTCTTTGAACTACTAGATACCAAGTCTATCCTGCAGGAAGCCCCCAACGCCTCCACGCTAGAGGTCAAAGACGGCAAAGTAGAATTTGAACACATCAATTTTTCCTATCCCGACGAGCCCGAGACAGAAGTCCTCCACGACCTCAACCTCACCGTAGAACCAGGTCAAATGATTGCCCTTGTAGGTCCCACCGGCGCCGGCAAAACCACAATTGTCAACCTACTCTCCCGCTTCTACGATCCCACCCAAGGCCGCGTCTACATTGACGGTCAAGACATCTCCACCGTCACCCTGAGTTCACTTCGCTCCAACGTGGGCGTCATGACCCAGGACTCCTTCCTCTTCTCCGGCACCATCCGCGAGAACCTCCTCTACGGCAAACCCAGCGCCACAGAAACCGAGATGCGCACCGCCTGCACCAGACTTGGTCTAGACGACTTCATCTCTTCTCAACCCGATAATTTTGACTCCAAAATCTCGCAAGAATCGCTCTCTCAAGGTCAAAAACAGCTAATTGCCCTTGCCAGAACGCTCATTGCAGATCCCAAAATTCTGCTGCTGGATGAAGCCACCAGCGCCATTGACACTCAAACTGAGGAACTGGTCCAAAAAGGCATGGCAACCCTAATGAAAGGGCGCACCAGCTTTGTGGTGGCCCACCGCCTTTCCACCATTGTCAAAGCTGACCGCATCCTAGTAATCCAAAATAAGGGGATAGCAGAACAAGGCAATCACAAGGAGCTCATGGCAAAGAACGGCCTCTATGCCGCCCTTTACAAGGCTCAGTTTGAGGAACTTGAAGCGTAAACTTCTATTACTTGGTAATTTTCAAAACCAAAATGACTTATTACCTCCTGCAGAAATTGCTTTCTAACTGCAAGGTAATAAGTCTTTTTATTATCTAGCGCCCTTAGCGTTGGGGCAAAGCCCTCGTCTCTCAATTCTAGGCGTCCAACTTCATCAATTACCACCTTTGGCTTTTGAGTTGATCTAAGTATCTCATTAGCCCAGTCAAAGACCTTTTGGTCACAAAGAAACTTACCAATATAGACGCCTTGAGGTTCAGAACCATTTTGCTGCTCATTTTGCTGATCATTTTGCTGCCACATTAGTAGCTGCGTTTGGTTATTGGCTACATTTCTGGCATAATAGGAATTCTTGCCTTCCCCTGCTATAGCCAGGATGCCACCAAAAGCCTCCGGCTCCTGTTTCACAAGTTTTTCCAAATAAGTAGTCTTTCCTTTGTCTCTATCTGCTGTAACAAAATAAATCATTTTAAATGCTTTTCAATCAGATAATGCACATATTCAGTCTTCAAGGGTCTTTTCTGGGTTTCCAAGGTGATTATCATATTTTTTCCAAAAATCAAGCCATTATAAGCGTAAAGTTCAAGTTTTTCTACAAATTCATTTCTGTACTTTTCTTCATCTATTCGGCCAAAATGTTCCCAATACCAAACCTCAAGGGTTCTAGTGTTCAACACCGTGAAATCTGGCAAAACACTGCAGTACCATCCCTTTGGGGTTATAAGTTTTAATTCTTTTTCATAGTGATAAGGAATTGAGGCCTGGAGTAATCGGTCTGCAATTAAAATCTCGCTTTTAGAACGCACCTCCTCACCTCGCATTGTTACGTAAGGAGAGTTAGTGTTCACGCGCCGTTCAATTAAATCCATATCTGGCACACTCCATTCTTGGACGAAGCCCTCATCGGTATAAGAATCCAAATTAATGTAAGTCTTTAGGTCATCTGGGAAATTAGGATCAGAAGGCAAGCCCTCGTAGGCCCGTTTAAGAACTTCCAGTTCCCGTGATGAAGCTTTCAGTAGCGAAGTGTCATATTTTTTCTGTGCTAGCGCCCTTATTAAGGGTTCCTTCTCCTTTCCAAGATATTCCAACTTTCCGTTTTGATATCTTCTATAGAACTTACCCTTACTGACCACAATTGATCCACTTGGTGCAGTCTTTAACCTGCTAGTCAGTCTTTCCTTTGTGTTCTTTGCCTCATTTAATAGTTTTTCAATCTCCCGCTGGCTCTTCACTGGCGCCTCCTGGGGAAATTCTAACATGGGCTTGTCCTAGAATGTTAACATTTTGGAAAAATTTTCAAAATGTTAATACTTTTGTTAACATTTTGCGAAAAATCCCAAAATGTTAACATTGATAGTCTCCTTCACAGCTTGCCCTTTGGCGAAAGGGCAAAAAAAAAGCCTCCAGTCTGAGCTGGAGGCTCCTTAAGTTAAGCTTACTTCTTAATCTTAACTTCAATCTTTCTTGGCTGCTCAACTGGTGTCTTAGGAAGTGTGACCTTAAGGATACCATTGTTGAACTCAGCTTCAATCTGATCTTCGTTAATGCCTTCTGGAAGGGTGAAGGATCTGTCAAACTTGACGTAGGTGCGTTCACGAACCAAGAACTTTTTATTCTCCTTCTTCTCGTTGCTCTTCTCAGAAGAAATGTGAAGCACATGCTTCTCAACGTGGATGTTTACATCGTTTTCTGTATATCCTGGAAGTTCCGCTTCAAGATAATAGGCATCTTTATCTTCATAAACATCTACTGATGGAATTGTGCTGTTCTTAATTCCCCAGTTGCCAAACATGTCATCAAAGAAAGTGTCAAAATCGCTTACTGCATTGTTTCTAGTTGTCATCAAATAATTCATATTAGACCTCCGTGTCTATTTATAATTTCTATCTTCTCGTCCTAGGGAGCTTTGCACCTTGCGCTGCTCCTTTGGACACTTTAGATATAGCATTAACCGTGCCAACTTTTATAATTTATTGTATTGTAAAGTTTTACTAAAATCATAATCACACACGCCGTATAAAAGAGTTGGTCATTTTTGAAACAGCAAAAAGAAAAATCAAGAAAATTGAGTCATTTTGACACAGCCAAGAAAAACAGCCCGCAAATTTGGGTCAAAAGGGCATAAAAAAACTCCCAAAAACTGGGAGTTCTAAGAATAGCAGGGGTAGGACTCGGACCTACGGCCTCCAGGTTATGAGCCTGGCGAGCTGCCAACTGCTCCACCCTGCGTCGAATGCCTAACAAGGTTACGATTTTTAACAAAAAGTGTCAATGCCCATGTCAAAGTTGATTTACAACCCCTAATAATATAATATAGGAGGCATGAAAGTCGTAATTTTAGGTGCCGGGCGCAGAGGAATAAGACTGGCCAAGCACTTAGTTGAAGAAAACAAAGATGTCATCATAATTGATGAACATGCTGAAGACGTAAATAAAGCAATGGCTAAAGTTGACTGCCTTGCCATAACAGGCAGTGGAACTAACCTTGAAGATATGCGCAAGGCTGGGTTAGATGATGCCCACGCCTTCATTGCGCTAACAGGATCAGATGAAACCAACCTGGTGTCTTGTGGTATAGCAGCATCGGAATTTAAAGTGCCCCTGACCATTGCATCAATAAGAAACCTATCCTACACGGGAGCAAATGGCATCACCAATTCCCTGATGGGGATAACTCATCTGGTCAACCCAAGTCAGGAAACCGCGTTGCACATATATCAGGATATTGAGCGCGGCATTTATAGCGATATCATCTCCTTTGACAGCTCGTCGCTGGTGCTTTACAACGTCTACGTGGAAGAAAAATCGCAGTTTGCCGCGCTACCGGTGAAGCAGGTAAGACAGGAGATTGAAGGCAATTTCATCATAGCCGCCCTAAATAGAAACGGACAGGCAATAGTGCCAAGTGGCGACACCGTCATTCTCCCAGGCGATACCTTAAGCCTTGTAGCAAAAGAAGATAGCGTTGAGACAATTCTCAAGACTGTAGGTCGCAGAAGGCAAAAGCCTCGCAAGATAGTCATTGTTGGCGCCGGAGAGGTCACTGACTACCTAATTGCCCACTTCACCAAGGCCCAACGCAAAAACCTCATCCTCATAGAAAAATCCAAAGAAGTCAGCCAAGCCATGGCCACCAAATATCCCAACGTGCTTGTTCTCAATGCCGATATCACCAGCGAAAGCATCTTTGAGGAAGAAGACCTAACCAACAGAGATCTCTTCCTGTGCCTTACAGACAGTGATGAACTTAACATCATCACCGCAAGTTATGCCAAACATTTTGGGGCAAAAAACAGCATGGCTCTGGTCAACAGAAACCCAAACTATCTAAGAATGGCAAGCCACATGGGCATTGACAGCGTCATCTCAACACAGGACGTAACCGTTGACTCCATAAAGAAATATCTGCACGGACAGAACATAGCCAGCATGCACTCCTTGTTTGACGGACAGATTGAAGCCTTTGAGTACGAAGTGCCCGAGACAGCAAAAATTGCAGGCAAAGCCCTGAAGGAAATAAACATGAGAGGTAAAGGCATCATTGCCGGAGTTTCCAAGAAAAATGGAAGTACCACCATCCCAGGTGGACTTTATGTCATCCAGCCTGGCGATAAACTCATTCTTGTCATACAACGCAAAGCCAATCAGTTCATTCAGGAGCTGCTTGAAATAGCACCAAAGGAAAATTAAGTATGCATCTTGGAAAAGATTTAAGACTACTTGCCGCTATAATGTTATTTCTAGCAATGCTCATGCTAATTCCAATGGGCGTCAGCATTCATTATGATGAAATGCCTGCCGTCAAGGCTTTTCTAATTACTATAGTAGCAATAATTGTAATTAGTGGCGTCATTTTGGGCTTAACCAAAAAGGAAAGTCTTAATGGTCTTATGCCAAAAGACGGCTATATCTTTGTAGTATTTACCTGGATTTTTGCAGCCGCCTTTGGAGCAATTCCTCTGGTACTTTCAGGCAATGTACCTTCCTACAGCACCGCCTACTTTGAAATCATGAGTGGTTTCACCACTACTGGAGCAACAGCCCTTTCAGACGTAGAAGCCTGCTACAACGGAATCCTTTTTTGGCGCAGCATGACCAACTGGCTAGGCGGAATGGGAATAGTAGTTCTCTTTGTAGCCTTACTTCCAGCCATAGGCGCTGGCTCGCAAATGGGGGCTGGAAGTTTCCTTTTGTTAGGAACGGAGTCCGTGGGTCCGGTAAAGGGAAAACTTACCCCAAAGACCAAAAGTACTGCAAAAATTCTATGGTTAATCTATTTTGGGCTATCGTTTTTACAATTCCTTCTGTTAAAACTTGGCGGACTAGGCTATTTTGATGCCATTACAATCACCTTCTCCACCATCTCAACCGCAGGCTTTAGCGTCAAAAATTCCTCCATTGGAGCCTACAACAGCGCTTATGTAGACGCCGTAGTTACCGCCTTCATGCTCATGGGCGGCATCAATTTTTCCCTGTACTACAAAGCCTTCACTGGCAAAATAAAACAAAGCCTAAAAGATGAGGAGCTCAGGTGGTACCTCTTAATCTGGTTCTGCTGTGCAGCCCTTGGAGCAGTACAACTTAGTGCAAAACACATTTACCCCAACCTACTTGAAGCCTTCCGATACACCAGCTTCAACGTTGCCTCAATTCTAACCACCACAGGCTTTTCCTCCACCAACTACCTCGCCTGGCCAACCTTTGCAGTTATGCTAGTGGTACTCACCATGTTCGTGGGCGGCTGTGCAGGCTCCACCGGTGGTGGCATGAAGGTCATAAGGGTTCGTACCGTCTTCAAAATGGGCAAAAAATCTATCAAACAAAGCCTGCACCCCTCCGCCGTCTACAATGAAGGTACCATGAGCGATGATACTCTCACCTCCATTGTCACCTTCGTAGCCATCTACCTTGCCACCTGGATTATCTCCTCCGTCCTGGTAGCCCTCTGTGGCACAGACATTGAAACCTGCCTCTCCTCCACCCTGCTATGCCTGGGCAACATAGGACTTGGCTTTGGCAAAACCGGACCAACCGGCAGCTTTGCCATCTTCCCCGCCTGGACCAAATGGCTGTTTAGCTTCCTCATGCTCACCGGAAGACTTGAACTTTTCACCGTCTACAGTCTGTTCACCACGTCTTTCTGGAAACGTTAAAGAGTGCTATAATCCACCTATGAACATACTCGTACTAAACGCCTCCCCAAAAGGCAACTCCTCAATTACCCTTCAAACATCTCTTTACCTTCAAAAGAGATATCCTTCTCACAACTTCACCTGTCACTTCATTGGTTGCAGCAAGAAGGCCAACGAAGCCAAGTTATCCACCACTTTAGACCTCCTCTCCAAGGCCGATATTACTATCTTCTCCTTCCCGGTCTACACCTTCGCCTGCCCAAGTCAGCTGCACTACTTCATAAGATTGCTAAAGGAAAAAGGACTCACTTTTGAGAACAAAGTAGCCACAGCAATAACCACCAGCAAGCACTTTTATGATATAACTGCACACAATTACCTGGAAGAGAACCTCCTGGATTTAGGTTTTAGTTATCTTGAAGGCCTTTCCCTAGACATGGAAGACCTGCTAAGCCAGGAAGGGCAGACCTCAATTCTCTCGTGGTTTGACCATAGCCTATGGGCGTATGAGAACAAGGTTTTCACAAGACCAGCCGCTTCTGCCTTGCAAATGCAACTTCCTGTAATACAAGAAGTAACTACTGAAATTGAGCATAAGAATAACTACACAGTTTCCCTAGTAGTAGACTACTCACAAGATAAAGAAAGGCTTGAGACCATGGTCAACAACTTTGTAAAACAATTTCCCTATAAAGTTAACGTAGTAGACCTTAGCGCCTTCAACTTCAAAGGCGGCTGCCTTGGCTGTCTAAAATGTGCCCTTGACGGCAAGTGCATTTATACAGACGGCTTTAACGACTTTTACGAAAAACAGGTTCTTTCTGGAGCTGCCATAATCTACGCCTTCACCATAGTAGACCACTCCATGGGACCGCTCTTTAAGAACTTTGACGACCGATGTTTCTACAACGGTCACAGAACCGTCTCTCAGTATAAACCTACTGCTTTTATAGTAAACGGTAGCCTAGAAACGGAAAATAACCTCAAAACTATGCTGGTTGCCCGTGCAGATGTAGGTCGTAATTACCTAAGCGGGATTGCCACAACAGAAGAAGAAATCACCAATACAGCCAAAAACCTTGCCTATGCCTTAGAGAAGAAATATGTCAAACCACGCACCTTTTACGGAGTTGGCGGCATAAAAATCTTCAGAGATCTCATTTGGATCATGCGCGGTATCATGAGAGACGATCATAAGTTCTACAAGGAAAACGGCTTCTACGATTTCCCGCAAAAGCAAAGAGGCAAAATGCTAGCCATGAAATTAGTAGGCTCCCTTATGCGCAACAAAAAACTCATGGAAAAGAACAAGAACATGATGGAACAAGGCATGCTGGGTCCCTACAAGAAGGTCATTGATAATTGCTCGTTAGGGAACAGCAGATAAAGAGCAAAACTTCCAAATTAGTCCGTCTTAATCAATATTAACAATGTCTGTACGGAGTATCCTGCCAAATTCCGCCATGGAGGCGGTGCATTTCTTCTGTAAGATGGAACCAGCGTAGTACATCGTTTTGAGAGGGATAGAATTCAATGAATTCACCATTCACAAAGGTGTAGAAACGGGTTATGTCCGTGCACATTCCATAGGTGTACACAAGGCTGGTTGGCATATGGAATTCAAAAGCAGAACCTTCCTTTGTTCCCTTAAACCACAGCCCCTCGTGATTGAGCGTCAAAACTCCCTCGCCGGTGATGAGAGAAGTATCGGCATGCTTGAGAAGGTGGTATTTAGGAAGGGTGCCAATTTT
The DNA here is from genome assembly GCA_963645435.1 of Sphaerochaetaceae bacterium. Taxonomy (GTDB): domain Bacteria; phylum Spirochaetota; class Spirochaetia; order Sphaerochaetales; family Sphaerochaetaceae; genus UBA9732. The sequence goes on along the minus strand of CAVISO010000021.1, from coordinate 10,531 downwards.
GACGTGCTCTGAGAAGGTGAAGTTGGGGTCCTGGATATCTTGGCGAGCCTTCTCGCGTTCAAGCAAAGTCCAGTCTGTCACGAGGGCTGGGCATTGGCTATCTATGCCAACAGGAGAGAGGTTGTAGCGTTCGTCCAGCTGCACCGTGTTGCCACATTTGAGGCATTTCATGGTGTTGCCCTCTGTCTGCATTTGATGCATTGCGCCGCATTTTGGACACAGATAAAGCAGGTCATCTAGGTGCTTTGCCATCTGCCCCTTACCGTTAAAGTGCACCTGTGCTTGTTGGTTCCACATGTAGTCATCGTGCGCCAGAAGCTTGTTGATTGTATCCTCTATTTCCTCTACAGACATAGACTTAAGCTGCTCAGATGTGAACATTTGGTCCACCACAACGTCAACACGTCCAGGTCTCTCATCCAAACAATGCTTGGTGTAGGTCAAATAGGCACCCGATATCTTTGTATAATAAACAGGAACTCCAAGTTTCTTTATCATCTTGGCCCCGCCTGGGATAATTGGCTGAGCCATGCCAGTAATTGAGCTCATGCCCTCTGGCATTATGCACACGTTGCCCCCATGCTTGATAATGCGTCTAATCTGCTGAATGGCGTAAATGTCTGGAGTAAAATTCTTCTTTGGCACCGCCTGCATAATCTTCAGCACTACGCTTAGAGGAAAGCGATAGAATTCGTTATAGCCTACCACATAGTTTAGGCGCTTTGGCAAGCACACAGGTGCGGTAAACTGATACTCCACGCGGCTTGCATGGTTGCTTATAATAATGAAAGGTCCTTTTTCCTTGCTGGGTCTTGCTTTATAGGTAAAGTGAGTCTTGGTCTTTCTGTTGAGAAAGAAAATTACCAGCATAAGAATCCAATACAGGATTGCATTGGGCTTATGCAGTTCTCGCTTGTACATTTTTTCTTCTATTGTAAGTTTTTTAGTATCGGCCATTTTCATCCCCTTTTCATATCAAAACCACTATATCACAACTTAGCAAAGAATAAATTAGTAAAATGTAAAAATTGATGGTATACTGGTTAAAGCGTGCCAAACAAAAGGCAGGCTCAATAATTACTCTAAAAAAGGAAGAATTATGAAAAAACTAGTAATTGCTCTTGTTCTTTGTCTTGCACTAACAAGTTTTTGTTTTGCAACTCAGGAAAGCGACAACTATCAGAAAATCTACTCCGTAGATGATACAATTTGGCAGAAGATTGCAGATTTGTATTTGTTAACCGGCCGTTCATTACCAAGCACCACAGGTCCTTACAGTGGCTCAGAATTGAAGGCAATGATAGAAAAAATTGATGCAAGTACACTTTCAGGCTATCAAAAGCAACTTTATGACAACATCATGAATATCCTTGACAGTGATGCAGCACAGCCAGTTTTCAAAGCTCAACTTGAAGTGAACGCAGAAGCCTACATTAACAGTAATTCAAGTTCCCAGTACTTCCAGACCCGCGATAACTGGATTCGTGGTTGGGCAAATCAAAGGCAGTTCTTGAACATTAACACAGAAGAACACGTTGGTGCTAACTTCTATGGCTTCTTTGATTTTTCTTTAGGCACAGCCAAAGATTGGGAAAGTAACGGTAGTAGAGACAGAAAGTTTGGAGACAGTGTTCTTTGGACTAACATCCCCTTTGTCCTTGCCAACGACATGAAGCAGTTAGACTTTAACTTCCCTCTTAGAGCCTTTGTTTCTGCTGGGGGTGACAACTGGACTTTTACAATTGGAAGAGACAAACTCAGCTGGGGTAACGGTAAGACCGGAAACTTCGTAATTGGAGACCATATAAAATACCACAACGCAGCCCACTTTACCACTTTTGAAAAGAACTTCAAGTACACCTTCCTTGTGTCTGCCTTCCCTCATCCTCAGATGTACTATAAGGAAATTACAGACAGCGAGGGAAATGTAACCGGCATGGAACTTAGCCTCACAGGCCTAAGTAATGGTCAATCAGACTATATGAACGGAATTTCCGCCTTCATTGCTCACCGTCTTGAATGGAACATTTTGGACAACCTTTCCATGACTCTGACAGAAGGTGTCATATATATGAGCAAGGACAACAAGATTGACCTCATTGCCTTTGCCCCTGCCATGATGTACCACAACAATTACACCAGAAGTAACACCAACTCCATTCTATCCCTAGAACTGGACTGGACTATAATTAAAGGCCTTAACGTCTACGGCCAGTTAGTTGTAGATGAGTCCGTACTTCCTGGAGAGAACAATCCAGCCACTTCAGTTGGCTTAGCCGAACCAGACGGGCTTGGATATCTTCTTGGCGCAACCTACGTTACAGAACTTAGCAACGGTATTTTAACAGTAAATGCAGAAGGTGCTTACACCACTCCATATCTGTACCTACGTGATGGTGATCATCAGGCAGGGGAAACAGAAAGAGAACAGACCAAGGGACGCTATGGCATCAACTACGTTGTAGCCTTAAGAGAGATGAGTAACTGTGGTGGAACCGAAAACTACAATCTAGATTTCCTTGGCTACAAGTACGGTGGGGACGCCATTGTTGCCTACCTCAGTGCTGAATACAAAACTTTGGACAAGTGGAGTGCAGGCTTAAGCTTCTTCTATATGCTTCATGGAACTCATGATAAATATACCACATGGACTAGAGTCAACAAGGACACCAATAAGGTAACACCTACAACAGACCATCAAACTGCAAACTATAATGATCCAAACGCTAATCTCAGAGACAGCGTCAGTACCTCCTTTGTAGGAAGCCTCTTTGGCACCTACAACTTTGGCTATGGTTTTGCCGTTGAAGTTGAGACAGACCTCATTTACCTAAAGAATCCAGGCAACATTAGCACAAATCCAAGTGAGTTTGACTGTCAAACCACCATTAGCGTGAGCTATACCCTTAACTAAAAATAAAAAAAAGTCATCCTACTTTGCCAAAACCTGCAAAATGGGATGACTTTTTTATTTCAGCACAATATTTTCAGCACAATAATTTCAGCACAGTTCAATAGATCCAATAGAAACTCTGCCAGTGCTCTTAGGATCAAACAAACAAACCTTGTCCCCAACAATATCACAGCAAACCGGCTGGTCTACCGCATAGTCAATAGCACCAAAAACAACAGAAGAAATAAGTTCACCGTTAATAAGCACCTTGACCGTTGTTTCCATGCCTGAAGGCAAGGTAGAATAGGCAGTGGCGTGAATCTTTCCAGTTTCACTAATGGTGAAATTCTCAGGACGAATGCCTAAAATCACATCAGAGTCCTCAAAATTAAAGTCATCAGTGGCTTTGAAGGCACCGTTTACCCCAAGGAACTCCAATTTCAAAGCCTGCTCAGAACGTCCCACAACCTTTGCCTTAATGAAGTTCATGGTAGGATTTCCAACAAAATCAGCCACAAAGAGATTTGACGGCTTAGTATAAACGGTAAGAGGCGGAGCATACTGCTGAAGCACCCCCTTCTCCATGAGACAAATCTTAGTAGCAAGCGTCATAGCCTCCAGCTGGTCATGCGTGACGTAGACAAACGTTGAATTGGAATCTGAATGTAGGCGCTTGAGCTCTGTGCGCATCTCACTTCTAAGCTTGGCATCCAGGTTAGACAGCGGCTCATCCATAAACAGTACCTGTGGCTTAGGAGCCAGGGTTCTAGCAATGGCAACTCGCTGCTGCTGACCGCCAGAAAGCTCAGCAGGATAACGAGCCACGAACTCCTCAATCTTCAGCATTTGAAGCATCTCTGCCACCCGCGCTTTGATATCGTCCTTCTTCCACTTGAGATTCTCAAGCCCAAAGGCAATGTTCTCATAGACCGTCATATGAGGCCACAAAGCGTAATTCTGGAACAAAAAACCAATATCGCGCTTAGCCGGCGACACATTAATGCCCGTATCTGCATCAAAGACCACCTTGTCCCCAATGGTAATTCTTCCCTCCGTTGGCGTCTCAAGACCCGCAATCATTCTCAGAGTGGTAGTCTTTCCGCAACCACTAGGTCCCAACAGAGTAATGAAATCATGCTCATTAATGTGTAAATTCAAATCATCAACGGCGACAAATTTATCAAAACGTTTTGTAACGTGCTCTAATCTAATTTCAGGCATATCAACCTCCCACGCCCTTGTCTATACTTGCTCCAGTGAGCTTATTCACCAACAGATTAATTGCCAGAACCGTCACAACAATGAGCAGGTTCAACGCATTTGCACTCTGGTCGCACCACACCTGCCAATACTCCAACAGGGTCGTCATCAGATAGATAGACCCCGATGACAACAGTGTGAACAATGAAAGTTCTCTCATACAGGACGTAAATGGCAACAAATAGCCCGATATAAAAGTAGATTTCTGTATTGGAAAGATGATTCTAAGCATTCGCTTATACCAAGGAACATCAACAATAATTGCAGCCTCTTCAATCTCGCCAGAAAGCTGCAGCATGGCGTTAATTCCACTGCGAGAAGCAAAAGGCAGATACTTAATTGAGCCAACCAGGACCAAAAGACCCATGGTCTTACTGATTCCCATCTTTGCACCAATGGCAAGGAAGGCTGCTCCCAAAGCCATGGAAGGCATCAGGTAGGGTAAAAAGGCAAGATTATCGGCCAATTTTGCAAGTTTTGAGCCCCTTCTCTTAGAGACGGCATAGCCAATGAGAATTCCCATGGTACCTGCAATAAAGGCACAACTGACAGACAACACAAGGCTATTCTTGAAAGCCGCCCAAACCTGGTGCTCATAGAACAGACCGTGAAGCCCGTTCTCCTTTGGATAACCTGGGTCTAACCAGTATTTGAGAGTCAAATGACTGTAATCACCAGGGATATCGGTACAAGATTCTAAGGCAAAGCTTACCAGTGGCAAAAACGAGCAGAAGATGCAAAGTAAGACCAGAAGGACTGCTATGATGTACTTGCCGGCTCCAAGCCTTATGTAGGAGATTTGCCCGCTCTTACCGGTGACCGTGGTGAAGGACTTGCGGCTGCCGGTGACGTATTGATTTATACCAAGAATGGCCAGGCCAAAGATAATCATGAAGATTGCCATGATGTAGCCTTGTCCGTACCATCCGCTGTTTATGAACTGTTTTAGGGTTGTGGTGAGCACGCTGAAGCCGCTTGCACCGCCTAAAAATTGCGGTACGGCATAGGCACTCATGCTACTGGAGAAAACCAGCAGGAAGGTGGAAAGAAGAGCCGGAAGTACTATTGGAAGGGTAATTTTTCTAATTATCTTGGCTCTAGAGGCCTTCAAAATGGTTGCAGCCTCTTCTAGGTTTGCATCCATGTTTCTTAAGATTCCACCAATAAGAATGTAGGCAAACGGGGCGTAGTGAAGTCCCAGCACTATGGCACAGGGAACCAGCCCGTAGACAAACTTCTCAGGCACGCAGATTCCGGTTAAGTAGTACAACATTCCACTTTGGTAGGAGCCAATGTAGGGATTCTGAAAGAAGTTCTTCCAGAAGGTGGCAATGGTCCAGGAGGGCATGATGTAAGGGAATATGAATACAGTTGAGAAGAATTTTTTGAATTTCATATCCGTTCTTGTAATAAGAAAGGCAACTACTCCGCCGTAAAGAATTGCAATAAAACTTGCCAGAAGTGACATCAAAACTGCATTCTTCAGCGGGTTCCAGAAATAGGTGGTGCTCATGCTTGAAAGGAGCATTCGCTTCCAGTGGAACGTGGTAAAGGAGCCTACCTTCTTTCCAAAAAGTTCTGGATACATAAGGTCAGCAATGTTTACGGATACAGTGTCCTTAAGCAAAAGAAGTAACGGATAAATTGTAAAAAAACCTAGGATTACGACCGTCAAAGACAGAATAATGTTCTCTGGCTTTGAGATAAAATCTCTCAGTCTGTACTTAAGTTTTCTTTTGTGATTTTTAGGTTTGTTTATATCACTCATTGATTAGATATCAGGTATTTTGTAGACCTGTACGCCGTAGACTAGAAGTCAGCACGGGACAGTACTAAGCGGTACGGTCCAAGCGTAACCACGCAGTATACGGCGTAATGGTCAAGAAAGAGCTCACTTCTTTGCAATCTCTGCGTTAACAAAGTCAGTTACAGCAGACTTGTTGAGCATAATGTAAGAAGCATCTTCCGCTACAAGGCAATCCTTCCAGAAATTAATTGGCTGGTCGCCATCAGAAGCACCAATTTCAGGGTTGGTGGAATAGGCACCAAGGATACCGGTACCTGCGCCGCCCCATGGCTTGAAGCCTTCAGCACTCATCAGGTAGTTGATAAAAAGCATTGTGGTGTAAGGTCTTGGGCACTTTGCTGTCATCTGGGCATACATTGGATACATGAAGCCAGAGAATGGGTTAACCTGCTGTTCTGTGAAAGCACCTACTGTGAGGTTGGCCTTGAGGCTATCGTCAACGTCTCTGGTCTTGGAAAGAACAAAGAGACCAAGACAGCCTTCGCTATCGGTCTTTGCCAAGGTCTGGCAGATGGTGGTGTCAGAGCTGATGGAGAAGTTCACGTTGGCAATGAATTCTGCAACCCACTTGTAACCTGCGTTCTTGTAGGAACCAAGTTCAATGTCCTTGCCATAGTAGTCCTTGTAGGCCTGTGCAAGCTTTTCTGACCACTGGTCGCTGGTGCACATGATGAGGAAGTTCATGTTAACCTGCTCTGCTGAAGGATTTTTGAAGAAAATCTTGTCCTTGAGAGCTGCTTCTGTGAGCTGCCAAACGTTGGTGATAACTGGAGCGTTGTTGCCAAGGTTGTTCCAGATGAAGAGCTTGTTGATGTACTGGTGTACGAGTGGAACAAGATCATTTTCGTCAACCTTACCTGCAAGTGAAGCGGGTACATAGTTAAGCAAGATGGAAGAGTTAGCTCTGTAAATAGCCAGCTGGGCACCATCCTGAATCATGACCATGGATGCAACGTTAGCAGAACCACCTTCAGCCTCCTGGAAGAGAGTTGTGTAGATGTCAGTATCGTTCATCTTGGTTCCAACGGCTGTAGTTTCATCAAGTCCAAGTTCAGCACCATAGAGCTTAACAAAGTTGGTGACAGCCTTTGCAATACGAGAGGTATTACCATAAACATAGAAACTTCCTGTTTCCTGCTTTGCAAGTTCCAGAAGCTGAGCATCTGTCATATTCTGACCTGCTTCAATCTTTGCTTCAATGGAGTTAGGGTCTTTTTCAGCCTGTCCCTGAGCAAATACAAATCCTGCGGCTAGACATAGTACAAGCAACGTACTTAGAAATTTTTTCATAGTCTATCTCCTTTTAAATTTTACAAAGATTTTACCTTATAACAGCCCCAATACGCAAGAAAATGCCTAGAAAATATCGAATATATAGACCTACCTGCAACATTCTTTCCCACTTTCTGTAAGGTCATGCTACAATAGTAGTTAGTTCAAAAAACGCTAGGAGGCGAAAATGAAAAAACTTTTAGTTGTTCTACTCCTTCTTGTAAGTTGCACTGCTCTATTTGCACAGGCAGCACAAGAAGAAAGCAAAACCATCACTATGTGGGTTAGCGCATCAGGTGCACAGGTTGATGCTCTGAAGGCCGCTGTAGAGGCTTTTGAAGCAGAAACCGGCTACACTGTAGAATTCTCCGCACCAGGTGAAACCTACGAAGAACTCATGAAGACAAAGATGGCCGCAAACGACCTTCCCGATGTCTTTGACACTCACGGTTGGTCTGTAGCCCGCTACAGCGAATACCTCATGCCAGTCAACGACCTGGACTTCTACTCCAACATCAGCCAGCAGATTATCCCAACCATCTCCAACTCCAAGGGCGAAACATTTGTCCTTCCTTTTGACATGGACCTTACCGGCATAGTCTACAACCAAACTGTACTTGAAGAAGCCGGCGTCAACGTGGACGACATCAAAACCTGGACCGATTTTGAAGCCGCCTGCGAGAAGATCAAGGCCATAGGCAAAACCCCAATCACTCTTGGCGCCTCCAACGGCTTCACCGTAGGCTGGCTCTACGACCGCATTGCCCCAAGTTTCTTCTACACAGACCAGGCCAACAGCCAGGCCCAAGCTCTCAAGGACGGCAAATTTGACCAGGCCACCTGGGAAGCCATCTCCACAATGATTGACCGCTGGGTCTCCAAGGGCTACTTCAATGCCGATGTCGTAACCGGCGACTATGTTGGTGATGTCACGGCTCTTGCAACAAATCAGGCTGGCTTTGACTTCATCCAAAACGTAGCCATCACAATTGGTCTGTCAATAAACGCAGATGCAAAACTTGGCATGATGCCAATTCCATCCAACAGTGAAAATGACGAGCCTACCCTCATCTCTGGCGAGAACGTAGCCCTTGGCATTTGGAAAGATACAAAGGCCAAAACCGGTGCCATTGCTCTGCTAAATTACCTTGCACAACCTGAAGTTGCAGCAACAGTTGCAGCAGCAACCGGCAATGTTCCAGCCCTCACCAATGTTAAAGTAGACCTTGGCGCAATTCAGGCTAGCATTGACAAGTATTCCAACGTTGAAGCCTACAACTACTTTGACAGAGACTACTGTCCAAGCGGACTTTGGGATGTCATTTGCGCAGTTGGCCAGGACGTTCTAGCCCAGAAGCCAAATGCAATTGTTGATACAGCAAAGACAGTTAAAGAAAACTTCGACGCCCTTTACGGCAATTAATTAATTTTATGTGGACTACCATGACTGGTTCTGCCAACGTGGTAGTCCATACTTTTTATCCTTATGCTTCAAAAAAAACGCTTTGACACAATAAACCTTTTCTATCTTCCAGCCCTGATATTGTTCGCTTTATTTGTTATTTACCCTTTCTTCAAGGGCATTTATCTATCGTTTACCAACTGGAATGGCTATTCCAGAAGCTTTAAAATTATCGGGCTTAAAAATTACATTAATTTGTTTCAGGATAAGAACGTAAAGCAGGCTTTTATCAATACGTTAATTTACGGCGTGGGCAGTACTGTCTTGCAAAACGTCTTAGGCATTCTGTTTGCCATCTTCTTAAATAGCAAGTTCCGCGGGCGCTCGCTGGTCCGCACAGTTATATATCTTCCCGTCATGATTGCACCCCTGATTATGGGCTACGTGATGTACTTCTTCTTTAACTATAACAGAGGAGCCATCAATGACCTTCTCAAGCTCTTGGGCTGTACTCCGGTTGACTGGCTTGCAAACGGACCTACCGCAGTCATGATTCTGACGGTGGTCAACTCGCTACAATTTGTTGGAATTTCAATGGTTATATACCTGGCAGGGCTTCAGGGCATTCCAGCCATGTACTATGAAGCGGCTGAAATAGACGGAATTGGAACAACACAAAAATTCTTTAATATCACGTTACCTCTTCTCATGCCAGCAATTACGTCATCTGTAACGCTCAATCTTATTGGTGGACTAAAGTTGTTTGACGTGATATCGGCCTTAACCAGTGGTGGACCTGGGTATGACACGCATTCGCTGTCCACGCTCATTCACAAATACTATTTTGGAGGCGAGCGCGCCGGCTATGCCTCAGCAATTGGCCTTGTATTCTTTGTATTCATCATGATTGTAAGTAACGTAGTAGTACGAGCATTGCAAAAAAGGCAGGTGGAATTATGATGGTAAGTTCTAAGTCTAATTTGCGTGGTTTCTTATTGAGACTTCCTGTTATCATTATTATCTTGGCCGTATTTCTATCGCCGTTCTGGATTCTGACCACCATCTCCTTTAAGCCTGTTTCCGATGTCAGCTCTTACTGGAAATTTCCCTCAATTCCAACGCTGACAAACTTTATCACGGCTATCAACAAAGCGGGCATCTTTGGTGCAATTGGACGCACAGCCTTTATTACGGTATGTGTAGTAACTTTGCAAGTGCTGGTCAGCTCCTTTGCCTCCTACCCTCTTGCCCGCAAAATCACCAAGTTCAACAAACTAGTTCAGGCCTTCATCTTAGGGGTTATGATGGTGCCGCCCCTTAGTATCCTAGTCTCCCTGTATTCGGTAATTGTTGGCATGAAAGGAGTTAATACCTTCTGGGCAACAATTTTGGTGCTGCTAACCTATCAGTTGCCACAAGGAATATTCCTCTATACCAACTTTGTTCGTTCCATTCCTAGAGCCCTAGATGAAGCCGCCACTATTGACGGCTGTGGCCCTGGACGCACCTTCTTTTACATAATCTTACCACAACTTACGCCCGTAACAGCCTCAGTTGTGATTCTTTCAAGCGTAAACTGCTGGAATGATTTCCAGTTCTCAAGATACATTTTGCAAGCCTCAAGACTGAACACTGTAACTTTGGCAATCTCGCAGTTCTTCTCTCAAACGTACATTGACTTGAACACTGCTGCCGCCTGCGCCGTGCTGGCAATAATCCCAGTTGTGGTCTGTTTCCTTTGTCTTCAGAAGTATTTCATCCAAGGCATGATTGACAGTTCAGTGAAGTGAATTGAAGTGAAGTGAATTTGCCTCAATCTTAGTAGCAAAACATCGCAGGAGGACTCATTTCAAGCACAACAATGTTAACATTTTGCGAAAATTTTCAAAATGTTAAT
>CAVISO010000020.1:0-23026 GCA_963645435.1 Sphaerochaetaceae bacterium | reverse complement strand
ATTGGAAGTCGTGTAAGGTCAAAAGCCTTCGGGGGTTCGAATCCCCCTCTCTCCGTTTTTTATTTTGCCGGAGACAGATTCTGTGCTACTAGCTTCCACCAAACCCCGCCAGGACCGGGAGGTAGCAACGGTAGGTGGTAAGTTAGGGAGACGCAGGCGATTTGTCCCCGGCTTTTTTATTTACCGCGGTCTTAAATTACATGAAGGGAATCGGTATCAATGTTGAGATAGCACTCATCCCCTACAGCGTAGACCTTTCTGTTCTTTGGATTGTGATCTTCAAGCTTCACAAGAGTATTTCCAACCATCACGTGATAGTTTTGATAAGAGCCCATAAAGCAGGACACAATTACACGACACTTTATATGTCCTTCATCTCCAAGCTTTGCAGCTTCTGGTCTCAAAACGGCGGTGTAATTTTTACCTTTCTCCATCCCGTCTTTCTTAGGAACAAGAAGATTGAAACCTTCAAAGGAAAGGATTCCGTAATTGTCAGCATCCCCAGAGTAATTGCCAACAAGGAAGTTTGCTTCGCCAATGAAATCAGCAACAAACTCATCCACCGGATGATAATAAATTTCCTTAGGAGTTCCCATCTGAGCAACAACACCCTTGTTCATGATGATGATCTTATCTGAAATAGCCATTGCTTCGCTCTGGTCGTGAGTAACGTAGATTGCGGTAATTCCCACTTCCTGCTGTATTCTTCTAATTTCCGTTCTCATCTGCACCCTGAGTTTAGCATCAAGGTTTGAGAGAGGCTCATCAAAAAGAAGAACACTAGGTTCAATAACAAGAGCACGCGCAAGCGCAACTCTCTGTTGTTGACCTCCAGAAAGCTGGTTCGTCATTCTCTCTTCCATGCCACTCAACTCTACGAGATCCAAAATTCTAAGAACTTTTTCCCTTATAACGTCTTTTGGCATCTTCCTAATTTTGAGACCGTAAGCAACATTGTCAAAGATGTTATAATGAGGAAGAAGTGCATAGCTTTGGAAAACCATTGCTGTGTCACGCTTATTAGGGGTAAGTTCATTAATTGGCTCGTCTCCAAGATAAATTTGCCCCTCATCTGGACTTTCAAAGCCGGCAATCATTCTCAGGGTTGTAGTCTTTCCGCAGCCCGATGGTCCCAGGAGAGTTACAAAAGAACCAGGTTCAATTGTAAGAGAAGTATCCTTCACAGCATAGAAATCTTTTCCAGTCTTGGGATCCTTGTAAATCTTTGAAATATGATCAAGCACAACGCCTTTTTTTATTTTTTCCATTATTTAGCCTCCTTGAGCTTTCTGCTGGTTCCAAAATACTTGATGAAGAGATTCATCAGAAGAACCGAGCCATAGGTGATGATTATTAGAATGGTTGCAAATGCACATGCAAGTCCGTAAGATCCCTTCTCTGCAAATTCGTTAATCTGAACGGTAATCAAGAGGAACTGTGGAGTAACAAGAAGGATGATTGCGGAAATTGCTGTAATACTTCTTACGAAAGCAGTGACAAGTCCACTGAGGAAGGAATCTTTAATCAGAGGGAGCGTTACTGTCATAAACACCTTGAAGGAGTCAGCACCCATGTCGTATGCAGACTCCTCTATGGATTTATCAATCTGCCTGAGCGCCGAGATACCACTTCTTGTACCGGTAGGAAGAGATCTCACAACAAAGACAATTACCAGGACTATGCCAGTTCCATATATTCCCTGCAAAAATCCCGTGTGAAAAACGCCTGTTACAAAACCTCTAATATAGCCAACACCAAGTACGGTTCCAGGAACAGCCATGGCGAGCATACTCACCGCCTCTATGAAGCCCTTTGCTTTAAATTTTTTCTTGACAACAAGATACGAGATTATCATAGAGAGAAGCGCGGTAATAGGAGCAGAAATAAACGACAAGATAAAAGAATCTCTAAACGCTTTGAGTCCGTCGTATTTCACAAATACCTGCTTGAACCACTTGAACGTAAACGGGAAGAACCTGTAACCCCAAGTTGGGAAAAGAGCTCCAATAGGAACACAGATATACATCACAATAACGAATATTGCAACAGCGGAGCAGAAAACAGTAAGTGGAATTTTTACTGACTTGTCCTCAATGAGCATTCTAGCCCTTGAAGCCTTTCCTGTGAGTGTTGCCGCAGTTTTCTTCTCCAGCACATACTTCTGAACTGCAAACATTCCCAACGTAATTACAAGAAGAACAACTGCCATTGCTGCAGCTCCCGCCTTGTCATAGGCTCCAGTAATCTGAAGGTATATAGTCGTTGCAAGAGTATCGTAGGAGCCTCCAATAAGCATGGGGTTTGCAAAGTCTGCTATAGACTCTATAAAGGTAACAAGAAAAGCGTTACCTAATCCCGGAAGCAGCAGAGGAAGCGTGACAGAGGAGAAAACCTTGAAACGGGATGCACCCATATCTCGAGCAGCCTCCTCCAGTGAGGGATCAATGTTCTTCAGAAGTCCCTTCAGCATCATGTAGCAGACAGGAAAGAAGGTCAGCGACTGAACCACAACAATACCCCAGAATCCATATACTGAGTTGTCATATATTCCAAGGATAAACCTTGTTACTATTCCGGCCTTGCCGAAAAGCATTATCATACTTAAAGAGAGAACAAACGGAGGGGAAACAACTGGCAGCATGCTGACCACTTTGAATAGACCTCCTACGAATTTGTTCATTCTAAGATAGACTTCAACATAAGCAAAAAGAAGTCCAACGAGAGTTGAAAAGATACCAACAACAAAACCAACCTTAAGGGTATTGGTTATAGCCTTGTTGAAAGCCGGCATGTCAAAAATACGCTTAAAAACACTCAAGCCAAATTTGCCATCTCCAACAAAGGAATCCACCAGAAGAATAGCCAATGGATAAAGAATAAATAATGTAAGGAAAGCAATGAGCACGACAATAGTAGTAACCATAATTGGGTCTGCCATAAGTTTCTTTCTGTCGAGCGTTGCGCTTTGGCTTCTAGCCATGTTCTTTCCTCCTTAAAAGATAGAGGGATGGCGAAATGCCGTCATCCCTCTTGGATAAAAACAACAAGTAAAGTAATTACTTGACCTGGAATCTTGTTGTGTCGCCTGTAGCTGCACCGCTGGCGGCAAGAGCTTCCATTATGTCAGAAACATACTGCTTTGTGTTTGCTGTAGCGTCATCAAAATCATATTCAATTACGTTAGTTGGGTCGAGACCATATTCGTATGCAATCTCTGGCTGCTCTGCGTTATCAATAACGAGGAACTGATATGAACCGTTGTCCTTTGCAAGATTGACGCAGTCTGGAGAAAGAGCATACTCAATCCAAAGCTTTGCTGCGTTCATGTGCTTTGCACCCTTGAAGATTGCAGTAGCGCCAACTTCGAAGGTTGTTCCGCTTGATGGAATAACAAGACCGATATTGTCATAACCATTGTTAACAATCTGATAAATACCGTCATGAAGGAATCCAATACCAATGACACACTCGCCGGTTCCAACGTTCTTTGAAGGACCTGAACCACTCTTGGTGTAAACTTCAATGTTCTTATCAAGAGCAACAAGATATTTCATAGCCTCATCATGACCATACTTCTGGATTATTGTGTTTAAGAAGAGCTTTGCTGTTCCAGCTGTGTTGTAGTTACTGAGCCAGATAAGTCCCTTGTATTCGTCCTTTGTCAAATCTGCAAAATCTGCTGGTGCCTCAAGGCCAAGACGAGCAAGTTCATCCTTGTTGTACATGAAGCCAAGGATACCTGTGTAGATACCAAACCAGTAGTTATTCTTGTCTTTGTAAATAGAAGAGGTGATATGGCTAGCATTCTCTGCATCATAAGCCTCAAGAAGACCTTCGCTTGCGAGCATGTTGTAAGGGTCTGTTGTACCGCCAAAGAAGACGTCTGCACTTGGGTTGCCCTTCTCTTCCTCAATCTTAGCCTGAACTTCTCCAGTAGAAAGTCTCTGATAAGTTACTTTAATTCCATAAAGTTTTTCAAAATTGCGACATGCTGCAGAAAGATATTCTTCCTCGCATGAGCCGTAAACTACGAGCTCTCCTTCTGCCTGTGCGGCAGCAACGAGATCTGAAGTTGTAGCGGTTGAAGTTGTTGCGGCTGCTTCTGCAGCACCCTGTGCGAAAACAAAACCAACTAGAACTGCCAAAACAAGTAGTACAGCTGTAAGTTTCTTCATTTTGTACCTCCAAATGTCCACTAGGGACATAATATGCATTTCTCTGCATGCAGAGCTTAAATATTATGACACCATAAACATCTTAATTCAAGAAAAACAAAATACAAGTTTTGTAGCCTTGAGCCCAATTATTTGCTATCATTGAAGTATGGCATATGAAGTAACGGCAACTAGAAGAAGACCTCAGCAATTTGAAACCTTGGCAGGTCAGGATTTTGTGGTCTCAACCCTCAAGAACGCAATAGAACAAGACAGAATTGCCCATGCATATCTTTTCAGCGGACCTAGGGGCGTAGGAAAGACCACTAGCGCCCGTCTTCTCGCAAAAGCCCTCAACTGCGTCAACGGTCCTACCGCCACCCCTTGTGGGGTATGTGACAACTGTAAGGGCATTGCAAAAGGCAGCAGTATGGACGTCATTGAAATTGACGGAGCCAGCAACACTGGCGTCAATGATGTACGCGCCATCAAAGAGGAGGTTCTTTTTCCTCCAACTTCTTCCCGTTACAAGATTTACATCATTGACGAAGTCCATATGCTTTCCTTAAGTGCCTTCAATGCACTTCTCAAGACTATTGAAGAGCCACCAGAGTATGTAATCTTCATTTTTGCTACCACAGAAACCCAAAAGGTGCCTGCCACCATTAGAAGCAGGTGTCAGCAGTTCAACTTCCAGTTAATTCCAATTGAAACCATTGAAAACCAGCTGAAGGCGGCTGCAGATGAAATGAACCTCAAGGCAGATCAGGACGCGCTGTTCTGGGTTGCAAAAGAGGCAACTGGCTCCATGCGAGATGCTTATACCCTGTTTGACCAGGTTGTAGCCTTTTCCAATGGTGAAATTACCCTTGCAAAAATCAGAGAAAAATTAGGTCTAGTTGGCGTTGATAGAATAAACCAGATAATGTCTGACATCTTGGCATCACAAGAACAGGCTGCAATGAACAAGATTAATGACTTGTTTGCAAAAGGTGTTAGCACAGAACAAATTATTAAAGATTTTACTGACTATTTCCGCACCCTGCTTCTTATGAAACAGGGTATAAAAAGTGAGAACGTTTTGGGAGAAAGACCAGAGTCTTTCCCAAGAGAAATAGTGGACGCTTTCAATGCAGAGCAGCTTGAAGCCGCACTGGATTTATTCTTAAATCTGTACCGTGATATCCGCTATTCTCTCAGTCCTAGATATGAACTGGAATTGGCAATTTCCAAGTTGTCTCGCTTAAAATATGTGGCTTCCAATGCCTCTATTTTGGAGCAGTTAGCTCGCCTTAAGAATGATTTAATAACAGGAACCATCACCCCTCTGAATCCGGCTTTAGCCTCCCAAAAGACTGTTGAACCGGTTGCAGCTCCTGTAAAGCAGGTTGCAGCAACGCAAGCTCCAGTTGAAGTTCCAGCACCACAGCCAGTAGCACAGCCTGTACCACAACCAGCACCACAACCGGCTCCTGCCCCTGCACCTGAAACTGTTATAAAAGAAGAACCTAAGGCGGAAGAAAAGCAAGAAATATCGGGCTCGCAAGAGATGGTGAAAGTGCAGCTACCTCCTGTAGAAGCGCAACCAGTACGAGACAAGAGACAGGTGGTGGAGGATTTGATTGTGGCCTTTGATGGAAAAGAGGAATATTGATGAACCCTTTTGAATTGTTGAAAAACATGGATAAGATTAAGAGCCAGGCCGAGGAAATGAAGGCTAAGGTGGCGCAGATAAAGTGTACCGGCTACGCGTATGGAAACATGATTGAAGTAGTGGCAAATGGCAACATGGAAGTAGAAAGCGTGAAGATTGACCCGTCGTTGGTGAATGCGGAAAACGCCCAAATGTTGCAGGTGCTGGTTGCATCGGCAGTCAATACCGCATTGAAGAATGTCAAAGACAGGCTCTCGCAGGAAGCGGGGCAAATGTTTTCCCAGTACAACGTATGACTGCAATTGAAAGTTTGGCAAAATTGTTATCCAGGCTTCCTGGGATTGGGCCTAAAAGCGCCTCCAGAATTGCTTTCTCTCTGATTAAGACCTCGCGGGATTATAATGCATTGTTAGCGCAAGAGATTGCAGGCATTCAGGACAAGATTCATCCCTGCTCCATTTGCGGCTCCTTCACGGAGACAGATCCTTGCCCGGTTTGCACAGATCCAAGTAGAGATAAAACCCTTTTATGTATTGTGGAGCAACCTCAGGATGTCATCACAATTCAGTCCTCTGGAGTTTACAGTGGACTTTTTCATGTGCTGGGTGGGGCTATCAACCCACTAAACGGCGTTGGCCCGGAAGATTTATCGTTCAGTCAGCTGCTTAAGCGAATAAAAGAAGGCTCCTTTACTGAAATTATCATTGCCACAAATCCCACAGAGGAAGGCGATACCACTGCGCTGTATATCAGGCACCTGTTGAAGGATTTCCCTAATCTAAGCCTTACAAGACTTGCTTCTGGGCTACCCATTGGCGGGGACTTGGAGTATGCAGACCGCACCACCCTCACCCGCTCCTTCAGAAGCAGGGTAAAACTTTAACTTAAGGGCTTTAACTTAAGGGCTTTAACTTAAGAGCTGAAGCAGATATTTCCAAGCAGGAACTATATTTATTATCTTACCGTCACACTCAATTGTGCAGGTACTTTGGTTTAACTCCTTCATTGCTTCAACAAGACTACGTTTTTATCTTTCCAACGTATCTTGATTTGAAAGTTTTGCACAGACTTGTACCAGCTGAATATTGTTATCTAGTCCCACGGCAAAATCTACTTCAAAGCCAGATTTGGTTTTGTAATAAAAACCTTATCTGTTTGCCGCCTAAGTTGAAAAAAAGCTTGCCTAGAAAAAGCCTTAAAAAAAGTTTAACGGTTTTCTATAAAACCTTTCATTTTTATTTACTGCTATTTGATGCCACGTTCTTTGCAGATTTGCTCGTAGGCTTCCTGAATTTCGCGGAATCTCTTTGTGGCATATTCCTTAAATTCATCAGCCATGCCCTTTGCAGCAACGGTGTCTGGATGGAATTCCAAAATAAGTTTTCTATAGGCCTTTTTAATCTCAGCTTCAGTAGCATCTTCTTTGAGTCCAAGCACAGCGTACGCCTTTGAAGGAGCATTAGTGATGCCATATTTTCTGCGAATGCTATCCAAAACGCTTTGAGGAATCTGGAAAACGTTGGCGGCATACTCAATCATGGACTCTTCTTTCTTGGAAATAACTCCGTCCGCGTAGGCTACTCTGTAGAAAATATCTACCATCAATTGCAAAATTGACGGAGAGTTTTTGAAGTTTTCATAGAACTGCGTTACCAAACCCTCAAAGGTACTGTTTTGATTGAGCGCTTGATTAAAAATATTAACAGCATTGTTGTAGCTGGAGCCCATAAGATGAAGATCATTTATCATGAACTCCTGAATTTTTCTCTTGGCATTTTCGCTTATTGTACCATCAGCGGAAGCCAGCTTTGCCAGCATGGAAAAGCACCCAACAAAGAAAACCATTTGAGACTTTCCATAGCCTGTATTGAAGAAATAGTACCTAGAATAGCCATTATTCTGGCTTTTTGAGCCATTATTTGTAGAATTTCCTCCGTAGTACTGTCCATCAGAATTCTGGTTCTCGTCTCCATTAGCCATGTCCGAGCTTTTATCAAACATATGACCAAAAACGGCACCTGCAATCATGCCCAAAGGACCGCCAAGAAAAAACCCTATAGTTCCTCCAATAATCTTACCTAACCAGCTCATTTTTATCCGCCATTAAAAAATTGATACAAGAGATTAGAGTTTGTCTATAAGCATGGAGCACTTTCCGCTAGGGATAGGAAGTGTCTTCTTCTTTTTCTCATCAATAATCTCAATTGTGAAGTAATAGAGTTTTTCGCTTTCCAGTCTAATCTCCCAGCCTCTAGCATTTTTATTACTGAGGATAGTGATAAGGTTCCTCTTTAAAGACAAATTCTCAATGCCCATGACTTCAAGATTAGGCACCATCCAATAAACGGTCTTTCTTGGAAGAGAAACATCAAGACCAATGATGTCTTCAATCATCATTGTAATGGTCACAAGACACACCTGGGGCAAGAACTTTCTTCTTGGGAAAGGCTCTGTGCAGGAATCATCTAGTGCAGGTGTCCCCTCTTTGTTTGGGAGATAAGCCTCCCAGACATCGCCCTGAATGTTATCTCCCGGATGCAGAGTGTCAAGCATGAAGTAGACGTGACGGATTGCACACTCACGTGCAAACACGTTCTCGCCATACTTCTCAAGCCCCTTAACAACACCATAAATATTGGAAGGCACCACCGCGCCACAATAGCCCTGAACATTTTCCTTATAGCAAGGAGAATCCACACTCACGCTTGGGAACGGGTTGTCCGTACCAAAGTAATTTGGATCCTTAAGATATTCAATCATCCTAGCGGCACGCTCGTCATTTGGAATCTCTGCCAAGAGTGTCCAATAGGCACCAATCATCTTGAGAGGTAGCCGCTGCCCCTGCGCATCCAGATCATGATAAAAACCTGTATCTGTATCCCACATGAGATTATTTATTCTTGTCTTGAGGGCAAAATAAAGTCTTTTATATCTAAAACTTAGCTCCTTATCATTCAAGATATCTCCAATGTTGGACATATACAGCGCATTGAGAGCCATAAGGGTATTGAAATCTACAGGATACACCGTCTTCTCACGCGGCACATTTCCAGTCAGACAGGCCGATACTGGTACAGAGAAAAGCCCATTTTCTTTTTGGAACATCTCTTTAATCCAATTAAAGTAATTCTCCAAAATAGGAACCACGTCCTTCAGTCTCTTTTTATTACCAATCTTATGATAGAAAAGGAACTCCACATAGGCAAAAAGAGGAACAACAATTCCTTCCGGATTGTCCTCAGAGAAAATAGGAGCGCCATTTTCAATACTGTACTGAGACCTAATAGCCCCATTGGGCTCTTGCTTAGAATAGAAGAAATCTATCATGTCAAACGGTGAATACGTTTGATTGCTATAATTCAGAAACAAAGAGGACAAACAGCAACTAAACAGATCAAAACTCTTTTGATCATTGTATGAGACATAGTTTCCTGTAAAACCGTTTTCTTCAGTTCCCTTTTTCCAGAACTCATCAATCCACACCCAAGATCTGTCATAGAGGTCAACAAAATCTTGGTCATAAAAATGTATTGACGGAATAGCTTCGCGATTCAATTTCGTTCTCCTATCATAAAAAAACCCCAATATCATTTAGTGAAAATTGGGTTAACTTACATACTATCACGTTTTTTTTCTGCCGTCAAATATTTTGCAAAAAAACAAATTTCTAACCTCTAAAAATCACATTTATATTGTTTTTGGGCGTATCTTATTTCATTAAAGCAGGTTACTACAACGGTTTTGTAGGCTTTTTATCAATGGTGAGAAAGGAGGATTTTGGCCAGTTCTGGTCTCCCTGCTTTGTTTAGGGCTTCAAGAACAAGAGGCTTGTTTTCTGGTTTGTTGAACTGAAGTAGCGCCCTTTGGAGATTTGCATCTCTGCCTTTAGGAATGTAAACGGACTTGAAGTTCTCTCCCGGCCTTGGATCAAGACCGGTGTAGTACATGCAAGTAGAAACGGTAGCCGGAGTTGGATAAAACTCCTGCACCTGATCTGGAACAAAGCCTTGCTTTTTCATGTAGAGCGCGAGTTCTATTGCGCTGTTTAAGGTAGAACCTGGATGGGCGGCAATAAAGTATGGAATGATGTACTGTTTCTTGCCTTGTTGCTTGTTTTCTTCAAAAAATTCCTCTTTGAAGGCATCGTAGACCTCAACAGGGCTCTTGCCCATACAGGCTAAAACTTCTTTTGAGATATGCTCTGGGGCAACTTTTAACTGTCCGCTGACATGGTTTTTTACCAGTTCTCTCATAAATTCTTTGCGAACCTTTGGGGTTGTACAAAGCATGAGATAATCAAATCTAATACCGCTACGAATGAAAACCTTCTTTACTCCTGGAACGCTTGCAACGGCGTTTAATTTATCTAAGTATTCCAGGTGTGCGTCTTTTACATTGGGACAAGGACTGGGGTACATACATTGTCTATTTGCACAAGGACCAGCCTTCATTTGTTTATCGCAAACGGTACACTGAAAATTTGCCGTAGGACCGCCTAAATCATTGATATAACCCTTGAAATCGGGATGCTGTACAAGAAGCTTTGCCTCTCTAACTAAAGACTCCTTACTTCTTACTTGAATGATTCTTCCCTGATGTGCACTTATTGCACAAAAAGAGCATGCCCCATAGCAGCCTCTGTTGGAAGTAATGGAAAACTGTACCTCTTTTATTGCAGGAATTCCGCCCAGAGCCTCATAAGAAGGGTGCCATTTTCTGGTATAAGGAAGTTCGTATAAATTATCAAATTGTTCGGTGGACAATGGCCTAGCAGGTGGGTTTTGCACAACAAAACGGCCATTACATGCCTGCACAAGACATTGTTTGCTAAAAGGATTCTCCTGCTGCATCTTCATTTGGAAGGCTTTGGCATAGGCTTTCAGCCCCTCTTTTTCCGGCTTATTGGAAACTTTGTCTCTTGCCGATACTTCTTCAAAAGAAGGCATCGTCACAGGTTCAAAAGGCAGTTTTGAATTTTCTTGAAGGCTCCTCCATTCCTTCTCTGAGACAGAATAACAAGTACCCTGAATATCTCTCATGGAGTTAATAGACTCCCCTTTTGCAAGCCGGTCTGCTATTTCCAAAACTTGCCGTTCTCCCATCCCATAAATCAAGAGATTGGCCTTGGCATCCAAGAGAATTGGTTTACGAACCAAATCCTGCCAGTAGTCGTAATGGGCGAGTCTTCTTAAAGAAGCTTCAAGTCCACCTATAACAATTGGCAAATCTTTAAAAGCCTGACGAACCAGGTTGGAATAGATGATGGTTGGACGGTCAGGTCTAAAACCTGCCTTTCCGCCAGGAGAATACATATCGTCACTTCTTTTTTTCTTGGTGCTGGTATAGTGAGCCACCATGGAGTCCAGGTTGCCTCCGCTTATCATGCAGCAAAGTTTTGGACGACCCATGATTTTAATGATATCGGGATTTTTCCAGTCTGGTTGAGAGATGATGCCTACTTTGTAGCCGTGGGCTTCCAGGAGGCGGGAAAGTAGAGCACAGGCAAAAGAGGGGTGGTCTACGTAGGCATCGGCGGAGAGAAAGAGGATATCAAGCTGATCCCAGCCGCGTTTGGTCATCTCTTCGCGAGTAGTAGGAAGGAATTTGTCTGTAAGGTTCATGGAACAATTGTAACCCTTTCCTGGTGACGGTGCAATTGCTTGAATGTCGTGTGCTTGGTATACTGTGGGCATGGAAAACGCCCTTTTGATTAAAAATGCAATGCTCGCTTCTTCTTGTGGGATTCTTATTTCTCAAGAAGGTAGAATTGCTGATGTCTTTGACATGGCGGATTACAATGCTAAGCGCCATGAAGCGAAGACCGTTTATGATGCTAAAGGGCTGACGGTAACACCAGGACTGATAGATACCCATATTCACGGAATTGGTGGCTTTGGGACAGATGACGCACAAGCAGAATCCATTTGTGGAATGTCTGAAGTCCTTGCAAATTTTGGAGTAACTGGCTTTCTCCCAACGCTATATGCTGGGCGTCCTGAAAAGATGGAAAAAGAGGCTCAGGCCGTGCTTGCTGCCATGGGAAAGGAAAAAGGAGCTACAATTCTTGGTGTAAATTTTGAAGGACCTTTCCTGTCTCCTCTTAAGGCTGGAGCCCAAGATCCTGCATCAATACTGGAACCATGCGTTGAAATCTTTCAGCACTTTATTGAAGTGTGCAAGGGCCAGTTAGTTTGTATGACAATAGCTCCAGAGTTAACTAATGTTGAAAAAATTGCGGCCATAGCAAAGAAAGAGAACATTGTTTTGCTGGCAGGACATACAAATGCCTCCTACGAGCAGGCAGAAAAAGGAGCCAGCCTTGGAATAAAACATGCCACGCATATGTTCAATGCAATGCCAAGCATTGGACACAGAGATCCATCTGTTTCGGGAGCGGCTTTAATTGACGACAGGTTCTCTTGTGAGTTAATTGCAGATGGCGTTCATGTAAACAAAGATCTTGTAAAATATGTGGCAAAGACCAAGCCAGAAGGAAAGGTAGCACTTATTACTGACAGCCTTAAACCAACCTCCTTAGGTGAAGGCTCTTTCTTTGCCAATGGAACTAAGGTAAGCCTTGGTCCTCGTGGAGCGTTTGTCAGTGCAGAAAATCCAGATTTACTGTGTGGCTCAGCACTGACCTTAAACAAAGCGGTTGCAAATCTGATTTCTTGGGGAATAGAGAAAGACAGAGCGGTGGAAATGGCAACCAAGAATCCTGCTTCTATTTATGGATTCAAAGAAATTGGAATGATTAAGAAAGGTCATTTGGCCAATATCTCGGTTTTTGACGAAGACTTCAATGCCGTTGCAGTTTTCGTTAAAGGGAAAAGGAGAAAATAATGGATTTGTTTGAGTATTTCAGTCAAATTTGCAAGATTCCAAGAGAATCGGGAAACGAAGAAGGAATGAGACAGTTTATTCTTGCTTGGGCAAAAGAGAATGGAATTGAAGCCCAGCGAGACCAAGCTGGAAATATCATTGCTAGAGTGCCTGCAACAAAGGGTTATGAAGACCGCCCTTCTGTAGCCTTGCAAGGTCATATGGACATGGTTTGTGTAAAAGTCCCTGGCAGTAAGCACGATTTTACTAAGGACCCAATTGAGACTGAAATTGATGGTGACTGGCTTAAAGCAAAAGAAACAAGCCTTGGTGCCGACGATGGTATTGGTGTTGCCATAGCCATGGCTATTTTTACAGATAAGGATAGCCAGCATGGCCCTCTTGAGGCTATCTTCACCTTCTCTGAAGAAACAGGTATGGATGGAGCTTTTGGGCTGGATGGTTCTCTTATTAAGAGTCAGAAACTGCTAAACCTTGATAGCGAGGAAGAAGGAATCATCTATATTGGATGCGCAGGTGGAGTTGACCTGGTTTCTGATACTGCGCTTCAGACGGCTACAGTTAAGAAGGGTTGGAAACCTCTGAAATTGACCATTGGAGGGCTAAAAGGCGGTCACAGTGGTGGAGATATTCACCTGCAACGACTTAATGCCGTTTGTGCAATGGCAAGAATTCTTTACAAGATTAGTTCTGTTGGTTGTGAATTTGTAATTTCTTCTCTCATGGGCGGGATCAGAAGAAACGTAATTCCTTCTAGTTGCGAATGTACGATTCTTGTTAAAGAAAACACTCTTTTTGCTGCAAAGCAGGCTATTTCCGAAACAACTGAGGCTCTGAAGTTTGAAAATAAAATTGAAGAACCAAATCTCTTTGTAGAATGTGAAGAACCAGAAATTTTCACAGAAGCAAAGGCTCTCTCTGCTGCCTCTTCAATGCGCCTTACTGGTTTGCTGTTTGCTCTTCCTCATGGAGTCTTTGCAATGAGTAAGGCCCTTCCTGGAATTGTTGAAACCTCAAACAACCTTGCTATTGTCAAACTTTCTGAAGATGGAAACTTCCACATGGAACTCAGTGTAAGAAGCAACATTGATAGTGCAAAAGAATATCTTGTAAGCAAGATTGCTACAGTGGTATCGGCCTTTGGTTTTAATTACACGATTGGTGACGGCTATCCTTCCTGGGCTCCAGATCCAAATTCCCCACTTGCAAACTTCTGTGCAGAGGCCTACGAAGAAAGCACAGGGAAAAAGCCTCTTGTGACCGCAATTCATGCAGGACTTGAATGTGGCGTTATCAATAGCAAAGTACCTGGAATGGACAGCGTCTCAATTGGACCAAACCTTGTGGACATTCACTCCACCAATGAGAAAGTCTCCATTAGCTCTGCCAAGAGAACCTACGACTTTGTCAAACATCTTTTGGCAATAATTAAGTAGTCACTTATACTAGATTGTAGGTTAAGCCCATCTTAGAGACCTCTCTTAGTTGGGCTTTTCTTTTATCCAAGTCAGGCATATTCGCTTTCATCAACGCCCAGAAGCGTGGACCATGACCTCGCTCTTTCAGATGACACACCTCGTGAAGCACTGTCATATCAATAAGTTCGTATGGCAAAATTGCACACATATAGCTCAGATATAGCCGTCTTTCTCTTGGATAACAAACGCCCCACTTGGTCTTGGCTCTATTCACTCCAAAAACGGGAACCTCTCCTGTCTGAGTCTCTTTCACCCAATATGGCACCCTGCTTTCCAGCACCTGCATAGTCGTGTCTATATACATTTGCTTGATTGTCTCTTTCACAATCTCAATGTCTTTATTTGCCACATATATCACAATTTTTTCATCTTCAATGCTATATTTGGCCATCGTCTTCTTTATTTGCCGGGTTTCCACAACTTCAAGCGTTCTTGGTTTACCTAACAGCATTATGCTATCTCCGGTGTCATAAGTATGCTTTGGAATGTTAGTTTCAACTCTTTCAATCATACTCCTGCACTTTACAATAAAGCCTTCAATCTCAGAGAGTTTCACAAAGTAGGGAGCAGACACTACCAACTGTCCCTGACTATTAAACTTAAGATGGATGTTACGCATTCCCCTCTTTCTAATAAGGCAATAGCTAATTCCCTGAATCTCTCGCTGCTCCATCTCTACCATCCTTTGCATAATAACCGGAAAATTTAAAATTTCAAAATTCCGGTTAAAAAATAACCGGAAATCTCATTTTCTGAAAAATCCGGTTATCTACTCCTAGTTTAAGTTCCCAATTATAAGGGGTCCTCCTTCTGATTTTTCCTTACTGCTGTTCCTTGTTGTGCCTTGCAATGCTTGCGTTGTCTACAAACTCTGCAAGAGTTGCGTTGGAGTTTCTGATGCAATGAAGATCTACTGCCATCTCGCCAAAACATCTCATGAACATTGCATAGATTGCAACAAAAATAAGACCAAGAACAATGAAAAGAACCCCGCAGAGAATAGTAGGAACACCATATTGCCCTATATTGCTGTATTGGCCACCATTGTTCATATAAATACCTGCAGCAATCATTATGCCACCACAGAAAACGCAAAGAATAGATAAAATAACCTGAATAACATTTGCAAATTTAATAATTCCTTCGCCCGATGATTTTCCATTTCTTTTTGCCATAATTTACCTCTAAATTTTTAGATGCGCGAGAATATTGTCATATTCACCTTTCTTACAACAAAAGAAATAGAAAAAAGTTACTCTATCCACTAGAATAAAAGAATGAACGATTTCAAAGTAATTGAAGTAAAAAGAAGCGTCTTTGAAGACAATGACAAAGATGCTGCCCTGTTAAGGGCTCAACTAAAAAGCGAAGGCACTTTCCTTTTGAATCTCATGTCCTCTCCAGGAGCTGGCAAAACCACCACCCTGAAGAGAACCATCCAAGAACTCAAAAATGAGCTGGCTATTGGCATAATGGAGGCCGATATTGACTCCGTAGTGGATGCACAGGCTATTGAAGAAACTGGCGTACGAGTCATACAAATCCATACTGGTGGCATGTGTCACTTGGATGCTGATATGACCCGTCAGGGACTTAAGGAATTTGGCACAAAGGATTTAGATTTTGTAGTTTTGGAGAATGTTGGAAATTTGGTATGCCCTGCTGAGTTTGACACGGGAAGCACCAAGAATGCCATGATTCTTTCCGTACCAGAAGGAGATGACAAACCTCTCAAATATCCACTTATGTTCCAAATAAGTGACGTTGTGCTAATAAATAAATGTGATACACTGTCTGTATTCAATGACTTTTCGTTAGAAAAAGTCAAAGAGAGAATTTTGCATCTCAATCCAAACGCTAAGGTTTTCTTTGTTTCCGCTAAAACAGGAGAAGGTTTTGAACCTTGGATAAATTGGATAAGAGAACAAGTTAAAAACTACAAATAAGGGGAGTTAACTATGGCAGACCCATTAACAGGATATGTCCCAGAGACAGTAAAAAACGAAGAGCCTATTAGAGAGCCAATTGTAAAACTTGGAAAGCTCATCACAGACCGCGTTGCAGTGGTTCTTGGAAAAGAGCAGATTACAAAAGAAAGCCCAGAGTACTGGGGTCTTGCCCCTCTTTGCACAGACGAACAGGCTGAAATTGCCCTTAAAATGGGCAAAAGAAAGCCTAGGACTTTTGAACAAATAAAGAAGTTAACTAATTGTACAGACGATAGTTGGCTTCAGAAACAGCTGGATGAAATGGCCTATAACGGGCTTATTGAGTATAACTGGGAAAATGAGAAAAAAGAGAAGCAATATGTGCTTCCAATGTTTGTTCCAGGAAGTGCAGAATTTAGCAACATGAATTCAAAGGTACTGGAAGACCATCCTGAGATGGGTCGTTTCTTTGAACGCATGAGCCGTCTTCCTTTGGAAAAAATTACCCCAATGGTTCCACTCGGAGGTGCAGGAATTGGCATGCACGTCATACCAGTTGAAAAGGCTATCGGGATGGAAAATAAGAGCGTAAGTGTGGAGCATATATCGCACTGGCTAAGCAAATATGAAGGCAAGTATGCCGCATCTCCTTGCTCGTGTCGTATGTCTCGTAAGACGTATGATGAAGGCTGCGCGGATGACCCAGAAGGCTGGTGTCTTGCGGTGGGCGATATGGCAGACTACGTGGTGGAAACCAATAAGGGTGGCAGATATGTCACTAAAGAAGAGGCGCTGGCAATCTTGCAAAAGGCAGAAGATAACGGTTTTGTGCATCAGATTACAAATATCGATGGTGAAGACAAGATTTTTGCAATTTGCAACTGCAATGTGAATGTCTGCTATGCGCTTAGGACCTCGCAATTGTTTAACACGCCAAATATGTCACGCTCGGCTTATGTTGCCCATGTTGAGACGGATAAATGCGTGGCTTGCGGTAGGTGTGTTGAATTCTGCCCGGCTGGTGCGGTAAGGCTTGGCCAAAAGCTCTGCAAGAAGGATGGAAGCAAGGTGGAGTATCCAAAAACTCCATTGCCCTCTGAGAGAAAATGGGGTCCAGAGATGTGGGAAGAAGATTACAGAAATAAGAACCGCATCAACTCCCATGAAAGTGGAACAGCCCCTTGTAAGACGGCGTGTCCGGCGCATGTATCGGTACAAGGCTATTTGAAGTTGGCGTCTCAGGGAAAGTACACAGAAGCCTTGGAGTTAATCAAGAAGAACAATCCGCTTCCGGCCGTCTGTGGACACATTTGCAATAAGAGATGTGAAGAGGCCTGTACTCGTGGCACTATTGATGAAGCCATTGCAATTGATGAAGTGAAAAAATTTATTGCAATGCAGGATTTGAATAGTGAGACCAGATTCATTCCAAAGAAGACAATTCCTTCCTTGAAGGATGATTTCTTTGACCAGAAAATTGCAATTATTGGTGGAGGTCCTGCTGGACTTTCCTGTGCTTTTTATCTTGCAGAAAAGGGTTATAAGCCAACTGTTTTTGAGAAAAATCAAAAGGCTGGCGGGATGCTCATGTACGGAATTCCTTCCTTTGTTCTTGAAAAGAATGTCCTAGAGGCAGAAATTGACATCATAAAAGAGATGGGCGTTGAAATTAAAACTGGTGTTGAGATTGGAAAAGACATCACCCTCAGCGAACTCAGAAAGCAGGGCTACAAGGCCTTCTATATTGCAATTGGTTGTCAAGGCGGACGCAAGGTAAACGTTCCAGGAGAGGAGGCAGAAGGCGTTCTTACAGGAGTAGACTTCCTAAAGAAAGTTGCTGACAGCACTACTACAGACGGAAAGGCAGCCTTTAAACTCTCTGGCGACACCGTAGTAATTGGTGGCGGAAACGTTGCAATTGATGTTTCCCGCACAGCCCTTCGCTGTTCTACCATTAAGTCAAACGATAGCCCAGAAGCCCAGGATAGTGCAAAAATTTATCAGTTCTCCCTCGAAACAAGGGATATTATGCCTGCAACTGCTGAAGAAATTCAAACAGCTGAAGAGGAAGGAATTCTTCTTGAAGGAGGTTGGGGACCCAAGGAAATCCTAACAGAAAATGGCAAGGTCACTGGTATAGTTCTAAAACGTTGCACCTCCGTTTATGACGAGAATAAACGTTTCAGTCCAATCTACGATGAGAACGATACCAAGACCATTTCCTGCTCCAACGTTCTTCTTGCAGTAGGTCAAACCATAAACTGGGCAGACCTTTTGAAAGACGAAACTGTTGAACTTAAGCGTGGCACCTATCCAATGGCAGACACCGTCACCTATCAAACTAAGACCCCCGATATCTTCGTTGGCGGAGATGTTTTTACCGGTCCAAAATTCGCCATTGATGCCATTGCACAGGGCAAGGAGGCGGCAATCTCCATTCACAGATTTGTCCAGCCCCACTCTTCTCTGACAATTGGTCGAAACCCCAACTACTACAAGGCTCTGGACAAAGAGGACATCACTCTCCCAACCTACGACAACACCGGTCGCCAGAAACCCGGCTACAACGCAGCCATCAAACGCCTCTCCTTCCGCGACAGCAAGCTGGTCTTTACAGAAGAGCAGGTCAAAAAAGAGACAGCCCGATGCCTCAGTTGTGGTGCCACAGTTGTAGATCCCAACCGTTGCCTAGGTTGTGGAATTTGTACCACCAAATGCATGTTTGATGCCATTCACCTTAAACGAGACCTTCCTGGAGCCAGCAAAATGGTAAAGAGTGAAGACAAGCTCAAATACATCCTTCCTAATGGTCTAAAACAGGCTATTAAGATTAAATTTGCAGGGAAGAAGTAAGAATTAGGACATTATGCATGAACTTGGCGTAGTCTTTCACATAATCAAAGTAGTAGAAGACCTCTGTGAAGAAAACTCTCTCACAGAGGTCAAATCTGTCACCCTTGAGCTAGGAGAAGTTTCAACCGTTATAGAATCCTATCTTCAAGATGTCTGGAAATGGGCAGTGCTAAAAAAATCTATCCATATGAAGGACGCTTTGCTCTTAGTTGAGACAATTCCAGCTATTACTTACTGTGAAAATTGCGGAAAAAAATACGGCACCGTTGAGTTTGGAAAAATTTGTCCTGCCTGTGGAAGCGAAAAAACCTACCTGCTTCAAGGTAATGAGTTTAATATTAAGGAAATTGAGGCAAGATAGCCTCTAGACAGAGTGGAAGCCTAGCCACTTTTGTTGTATATTGATTCTTATGAACGTTGAAAAAATTAGCGATACAATAAATAAAATTTTCTTGGACAATGGCGACGAGATTATCCTCGTTGGCACTGCCCATGTTTCCCAAAACAGTGTTAACGAAGTACGCCAAGTCATTGAAGAGGAGAATCCAGACCGCATTTGCCTAGAACTTGACAAAGGCAGGTATGACAGCAAAACCAAAGAAAGCAGTTACTCCAACATGGATCTTGTCAAAATCTTCAAAGAGGGCAAAACCTTCTTGGTACTAGCCAACACCGCTCTTGCCTCCTTCCAGAAGAAAATGGGCACGCAAACCGGTTCTGCACCAGGCGAAGAAATTCTGGGCGCCGGAAAGATTGCAGTAGAAAAAGGCATCCCCTTCTCCCTTTGCGACCGAGAAATCCAAATCACCCTCAAAAGGGCCTGGCGCAACAGCAATCTCTGGAACAAAGCAAAACTCATTGCAACTCTCCTCTCCAGTGCCTTTGACAAAGAGGAATTCAAACCTGAGGAGCTAGAGGAACTCAAAAAATCCGATACCCTTCAGGAAATGATGAACGAGCTTGCAAAGGAACTTCCCGGAGCAAAAGAGGCCCTCATAGACGAAAGAGACCGCTATTTAGCTACAAATATCTTGGAAGCCCCTGGGCACAAAAAGGTTGCAGTAATTGGAGCCGGACATGCCAACGGCATTATTAAGACAATTGAAAAACTTGAGAAGGGAGAACTTTCTAAAGATCTCAGTAGTATTTCTGTGGTACCAAAACCTTCAAAGGCAGGCAAAATTGCAGAGTGGATTGTTCCAATTGCCATCATTGCCATTGTTATCATTGCTGGTTTCCTGCAGGGCTTTGATCAGGGTCTTAAATACTTTGTCATTTGGGCTTGCACCAACTCTCTTACCACAGTGCTATTCTCAATTCTTTCTTGGGCTCATCCTTTAAACTGGCTGGTATCTGCAATAGCCGCACCAATAGCGGTGCTGAACCCTGCAATTGGAGTTGGAATCATCACTGGTATTGCAGAAGCCAAGCTTAGAAAACCTAAGGTAAAAGACTTTGAAAACATCTCTGACGATATTTCCACCTTCAAGGGCTGGTTTAAGAACAGAGTTCTTCATGCCTTTACAGTATTCTTTGCCACAAGCATTGGCAGCATATTGGGAACCTTTGTTTTGTTCCCAATTATGTTGAAAATCTTTGGCTAAAACTTAAAGTTAATTCTTAAACACGAAAGCGTCTTTAATCTTTTTGCATCTCTTTAGCAGTAGACGTTTTTCGTCAAAGCTCATGGAATATGGAACAATGGCTTTATCAAAGCCCATTTCATAGGCAGCCTTGAGTCTGCGGTCTCCATAGTTAACAGGCCTTACCTCACCGGCAAGGCTAAGTTCTCCAAAACAAACCATCTTTGCAGGAAGGTTTTTTCCACAGCAGGCGGACCACAGAGCAACCGCCAAAGCAAGTTCAACAGAAACCTCGTTGACTCTAACTCCGCCAGCAACATTAACGTAAATATCCTTATCTCCCAGTTTAACGGCTCCATGTCGTTCCAGAATTGCGGCAATGCGGGTAACCCGTGAATTATCTATCTTATCAGAATAAACGCGACTGTAGCCGCTTTTTGCGTCTACAACAAGAGCCTGGACTTCTACTATAAAGGTTCTAGAACCCTCCGTAATTGCCGTGTAAGCAATACCAGGAGGAAGCTCACTTTCCTGCCGCTCGGAAATAAAGAAACTTGAGGGATCCTTTACTCCTTCAAGCCCTTCACTTGTCATATTAAAGATACCAATCTCATCAACAGAACCAAAGCGGTTCTTTGCCGCCCTTACAAGCCTTACCCCCATAGAAGCTTGTTCAAAATAAATGACTGTATCCACCATGTGTTCAATGATTTTTGGACCGGCTAAAGTGCCCTCTTTTGTTACATGACCAATAAAGAAAACTGCAGTGCCATTTTTCTTGCATAGACCTGTCAACTCCATACAGCAGGTTCTTATTTGAGTGACAGAGCCTGCAAGAGAAGTTAAATCTTCTGAGTACAGGGTCTGAAGAGAATCTATAACGGCAATCTGTGGTTTTTCTTCTTCTAACACGTGAGCAATTTTTTCTAATTTTGTCTCACAAAGAATGTTTATCTTTGACAAATCCAGATTAAGCCTTTCTGCTCTCTGGCGAACTTGGCTTGCACTTTCTTCTCCAGAAACATAAAGCACTTTTCTTTTGTCCGCACAACCTGCAACCACCTGAAGCATTAAGGTAGATTTGCCAATTCCTGGTTCTCCACCAACTAGAACAGAGCTGGATCTTACAATGCCTCCGCCCAAGACTCTATCTAATTCTTCTATTCCGCTAGTGAATCTAAACTCACTTTCATATGGCACCTCAGATAGAGGGGTTGAGGTTATTTGTAAGGATTCCTTACTAACCTTCTTTACTTTCTCTATTTTCTCTTCTGAAAAAGAATTCCAAGCATTACAGTCAGGACAACGTCCTAACCACTTTGAGCTAGTATAACCACATTGCGAACAAATAAACTGTGTTGCACCTTCTTTCATGTTAGGACTCCTTATTTACCTTAGCTTTATCCAACGGGAATGCTTTCAAGATATAAACAAAAAGAAAAACCCGCAACCAAAAAGCGTTCCAAAAACCAGGAAAAATCGCCCTTTTGGCGCGGGTTAAGCAAAAATGCACAAAGATTGTTGGTTTTTACCAATTAGTAAGTTGTGCTTACTTACTTTGTCTTGCTATTTATTCTTAGAAATCCAAAAGCTCAACGTCAAAAATCAGATAAGAATTTGGAGGAATAATTCCAGGATATCCGTGTACTCCGTAGCCGAGCTCTGGTGGAATAATCAAGGTTCTTTTCTCGCCTTTGCTCATGGTCTGAAGTGCTTCATTCCAGCCATCAATTACCTGTCCAACAGCAAAGGTTGCAGGCTCTCCTCTATGAACTGAAGAGTCAAACATCCTGCCATCCAGAAGAGTTCCTGTATAATGAACAGTAACCTTCTGTCCATACTTTGGATGTGCCTTTCCATCTCCCTCTTTTAGAACTACATACTGTAGACCACTTGGGGTTTTAATTGCCTTTGGCCAGCGGTTAGCAATCTCTTTTTCAACTTTTTCAATTTCCTTTTTTCTCCTGTCCATGGCCTTTTTAGAAGCGTCTTGAACTAGTTGAGCAAAGATCTCTTTTGTAACTTTAAAGCCCTGTGCAGCCTCTCCAATTCTCTCAATTTGAATGTCATTAATTCTGTCCCCCTGCGCAATTGCATTAACCACGTCCTGACCTTCTACCACCTTTCCAAACACAGAATGTTTATCGTTCAACCAAGGAGTCTTAACATGGGTAATAAAGAACTGGCTACCGTTAGTACCAGGACCAGCATTAGCCATACTCATAATACCAGGACCATCATGTCTCAAGGAGGGATCAAATTCATCTGGGAAAGAATATCCTGGACCGCCAGTTCCGTCTCCCTTTGGACATCCACCCTGAATCATAAAATTATCAATAACTCTATGAAACATTAATCCTTCATAAAAATTCTCGCCAGGATTATCAAAATTCAATTCGCCTTCAACAAGTCCAACAAAATTAGCAACAGTCATTGGAACTTTCTCAAACTCAAGAGAAACAACAATCTTTCCCTTTTCTGTGTCAATTATGGCATAAAGCCCATTTTTATCTTTATAGCTCATTATAACTCC
>CAVISO010000019.1:0-23337 GCA_963645435.1 Sphaerochaetaceae bacterium | reverse complement strand
CATTCCAGACATAGAAGATGGCCTAAAACCGGTACAAAGGCGCATTTTACACACGTTAATGGAGATAGATGACGGTCGTTTTAATAAAGTTGCCAACGTGGTGGGCTCCACCATGCACTATCATCCGCATGGAGATGCCTCTATTTATACTGCCTTGGTTAACCTTGCTAACTGCGACCTTTTCATTGAAAAACAGGGTAACTTTGGTAACTTCATGACCGGTGACGGAGCGGCTGCCGCCAGATACATTGAGTGCCGGCTTTTACCTTTTGCAAAGAAGGTCCTTTACAATCCAGAAATCACCAACTATGTGGAGTCTTATGATGGCAGAAGCAAAGAGCCGGTTACTTTCCCCGCCAAAATTCCAGTAGTTATCATCCAGGGTACAGAGGGCATTGCCGTAGGTATGTCCACCAAGATTTTACCCCACAACGCAGTTGAGGTCATTGATGCTCAAATAGCGGCCATCAAGGGTGAGGAATTTCATCTCTATCCAGACTTCCAGGGTGGTGGCATCATGGATGTATCGGACTATCAGGATGGGCTGGGTAGTGTAGCTATCAGGGCAAAATTGGATACCTCCAATGCAAAGAAGATTGTCATTGAGGAGTTGCCTTTTGGAGTAGATAGCGAAAGCATGATTCATTCTATTGAGGATGCAATCAAAAAAGGCAGACTTAAGATTCAAAGTGTAAGTGATTACACTGCGGACAAGGTTAATATTGAGATTTATCTTGCCAAGGGTACCTACACCAAGGACATTGTTGATGCTCTTTATGCCTATACGCTGTGTGAGCAGAAGATTTCTGTAAATTGTCTTGTTATTAAGGACAAACTGCCGCATGTTTGCACCATCTCAGATGTAATCAGGTACCATGCAAACCACATAATTGAGGTTTCTAAAGCGGAATTGGAAGTGGAAAAAGGGCACCTCTTTGACAGACTTCATGCAAGAACCTTGGAAAGAATCTTTGTGGAAGAAAGAGTCTATAAGAGAATTGAGCAAAAGCGTACGCAAGAAGCCGTATTTAATGCTGTTAAAACAGGGTTTGAGCCGTATAAGGAACAGCTGGTGCGCGACGTTTCTGATGAAGATGTTGAAAGATTGCTCAAGATTCCAATCAGAAGAATATCGCTCTTTGATATTGAGAAGAACGAGCAGGAAATTGATGAAATCAATGCAAATATTCAGAAGGTGGAGTATAACTTGACCCACCTTGCAGAATATTCCATCAATGTTCTCACGGATATTAAAGGCTGTGTGAATGAAGTTCTGAAAGAGAGAAAGACAACAATATCGGACTTCAAGATGATTGATGTGAAGGAAGTTGCCAAGCGGGATTTGGATCTCAAGTATGATGCACTGACGGGCTATTTGGGTACAAGCCTGAAGGCGGGCAATTCCATTTGCAAGGTCTCAGAGTATGATAAGATTCTGGTGGTTCAGAAGAACGGTACCTATTATTGCACCAATGTGGCAGATAAAGCGTTTGTAGGCAAAGATATAGCCTATTGTGGACTTGCGGACAAGCAAACGTTGGATCCTCTTGTATTTACCGTAATCTATCAGGAAAAAAAGAGTAAGATTACCTATATCAAGAGGTGTAAACTATCTGGTTTCATTATGAATAAGCCGTATGAACTGTTGCCGGATCCAGAGCAGTATTCTATGAAGAAGCTTTCAGTCTTTGAGGATGCAGAGGTGACTATCACTTATAAGGGTCCTTCTAGAGTGAAGGAAACGGTGCTGCATTTCTCTGATTATTTGATTAAGGGCGCTAAGGCTGGTGGAGTCATTATCACAAAGAAGGAGATTGCCTCTATTAGGATTAAGGCTTGCAAGTTGATTAAGCCTGCTCAGTCAGAAGAGCCGGAAGGAAGTGCAAGTGAGTCTTTAGAGAACTCTATGGAAAACGCTGAAGAAGAGACTATTGTAGAGACTTCAATTTCTGAAGAAAATCCAAAGAAAAAGAGCGCTGAAGAGATTCCAAGCCTCTTTGATGATGTGGACTAACGGGCGTGTAAGAATGGCAAACAATGGCATAAAATCAGATAGATGTGAAGAAAAATTGGGTTATAATGCTAATACAGGCCATGATATTGCCTCAAGAGTTTTATATGAAGACAACCATATTATCATTATTAACAAACTTCCTGGTGAGATTGTTCAGGCTGACAAAACTGGTGACCGCACGCTGGCAGATGACGTTAAAGCCTATCTTAAGGAAAAGTATAACAAACCAGGAAATGTTTTTTTAGGGCTTCCTCACAGACTAGACAGACCAACAAGTGGTATTGTGGTTTTTGCTCGCACAGACAAGGCTCTTGGAAGGCTTAACAACCTGTTCAGAGACAACTCCATGCATAAGGTCTATTGGGCTATTGTTGATAAGCCTCTTGAAAAGAAAGAAGGAGAGCTTAGACACTACCTTTACAGGGATAGTAATAAAAACAAGAGTTTTGCCTACAATCCAGACCCTCTTACCGGAAAGGCTCCAAAAGTTAAAGGAATTTCAGAGAAAGCCTTTCAAGAAGCAAAACTTACCTACCAGCAGCTGGCTGTGTCTGAAAGATATGTGCTTTTGGAAATCCACCTGATAACAGGAAGGCACCACCAAATAAGGGCACAACTTGCCGCCTGCGGGGTGCATATTAAAGGGGATTTGAAATACGGCTTTGCACGTTCTAATCCAGACGGAGGCATAAGTTTGCACTCGCGAAGTATTTCTTTTATTCATCCTGTTTCTGGGCTGGATATTAAGGTTGTAGCAGCGCCCCCAGAGGAGGCTTTGTGGGATTTTTTCTTAAACGAAATTGAGGGTAAAAATTGAGCATATCATCAATTTTTATCAAAAATTTTTGCGATATGCTAAATTATCAAAAAAATAAATAAGCGTTTTGCAAATTATTTAGTTGACAACTCTATATAGCGGATTTACAATCCAAGTGATGTTTTGAAAAAGAGATTATTCTAAGGATTATTCTTAAAACAAAACGCGGAGGAATACAATGTATAAGTTAGACGAGTTTATGGCTGAACTTGAAAGAAAGAATCCCGCTCAGCCAGAGTTCATCCAGGCTGCAAGAGAAGTTATTGAGTCAGTCATTGATGTCGTAAACAACAATCCAAAGTATCTTGCAAACAAGATTCTTGACAGAATTGTTGAGCCAGAAAGAATTGTCCAGTTCAGAGTTGAATGGGAAGATGATAACCACCAGATTCAGGTTAACCGTGGTTACAGAGTACAGTTCAATAGCGCTATTGGACCTTACAAGGGCGGATTGAGATTTAATAAGAACGTCACACTCGGAACTCTTAAGTTCTTGGGCTTTGAGCAGATTTTCAAGAATAGCCTTACAACTCTCCCAATGGGCGGAGCAAAGGGTGGTTCTGACTTTGATCCTGTTGGAAAGTCAGACAACGAAATTCTTAGATTCTGCAGAAGCTTCATGACAGAGCTTTACAAGTACATTGGTCCAGATACAGATGTTCCTGCTGGAGACCTTGGTGTAGGCGGAAGAGAAATTGGTTACCTTTATGGCCAGTACAAGAGAATTCGCCAGGAGAACACAGGCGTTCTCACCGGTAAGGGACAGACTTGGGGCGGTTCTTTGATTAGACCAGAAGCAACAGGTTTTGGTGCAATGTACTTCACAAATGAAGTTCTCAAACTCAACGGAGATTCCTTTGAGGGCAAGAGAGTATCAATTTCTGGCTTTGGTAACGTAGCCTGGGGCGCAGTCATGAAGGCTTCCCAGCTTGGTGCTAAGGTTATTGCAATTTCCGGACCAGATGGTTACATCATTGATGAAGACGGTGTAAGCACACCAGAGAAGTGGAACTACATGCTTGAGCTGAGAAGCTCCAACAAGAACATTGTTGCTCCATACGCAGAGAAGTTTGGTGCAAAGTTTGTTCCAGGAAGAAAGGTTTGGGAACTGCCAGTTGACATTGCTTTCACCTGTGCTCTTCAGAACGAGCTCAATGGTGATGATGCAGCTCTTCTTATCAAGAACGGCGTTAAGTATGCAATTGAAGTATCCAACATGGGATGCACACCAGAAGCAATTGCAGCCTTCCAGAAGGCAAGAATTCCATTCTGCCCAGGTAAGGCAGTCAATGCTGGTGGCGTAGCAGTATCCGGTCTTGAAATGAGCCAGAACGCAGAACACCTCAAGTGGTCAGCAGAAGAAGTTGATGCAAAGCTTCATGGCATCATGAAGAACATCTTTGATGCTTGCGTAAGAGAAGGCAAGGAAGCTGATGGTTACGTCAACTACGTTAAGGGTGCAAACATTGCTGGTTTCAGAAAGGTTGCTGATGCAATGTGTGAACTTGGTTACTAATTAATAGTTCAGGTATTATAGGTTATCTTTGAGGCTGTTCCAAATGGGGCAGCCTCATTTAATTTATGCCTGAAGGAAGGTGTTTTCTACAAACTCTAGGCTTCTCTTAAGTGTAGCAGGGTTGAAATTTTCCAGTGTCATTGGAACTGTGTCTACCTTGTACTTCTTATAAATATGGAAGATTGTCTTCCACGGCATGAGGCCTTCACCAATAGGAATTGTACCATTTTTCACTTTTCCTGTGGCAAAAGGATACTTGTCTAAATGGTCTGCCCAGATAAAATCCTTAAGATGCATAGCACAAATGTAGGGGGCGAGCATGCTAACTGCTTCATCATAGTAGGACTCAAAATTATCCACCCCTTTAATTGGCAGGATGTTTACTGCATCAAAGAGAACCCTTAGATTGGGACTTTCAAAGGTCTGCATAACCTTAAGCATTCTTTGCGGATTATCAATGGTGTTTTTATCTGCAACTGCTTCAATTGCCATGGTTACATTGTTCTTGACTGCCTTGTTCAAAAGTCTCTCAATAATATTTAAGAAGATGCTAAAATTCTTGTCTGACCAGGTATCTTCACAACGAACATTTCTAGCATCAAGAGAGCCGGTTTCAGTAGCAACAATAGGATTTCCAAAGCAAGATGCCACATCTAGGCCATTTTCAAAGACCTTGAGTTCGCTTTCTCTTTTTTCTAGATCTGGATGTACTGGATTAATATAGCAACCCAAAATTGCCACTCTAATGCCATTAGCATCAAAGGTGTTTTTAACTTCTTGAGCCCAGTCTTCATTTAGGGGTCTAGGAGAGTTTTCTAGCGCTTTATAGGGGGCAAAATGCAGGCAGGAATTCTGTCTGAAACTGGCTGCAGTAGAGGCAAGAGCCTCTGCAGAAGGGAATTTACAAAAGTCGTGAGCTCTAAATCCAAGGTCTAACATGGCACAAATCTTAAAGCATTTGAAAGGTTTATGTAAATAATTCTTGCGATTTTGGCAATGCAGTGTAATAATGGAATAGTGTTCCATTTTTGAAACAAAAGGGAAAATTGTGGGTGAGCGTTCAAGTTTAGCTAAATACAGAGCAACAGATCTTTTTATATGGGCTCTGATTTTATGCCTTTTTGAAACTCTGATAATTAAAGCAGGAACAACAATTTTTGCTTCTCAGCCCTATACCGTTTCTCTTGTTCCAGCCATTGTTGCCCTTGTTTACATGAGGTGGGGTGGTTTTGGAGCGCTTCATGCGTTTCTTGGTGGAATTGTATTGTGCTTGGCATCGGGATCAGGGCTTGAGGTTAAGCAATGTGCCGTCTATGCGGTGGGAAATCTCCTTTCTGCGTTGGTTTTGCTGGCTCTGAAGGGGGGAAAAAAGAAGATTAGGGACAGTTGGGTGCTGTCTGCAAGCTTTGCATTAGCGGTTGCTCTTTTAATGCAAGTTGGGCGGGCTCTAGTTTCCCTGGCTTTGGGAGAAGTGTTTTCTGCGGCAATTAGTTTTGTTGTCACAGATATGCTTTCAGGCGTGTTTGCCATAATTCTGGTGCTTATTGCCAGGAAGATGGATGGCGTGTTTGAAAGCCAGATTTCGTATCTGATTAGGGTTCAAGAGGCTGAAAAGGAGGCTCATGGTGAAGGCTACTGATTATCTCGTTTTTGATGAAAAGACTGGAAAATATAGGGAAGATCCGGAGCAAAAAGTTAGAGATGATGTGGAAAAGCATTACTGGCTTCACGTGGGACGCACAATTTTGAAGGACTGGCGTTTGTACGTGATGCTAATTCCAATGCTGCTGGTTTTTCTGTTTTGGCGCTATTTCCCAATGTATGAACTTTTAGGTTCCTTTAAGGTTTCTGACCAGGTGCTTCCTGTGTCAAAGCAGCTGTTCTCCGGTTTTTCCTATTTTAAGCGCCTTCTAGTAGGAGGAGATGCTCTTTCTGCTGAGTTCTGGAGAGCCATGAGAAACACCTTCTTATTAAGTTTCTATGGTCTTTGTTTTGGCTTCCCTGTTCCAATTATTTTGGCGCTTTTCTTCAATGAAATTAAGTCAAATATAGCAAGAAGTATTTATCAGGTTCTGACCTATTTGCCTAAGTTTATGTCTACCGT
Organism: Sphaerochaetaceae bacterium; assembly: GCA_963645435.1. Lineage (GTDB taxonomy): Bacteria > Spirochaetota > Spirochaetia > Sphaerochaetales > Sphaerochaetaceae > UBA9732. Next base: position 16,886 of record CAVISO010000019.1, on the reverse strand, counting down.
TGTTATGACTTCTTTGGTGGTCATGTTGGTAAAACAAGGGTCTCTAACTACAAGTTATGGCGTAATTTCGCAGCTTATGGAGAAATTAGGCCTTCTTTCACATGAAGCAGCCTATGCTGGACTACTCAATGATGCTACTTATTTTAGAAGCATTTATCAGATAAGCGGTATATGGGAGGGCGCAGGTTACGGCAGTATAGTTTTCTTTGCTGCAATCATTGCAATTTCCCCAACCAGCTATGAAGCGGCCCAAATTGATGGTGCTAACAAGATGGCACAAATGAAATATGTAATTCTTCCAAGTATCCTTTCAACAATTGTTATTATGTTGATTACAAGAATTGGTTCTTTGTTGAGTATTGGTTATGAAAAGGTTCTCCTTCTTTATAATCCAAGTACTTATGTTACTGCAGATGTTATTTCCACTTTTGCCCAAAGATACGGGCTTGAAGGAGCAGAGAAGGGAATTGCTTCTGCGGCAGAAATGATGAACAACGTAGTTGGTATGCTTTTGGTCATTGGTGCTAACACCATAGCTAGAAAGGCGTCTAACGTCTCGCTTTACTAAGGAGGTAGATGATGAAAAGAAGGCTTGAAACCACAGAGCTTATTTTTAAGATTATCAGCTACACCCTTTTGACAATGTTTGCCATAAGTTGTTTGTACCCGTTTGTTTACGCAATTTCTTCTTCTATCAGTGGAAGAAAAGCGGTTGAATACTCACAGGTGCTACTTTTCCCTAAAGACATTCAGTTTGACGCCTTCAAGGAAATGTTCAGTGACAATATGTTCTGGAATGCTTATTCCAACACTTTGTTTATTACTTTGTACGGAACAATTTGGGCTTTAGGTTATTCCATCCTTGGTGCCTATGCGCTTTCCAAGAAAAGACTTTTGTTCAGAAAATTCTTCAATTTCTTCTTGGTCTTTACCATGTGGTTCTCTGCTGGAATTGTTCCACAGTATTTGAACTACTTAAATACAAAGGCTGTCTTTAATGGGGTTGGGATTACAGATGATAAATGGCTAGTTGTAATTGCCATGGGAATGGCAGCCATGAACATTATTCTTTTGCGCAATGCTTTTGAAGGGGTTCCATCTGAGATTGAAGAAGCGGCCATTGTTGACGGAGCCTCAGAGTTCCAGGTGCTTACAAAGGTCTATATCCCAATGAGTAAATCCACCATTGCAACAGTTGCACTGTTCTTTGGAATTTCTCGTTGGAACGGCTACTTCTGGGCAAGACAGATGATTTCTAATTCCTATGAACATCCTCTTATGGTTTTCATAAGACTTAAACTTGAGGAGTTCACAGATGCGGAGGCAATGGCAGGCTGGGATGAAGTGTATGCCTCTGATTCTGTAATTTATGCCTTGATTGTCTGTTCAATTGTACCAATTTTGATTATCTACCCTTTCATTCAAAAGTATTTTGCAAAGGGCGTTAATATGGGCGGAGTTAAAGAGTAAGTTCTTTAATTAAAATACACAAAGGGTCCTTCAGTTGAGGGACAAAAAACTAGGAGGAAAAAATGAAAAAAACATTTTTGATGCTGTTGGTAGTTCTCCTTTCTGTTTCTACTTTATTCGCAAGCGGAGCAGGAGAAATCAAGGTTGAGGAAACCCCTGCAACAGAAACACAGCCAGTTGTTGAAGAAAAAGAAGTTGAAAAACTTACTTTTGCGGAAGGCACAGTGCTGAGAATGGCAACCGGTTACAACAGTGCAAAGACTGGTCTCTTCTATGATGCTGACACTGTTGGTCCAGGGCTGGAACTTGCTGGTGTAACTTATCATGCTGGTGATCTCAAACCAACCTGGGTTGAAGTTGAGAACATCCTTGGTGTTAAGTTTGAAAACAAGTATCAGGGCAACAGTGCTACCAACGAACTCAAATATTGGAAAGAACGCCTTTCAGAAGTTGACATGGTTTCTGGAAATGCAGTTGGCCTTAACGAACTTGGTGTAGCTGGAAGCTTTGTAAACCTTGCTGATTATCTTGATATGATGCCAAGTTTCAAGGCTTATCTTGAAGCTAATCCAATTGTTCGTCTTTCAATCACCGCTGACACTTCAACTGGTGCAATCTACTTTGCTCCATACTTTGATGGTGTAAACGATATTGAAAGAATGCCTCTTATGAGAACTGACTGGGTTGTAAAACTTCTTGATGGCGAAGGCGAGTTCACAGCTGAAAAGTCCGGAACTCTTGCAGCTGCTGTTTATGAGCCATATATGCCAACAAGCGGTAGCGTCAAGGTTGATGCAGTTAGCGCAGACGGCACAAAGGTCATCTACCTCACAAAGGATTACGACAAGGCTGGAAACATTGTTGCTAACATGAACGCAGCTCTTGCTTCTGGATCAGTTGATGGCGTAACAGCAGTCAATATGCTTAGAAAATACATTGATGAAGCATATAACGGCTATTATGGCACAAATAGATCTAACCTCTTTGTTGGTCAGGATGCAGCATGGGATGCAGACGAAATGGTTGCACTGCTTCGTTGTGTAGTTGCTAACGCTTATACTCTCAATGGCACAGATACCATCCAGGGCCTGTTCTCTCGTGAAGATAATAACAACCAGAGAAGAGTTGACCTTTATAGATTTGCTGGTATTCTCTTTGGTGTTCGCGGTCTTGAGTCAAGACAGGATTACCTGTACTTTGATGCTGATGGCACTCTCAAGGATGCTCGTCAGGATGAAGAGACTTACCTTGCAATGGAGAGAATGAACGCTCTTGCTCAGGAAGGTCTTATTTCCAAGTCTTACGTTGATTCTTCAAAAGAAACATCCTCAACAATGCTTGAAAATGACCTTGGCTTCATGAGCTATGATTACAACCAGACTCAGACCATCCTTAACGAAACAAAGCTTCAGGATGGCGAGAAGTACATGGCTGTCATGGTCCCAGTTGCTCGCTGGTATGACGGTACAAATGCAGACGGCGTCTACATGAGATTCACCGAGTCCTGGCGTTCAGTTAAGACTGATGCTTGGGCAATCTCCAAGGCTGGCGTTGGCGATGATCAGGATAAGCTCTACGCAGCACTTGCTCTTATTGACCTTGCCTTCAGCGAAAGAGGACAGATTCTCATGAGCTACGGTCCAGATGCTTTCATCAAGACTAATGCAGATGGCAGTTATGTAACCTTTAACTTCAACGGAAAAGAGATGCCAGTTATCGCTGATTACACCTATGAGAAACTTTGGGAACTTGCAAAGGGTAACTACACCAACTTTGCACGTTACTACCTTGGTTCAACTCTTTCCTTTGTAAAGAGCCAGGCTTTTGAGTATCAGTGTACTCACGAAGTTGGTAAGGAAGGTGCTGGTTACATTTCAAATGCAATTGCTCTTGGAACTATCAAGCATCCAGAATTGGCAGTTGAAGATAACATGTGGTACACCTCAGTTCCTACAACTCTTCCAAACACAACAGTTGAGAACGATCTTCTCAATACCTATACAGAACTTACTGCTGAATTTGGAACTGGTAAGGGCAAGGTTAGTATCCTCTGTGATCAGATTTGCAAGGGCTACACTCTTGATGGTTGTGGTTCTGCTGCTGATACAGCAAAAACCGTTAAGGAAGTTTGGGGCGGCGAGCAGTACATTACTCTCAAGCAGATTGCTTGGGATCGTGCTCTTGAGTACTACCAGACTATTAACAAGTAATTATTTTGTTACCTGTGCAGAGAGTTTTGGCTCTCTGCATGGGCTTTCTATTTATTAGGAAAGGAGTTGTTATGTACAAGAAGCAGATGCTTTTTCAAAAGATTGTCTGTTATTTTGCATTGGCCATGGGCGTAGTTGTTTTCATTTATTCTCTTGGAATAATGACAGACTTATATGATTGTCTCTATGCAACTATGACAGACCCCAATAATCATGAAAAGACACAGGTTCCCGGGTCAATTGTCTATTATAACATGCAGGGCTTTAACAAGAGCTTTTTGATTTCTGCTATAGTCATGATACTCTCTGCGTGTCTCCTTTTTGTTTTACAAACCCCAAAGCGCAGAAAATATTATATTGCAAATTACGTTTCAACCGGCATTTACTCTCTCGTCACCCTTTTTGTGTGCATCTGGGGACACATTCAGATTGAAATCTATAAGGCTCAATGGCTAGCAGTAGATTTTGAGGCTTTGGCTAAATTTGCAAAACTTTGGAAAAAGCATTATACGGAATCAACTTTTTGGTTTGATGTTCATTATGTAATTTTTGGACTTTGCCTTGTGGCAGTTGGTCTTCTCATTTACAACGTGATTTGGAAGATTCAACTGATGAAAGCAGAGCAGAAGGAGGTGCAGGCATGACAGATCAGGACAAACTGATAAAAACTGACCGAATGCGCTACACGAAGAACAAGTTGTCTTCTAACTTGGCCATTCTTGCAATCCTCTTTGATGTCTTTTACTTTGTTTGTATCTACAAGTCCGATGTTGCCAGCTACTATTACAATATTCTGGTTGGTGGTTCTGTAGTATACAATCTAATATTTATGTTAGCAGTTTTTTTGTCTTCTGAGGGGGTTAAAGCCTATAACAAAAAATACAGCTACTTGCTAATAATTGTTGGAATATTTCAATTCGTTAGAATTTTTATTATACCGGCTAAAGCCCATGCTGCAGTGGTTACTATAGCAAAGCAGGAAAGAATAGTAATGCAAAATGCACAGTTTATCCGTTGTATTATCTATCTCTGTATTTCCGGGATTTGCTGTTTGTTTTCTGCAATAGTTAACCTAGTTAGGAGCAATAGGTTGGGAGCTTATCTTTCAACTTTGGGAAAAGAGGTTAGGAGAGACTGATGGCACAACTGAGCTTACAACACTTAGATAAGGTTTATGATAACAACGTTCAGGCGGTCTTTGATTTCAACCTTGATGTTAAAGATGGAGAACTCATTGTTTTAGTTGGACCATCGGGATGTGGAAAATCCACCACCTTAAGAATGGTTGCAGGGCTTGAAGACATCACTGATGGTCATCTCTTGCTGGATGGAAAAGATATCACCAGAGCCCCAGCAAAGGACAGAGACATGGCAATGGTCTTTCAGAACTATGCCTTGTACGGACACATGACGGTTTATGAAAACATGGCATTTTCTTTAACTTTGAGAAAAGAAAATCCAAATGTCATTCATAAGAAGGTTTTGGCGGCTGCTGAAATTCTTAATCTTACCACTCAGCTTAACAAAAAGCCTGCCCAGCTTTCTGGTGGTCAGCGCCAGCGGGTTGCAATGGGAAGAGCCATTGTTAGAACTCCAAAGGTCTTCTTGTTTGATGAACCTCTTTCAAACCTTGATGCAAAACTTAGAGGTTCCACTAGAAGAGAAATTCTTTTGCTGCATAAACGCCTTAAGGCTACCATGCTTTATGTCACCCATGATCAGACAGAGGCTCTAACCTTGGCGGACAGAATTGTCTGTATGTCTATGGGACATGTTCAGCAGATTGGAACTCCTCTTGAACTATACGATAATCCTGCAAACCTGTTTGTGGCCAGTTTTATTGGGCTTCCTCCAATGAATCTCTTTGATGTTAAGGTTGCAGGCTCTCATTTGGAAGGGAAAGGCTTTAATATCGGGCTAAAAGAAGAGGAAAGAGCGCTCTTGGCTAATTATGATGGCAAGGAGATTGTGCTTGGTGTGCGTCCGGAAAACGTTATCCATGGAGAGGACGTGCCGGTTAAGGTTACCATGAATGAGAATTTGGGTATGAATACCTTGGTGCATGGAAATGTGGGTGTGGCTGGAGATTTGCATGACAAGATTACTGGAAAACTCAGGGGCTGGTGCAATTACAAGCCTGGAGATGAGGTGAAGGTGTCCTTTAACAAGATGCATTTCTTTGATAAGCAGACCACAATGGCTATCAAGGGGGAGAACTGATATGGCAGAGAAAAAAGGCTTTAAGGAACATGTCAGAAGATTTGTGGTGAAGATTAAGCGAAATCCTCAGAAGATTGGTCTTGTGGCGTTTGCTTTAACGTTCATTTACTACTCGTTGAATCTCACTTGTATTTCAAATACTACGGCAAAAATTAATTCTCCAAGTATGGGGCTTAGTGGTTTCTGCACCATGCTGTTTTCAATTTTGGCGCTGGTGTGCTATATGAATTCGTTCCCGCACAGAAAAAAGCCCAATGTTGCAATGATTATTATCATGGCGGTGATGGTGGGCATTGTTATTTTCTGCGATATCAACTACAGGTCGTTGATTTTCAAGGCAGTTAATAGAGCGGATAATCCAATTAAGGTGACCAAGTCTACTGCCTATATTGCAACGGCGGCGGCAATGCTGAAAAATCACATTATTTTCCTTGTGATTTCGTGTGTTCTGACCGCGCTTATGCCGGTTTACAGCAGGTTGTTGAAGAAGATAAATACTTCTATTGATGTTGATGGCTATGGCAATATGCAGGCCATTGATATTGAGGAAGAATAGTCTTTTGCTATAAGTGGTTAATGGAGACGAGGCGTTAGGTGTCCAAGAAGAAGACTTTCCAGGAAGAACATGACTCTTATGATCTGAAAACCCAAGCGGTGGAGGATTTGGTGTCGGCTTCTGAGGAGAATACACCAGAATATGGGACAGAAGAACTGTCCAAATACAAGTCCAAGTCTAAACTTCATATTCCTGGAACTTTGAAGGCTCTGTTTGTGAAGTTTTGGTTTGGTGGAATGGTGTGCTATTTCTTCATGTGGGGACTGGGGCTTTACATCCCAAGCCAGTTGGATTTGTTTGTGGTGACATCGGTTGCCATGGGTTTTGTAACCGATATTCTTGTAAACAACCTCTTTAGGTTCTATGCGGAAACTGAAGGGGCAAATGACAAGTGGATGATGTTTCCTAAAAAAGGTTATAAAAGCCTTGTATTAAACATTTTGTATGCCTTTGTCCTAATGCTTTTTGTAGCAAAAGCTTACAACTTAATAAACACTGTGATTATTAGTATCACAGGTCAAACTGATACCGTTCCCTTTGGTGTTGAACCAATTTCTTTTGGTCTCATCTATTTGGGTTTTGATATGCTTTTCATTTGTTTGAAGCACTTTGCAAAAAAGATAGTCTTGGATGCAAAAAGGAAGGAGGATCTTTCATGCCGTACTTAACTTTAAAGGATATAAACAAGATTTACCCCAATGGTTTTCATGCTGTTCATGATTTCAATCTAGAAATAGAGAAGGGCGAATTCATAGTTTTTGTAGGTCCTTCTGGTTGCGGTAAGTCTACCACTTTACGCATGATTGCAGGTCTTGAAGAGATTAGTAAGGGAGACTTTCTCATTGACGGTCAGAGGGCAAATGAAAAGAGCCCAAGAGATAGAGGTATTGCCATGGTTTTCCAAAGCTATGCTCTTTATCCACAAATGACAGTTTATGACAACTTGGCCTTTGGACTTACCCTGGAAGGAGTTGATGAGGACGTCATTGAAGAAAAAGTTCAAAATGTTGCAAAGATTTTGGGGCTTACAGAATACTTGGACAGACTTCCAAAGGCCCTCTCTGGTGGTCAGCGCCAGCGTGTTGCTGTAGGACGTGCCATTATCAGAAAGGTTGGTATCTTCTTGATGGACGAACCCTTGTCAAACTTGGATGCTAAGCAGCGTGTTACCATGCGTTCTGAAATTACTCAGATACATAGAAACACTCAGGCTACAACCATCTATGTCACCCACGACCAGACAGAAGCCATGACCATGGCTGATAGAATTGTTGTTATGAAAGAAGGCTATATCCAGCAAGTTGGGACTCCTTACGAACTCTACTTTAACCCAGTTAATGTCTTTGTTGCTGGCTTTATTGGCGAGCCTCCTATGAACTTCATTAAGACCAGGGTTCTTGATGGCCATGTAAAGCTTGGAAGCAATGATATTGATTTGTCTTTGAAACTTTCAAATGATGTTCTTTCTTCCTATGAAGGCAAGGAAATTTTCTTTGGTTTCCGTCCTGAGGCTATTGTTTTGGATTCTTGCGATAAAGCCTACCCTGTAAATTGTTCTGTTGAACTTACAGAACTTTTAGGGGATAACACCAACGTCTACGTAGACATTCAGGAAAATAAAGCCATTCTTAAAGTTGATCCACATGATACTCCAGAGATGGACAGTTCGTTGACTTTCTATATTCCGTTAGAGAGCGTTTATCTCTTTGACGGCGAGACGGAGAAGGTAATTAAATGAAAAAAGGGCTGTAACGTTCTGTCAGAAAAAACCTGACTTTTGTTACAGCCCCTTCTTTTTTTCTTAGGGCTGCTTGCCAATGTAGGCAAGAATTCCGCCGTCTACGTAAAGAACGTGTCCATTTACAAAGTCTGATGCATGAGAAGCAAGGAACAGGGCTGGACCTTCAAGGTCTTCAGTATTTCCCCATCTTTCTGCAGGGGTCTTTGCAACAATGAAGCTGTCAAAGGGATGTCTAGAACCATCAGCCTGACGCTCGCGTAGTGGGGCGGTCTGTGGGGTTGCAATGTAGCCAGGTCCAATGCCGTTGCACTGAATGTTGTACTTGCCGTATTCAGAACAGATATTGCGGGTAAGCATCTTTAAGCCACCTTTGGCTGCTGCATAGGCACTGACGGTTTCACGGCCAAGTTCACTCATCATGGAGCAAACGTTAATAATCTTTCCACCGCCTTTCTCAATCATGGCCGGAATGACTGCTTTAGAAACAATGAAGGCTGCAGTGAGGTCAATGTCTATGACCTGTCTGAATTCTTCCACTGTCATGTTGGTCATTGGAATTCTCTTGATGATTCCAGCGTTGTTGACAAGAATGTCTACTGTCTGACCAAAATCCTTTTCAATCTGGTCTCTGGTTGAAAGGACCTGAGCCTCGTCAGTTACATCACAAACATAACCTTTGACGTCCTTGATACCAGCTTTTTTGTACTCTTCAAGGGCTTTATCAATTCCCTCCTGGTGTCTGGCATTGAAAGCAATCTTGGCACCCGCCTTTGCATAAGCTGAAGCAATTGCATAACCAATACCGTAGGTTGCACCGGTTACCCAAGCAAGTTTTCCTTCAAGAGAAAAGTTCTTTTCTAGATATGTCATTTATTCCTCCATACAGAAGTTAAGTTACATTATTATCATAGCATAAACGGCTACATTATGGTACAATTTGAGCAGTTTTAATGCGTCATAAATTGACATAGGAGGCTACAATGGACATTAGATATTCAACAGGAAAAGAACCTTTTAAGAGAATGAATACACAGGAGCTCAGAGAGGAGTTTCTTATTACTGGAATTTTCAAGGAAGATGACGTCAGTGCCGTTTATTCTCACGTTGACCGTATTGTAACAATGGGTGCAATGCCAGTTAATCAGCGCATTAATCTTGAAAAAAATATTGACCCCTGGAAGAACTTTGGAGTTACCTATCTTCTTGAAAGAAGAGAGCTTGGTACTATTAATGTGGGCGGTGCTGGTAAGATTTATGCAGATGGCGTTGAGTATAAGATGGAGCGTTTTGATGGTCTATATCTCTCAATGGGCACAAAAAAAGTTGAGTTTGAGTCCTTAGAGGCTACCAATCCTGCAAAATTCTACATTGTAACTACTCCAGCACACACCCCAAAACCTTCCAAGCATATCCCTTATGAGCTTGCAATTCATAAGCATCTTGGTTCTCAGGCTACCTCAAATGAGAGAACCATCAACCAGTACATCCATCCAGATGTTCTTGATACCTGTCAGCTCTCAATGGGACTTACTCATCTTGAGGAAGGCTCTGTTTGGAATACAATGCCAGTTCATACACATGAAAGAAGAATGGAAGTTTACTTCTACTTTGACGTACCAAAAGACAATGTGGTATTCCACTTCATGGGAGAGCCAAACGAGACAAGACATATTGTGATGCACAATGATGAAGCAGTAATCAATCCATCATGGTCCATCCACTCTGGTTGTGGTACCTCTAACTACACCTTCATTTGGGCTATGTGTGGTGAAAACAGAGCCTACGATGATCAGGACTGGATTAAAACAGAGGACCTTAGATAGTGACTATTTTTGCAAAAGAAACTGACAACCTCAATGAAGTTTTCAATGCTGGGGATTCCAGTGAACCTTTGACAGTAGAGCTTCCTCCTCTAGGGTCTTTCAAACAGAAGGTTTGCATTAAAAGAGACAATGTAATTGTTGAAGGAAACGGAAGCCATATTTCCTGGGACGACCACAACGGTATGGTCCCAGGGTTTGGGACAGGGGATAGTGCAACCCTAACCATTGAAGGTTCTAATGTGTCCTTTACTGATATTAATGTTTCAAATTCTTTTGATTATTGGAAAGCAAAGGCAAAGAGGGATGAGAACCCTTCAACCATGATGGGTTTACAGGCGGTTGCTGTTTTCATTACTCCTAGTTCTGATAATGTTACTTTTAAGGATTCCATTATTTCTAGCTGGCAGGATACTTTATTCACGGATGGAACCAATGGATATTTTGACGAATGTACCATTATGGGAAATGTAGACTTTATTTTTGGCAGGTCTAATACAACTTTTGAAAACTGTTCTATTATCTCTCTAGGTCCAGGCTACGTTACAGCTCCTTCCACAATGGCAGATCAAGAAGAGGGTCTTGTTTTTAATTCTTGCTCTTTAACTCGCATGGATATGGTTCCAGATGAAAGTGTTTACCTGGCTCGTCCTTGGCATCCTAGTGGAAAACCGGGGGTCTGCTCTGCAGTCAGATTCAGTTCCTGTTCTTACGCAGGTCATATAAATCCAGCTTTTTGGACAACAATGAAGGATTCAAAAGGAGTATTGCATACCCCTGAAGAAAGCCGATTCTTTTTTGGAGTTTGAATGATTTACAAAGAAATTCACATTGGCAAGGCGCTTTTAAGAACGTACGTGCTTTCTAATTTTGCAGACATTGATATGAATCGCAAAAGGGCTTTTATAATAATTTGTCCCGGTGGTGCCTACAGGCACTGCTCCAATAGAGAGGCGGAAGCGATAGCTATTAGATTTAATGCTATGGGCTACAATTGTGGGGTGCTCTTTTATACCACAAATGTAATGGAAAAGTCTGAATATAGTCCTTCAAAGCAATATAAAACTCTTTATCCTGAACCTCAAACTGAACTTGCAAATGCTATTAAATATGTGCGTTCAAATTGTGAGGAACTAAATACTGATCCAAATAAAATTGCCCTTATGGGTTTTTCTGCTGGAGGTCATTTGGTTGCTAGTCTTGGTGACTACTGGCCCTCTTATGGGGAGGATGCTAAGCCCAATGCAATGGTGCTTTGCTATCCTGTAATTACCTCTGGACAGTACGCACACGAGTGTTCAATTCATTTGCTAATTGGTGAGGACAAAACCCTTTTGGACATGGCTAGTCTTGAAAAGCACGTGAGTCCTCAAACCCCTCCCACCTTCATTTGGACCACCAAGGAAGATCAGGCAGTTCCTTATGAGAATTCCCTCCTGTTTGCAGATGCTCTAAAGCAAAACAATGTCCCATTTGTGCTTAAAGTATATGAAAAAGGCAGCCATGGTCTCTCTTTAGGCACTCAAGAGGTGATGAATGCCACCCGTCCTGTAGTTCCAGAAATCCAGGATTGGCCAGAGTTAGCGGATGAATTTTTAGTCAAGACTTTCCGTGGAAGATTCTAGAAACCAAAGATTGTTTTCCCTTCTATAAGATGAATTGTTTGGTTGTCCTGTGCTAGTATTTGTTAAATCACGATTTGAATTAAAGCATTGTGATAAAGGCGCCAATGAGGAGCAGACAGGACGGTAGGATTCCATAAATTCCAAAGTGGTGAGCGGTTAAGGTCCCTATTCCGGCTCCAATTGCAAATATGGTAATCATTCCAAAATACTCTAGGGATTTGGAACGATATTTCTTGTCTTTTGTGACTATGTATTCATGAAAGGCTTCCGTTCCACTTCTTAAATTTCCAATGCACATGGTGCTTGCGTAGGCAAAGCCATGAACCTTCTTAAAGGCTTCTACCTGCATGGCACAGGAAAACGATATCAAGGCATTTGCCAGGGCATCTATGGAGTGGGGGATAAAGGCTGAAATAAATAGAATGATAATTTCAAAGATTACTACATGCTGACGCCAATGAAGTTTGGATTTATTTTTGGCGCGAACTCTGATTTCTTCTGAAACAAAGACGCCAAGGGCAAAAGCCAAAACAGGAAAAAGATAGGACAAAAAGCCCTGCAAATCCCACTCTAGCAGGTTTTCGCTCATTCTTACTATGTTTCCAGTTTGAGCATTAGCAAAGACACCGCCTCTGTTGATGTAGGTGTAGGCGTCCTGCAAGCCTCCAGACATAGTGAGAAGTGCCATTGTTAGATTTGATTCAGACCTTTGAAAGTCTCTGTCCATTTCTGTTGCTCCATAAAAAATAAGCCAGGGCCATTTGACCCTAGCTTATAGGTTAATGAAGATTTAATCTATACGATTATAGAGAATAAGAGACTCCAAGGGTTACCTGGAGGTCTGTTCCGTTAACACCTTCAACGTTATTGACGTTTTTGACAATCAACAAATCAACCATTGTGTAGGCACTGAGGCAAGAGAGAATGTTGTACTCTGCACTAAGAGAAAGAATTGTTGAGTTTTCCACTGCATGCTCCTGGATAACCTTTCCTGTAGTTGTGTCATAGTCTGCCGGATCAAATGGGTCAAAGGTGGTTGGTGTGCTGACGTCTGGAGCGTTGTCATAATTACCCTGATACATTCCCCAACGACTACTGATGTTCATTGAACCGTGCTTCATGAACATAGCTTCAAAGCCAACCTTGAATTTTCCAGGAAGCTCATAGTTAATCTTTCCATCAAAAATTATGACGTCATTGCCATAGGTGTAGGTGACGAACTTGTGTTGGACTGTCATCTTGTCTGCAGAAATGATACGAAGAATTGCATCATAACCGTAACCACTTGCTTTGCTTGCATCTTCATATTCGTAATGCTGTCCTCTTATGAAAAGGAAGGGGTCTGTCTTTGCAAATTCAAAGCTTCCGTAGAGAATGCCATCACCAAGGGTCATTGCGCCCTTTGCACCAGCCAAGATTCCAAAGGCTGCAGGGTTTGTACGTCCTTCACCTGGACCTGAGAATTCGTCAATTGCAAACTGTCCATAGACGTTTATGCCGTTAATTGGAGTGTAATTTGCTTCAAAGACAAGAAGTGAGTTTCCATTGCGGGCAACATATTCATTGTGCATAAATCCAAAGGGGTTAATCTGTGCAATTGTGAACTGCTGCTTAGAGGTTGACCAGTACATGCAGGCTTCATTAATAACAAAGCCAACTTTGTTATTGAACAGGTTAAACTCTAGACGGTGAGCAATTAACGCTTTATAACCATCAAGGCTTTTAAATTGATTTCCAGCCTCTGAATCTATGCCTGGATAGACAGAGAAGACAATTGAATATTTAAAGGCGTTGAAGTAAGTACTGAATCTGGCAAAGGTCTGCTTTGGGAAGGAATCTGAAAGCATGAGGTTGCCAGTTTCACCACTGCCCCAAGAGAGTTTGTCGCGTCCTGCAACTAGGTTCCAATTGTTGCCACCAACAGAAACAATGGCCTTATATGGTACTGTCCAATCAAAATCTGCAAAGGAATTGCCATTTGAGGGCATTGAAAATAACATTGCGTTTACAATAGGAATATTGAAATTGAACTTGTTTCCGTAAAGAGGATTGCTGTCTGTTCCAACGCCATAACCGTAGTTGTGCTGAACTGTCAGTTCAAAATAGCCGTAGAAATTGTTTGCTGGCCAGGTTTCAAAGTTGAACTTTAAGAAAGGCTTGCGGGAAGTAAAACCGTGGAACCAGTCTTCTTCATCCGTGAAGTGTTCTGTGTCAGTGTGAAGGTAGCCTTCAAGGTTGGCGTTTAGACCAAACTGCATGGCAAAGTTATCGGTATACTGGAGTTTGGGGGTGGAGGAGATGAGGCTTTCTACGTAGTTGTAGTAGGCCTGGGCGGTGGCGTTAAGGCTGTCGCGGTCAAGGCGCTGGAGCATGAGGGACATTTCGTTTTCGCTCCAGGGGCCGGAGGAAGAGGGAAGACTCTTTCCTGCTAGGATGTATAGCGTCTCCATGGCTTTATAGACGGGGGAGTCTACAGAGATGATGCGTTGCTCGTTGGTATAAGCAAAAAGACATGCGGTGCATAGGATGCAGAGCAAGCTTATGAGAAGAGTTTTTTTCATTAGTTTTTCTCCTTTTATTGAGGTCTTTGAAAAACCTCTTAGCGTATATCATAACTCACATTTAATATAATCGCAAATTAAACTGAAGAAGGTATTTTTGTTAATTTGCACTGTGAATTCTGCAATTAGTCAAATGCTTGAAGTTATAAACTTGAAACAAAGGAAGATTATTACAATGCGCTAAAAGAAATGGTTCAAGAGATTGCTTTAAGCGCTCTAGCGGAGACCGATTTTTTTAATCATGCGGCTATCTCTTGAATTCTGAGTTTGGGTGTGTTTTACTTATATACGTTATGAAAAAATTAGTTGTTTTATTGGTGTTGCTTTTACTAGGGGCAGGGGTTTTTGCTTATACAAATAATGCTATCATCTATTCGCTAGATTCCAGCATCTATGATGATATGGATAATCTTTATGCCGCTTGCGGGCTTGTAAGACCGTCTACCAATAGACCTTGGTCTGAGTCTGAGGCGAGGATGATTCTCTCCAAAGTGGATGAGACAAGCCTGAATGAATATACTGCAAGCCTGTATGACAGAATTGAAGCAGAGCTAAACAAGGGTCTTAAATGGAATTTTGGCAATAAGGATGGCGTTGCTGACCTAGGGCTAACGGTTGGAATGGACTTTGCTCTTGAAGGTTATGCCCACAAGAATACAGAAGATTTCATTACAGAGACAGACTGGGAGCGCGGCTTTGATGAAAGAAAGTCGCTTATGAAACTCTTTTTTGAGTTTACCTGCAATGATAACTTCTACACTACAAGCGATATTCACTACAAATACAGACGAGCGGATATGTTTGATGAGTACACCAAATACAGCACCGCTGACGGTGGGAAACTCACCAAGGATGGCTATATTGCTTCCTATGATATGAAAGACGAAAGTGGCGCAGTAATAAAAATGTATTACGTCAGTAAATCTTACCAGTTTTCTCAAGGTTTGATGTCCAATTTCTTCACTGACACCCTACATTTTTCCTTCATATGGCCAAGACGGGCTATCTTTTCCTTTGGAGGAGAGAATTGGAACTTCTCTGTAAACAGGGATAATTTGAGTCTTGGAAATGCCTATTTTGGCAATCTTTTGGTGGATGACCATACCTTCAGCGATTTTTCAAAGCTATCGTTCTTTAGTAATAATTTTAAGTATGATTTTGTCCTGATGTTCTTGGACACTATGTTAAGCTCACATGAAGATCCTACAACAGAAGGCAGAATCTATATGATTCACACACTACAGTTCAGGGTCTTGGATAGGGTGTCTTTTACTATAAGTGAAAACGTCATGTATAAATATCAGATCTTTGATTTGTATTTCTTCAACCCAAGTTTCATCTATCACAATTTGAACAACAGAGGCATGTTTAATGCCATTGCTTATGCGGACGTGAATGTGCTTGTAATTCCAGGTTTGGAAGTTTATGGTCAGTTTACACTGGATCAGGCAAGAGCGCCAAATGAGGGAACCGAGCAGAGTGATTCCTATGGTCTTGTTGCAGGCGTTTCTTATTCTCACCAGCTTGGAAACGGTGCCTTGAAGGTTTATGGCGAATATGCAAAGACAAGTCCGTTACTTTACAGAAGAGACGGGGTGGACTTCATTAGGTCTTCTAGATACGTAGCAATGGAGGCGCCGGTTTATCATATTCCGTTCTTTGATTATATCGGGTTCCCGTATGGGGGAGATGTGAGAATGGTGGAGCTTAGGGCTACCTACAACAGTTTTGATAACTGGGAAGTTAGTGTGTTTGGCCGTCTTGCTCAGAAGGGTGAGGTGAATATTTTCTATAGCCATAGCGAGGATGGAAACAATAAGGATGAGGCAAATTTGTCTGGCGATACTCCTTATGGAGACAAGGTGAAGAATTTTGCCGTTGCAGGAATTGAGGCTAGTGCAAATTTGGATGGCCTTTTCAACTGGCCAAAGGTATCCTTTGATGGTGAATTGGATTGGATTGGAAGATATAATTATACCAAGAGCACAAAGGAAAAGAGTGCTGTTGAGACGGATGTTCAGCTGACGCTCAGCATTACGCTTGGAATATAATAAGAATATAATAAATAAGAGGAGAAAAAAAAGGAATGAAAAAAACTTTATTGGTGGTGCTTGCTCTCCTATGCGTCTTCAGCGTCTGGGGAGGGGTAGAGTTTGTCCTTAACGTAAAGCCTTATTTTACGTTTGATAATGCACCTGCTGGCATTGATGAGGACATGGGCTATCTCAGCTGGAAAAATAGCGTAGGATTAGTCAATGCAGATTGGTGGGAAACCAAGCAGGATTACTGGCTTAGAGCTTTTGAAAAGCCAGGTTTCTTGGATCTTGGAATGACTGTTGACACGGACAAGGTTGATATGGTCTTTATTCTGGATATTAGACAGGACACCTTCCAGCACTTCAAAGATAACGGCAAGATTCTGACAAATATCCCATTTGTGGGTGCTGTTATTGATCTTAACTTCCCAAGAGTTGGCTATGTGGATTATACATCAACAGACCAGAGTATTTACCTTTCTCTTGGTCGTAGACAAATCAAGTGGGGTCCTTCCACTTATGACATGGCGCTTTCTGATTCTCAGCCTTTCTTGGATAACTTCTACGCTTCTTTCAACACTCCTGTTTCAGGAGATTGGAAGTTTGAGTATTCCTTCATTGGAATTGCTTATAAGTTTGCAATGGCT
>CAVISO010000018.1:15761-24073 GCA_963645435.1 Sphaerochaetaceae bacterium | reverse complement strand
TATTCTAAGAACTGAAAAGAGCTGAAAAGAACTGAAAAGAGCTGAAAGGTAAGCGTTTAGAACATGACAAACGCATGGGCTGCAACAAAAGTTAGTTTAAAGTCTCAAAGATGCCTTTTTCGCGGTTTTTGCGGACGTTGTCGTAGTTAAAGATGCGACCGCACATGCAAATGTAAACACCAGGTTCTTTGAGCTGGACGGCAGCAATTGCGCAGCCTAAGTTAAAGACCGAGTCTGAACTTTCCAGGGCATAGGGAACCATGGCGCCAGTAAGAACAATGGTCTTATTTGTGGTTTTACCCAACTTTTCTGCTATGACTCTGGCAGTTTGGACCATTGTATCGGTACCATGGATGACTACAATTTTTTCTTCTGGGCTGGCTTTACAGGAGGCTGCCACCTTGAGACGGTGTTCCTCGTTCATGTAGAGGCTGTCAATTGCAAGACAGTTTTCAACGGTCATTTTTATGGTACATCTGGATTGTTCTAGGATTCTTGGAAGATGAGAATCCTTGAAGGTTAGCTCTCCACGAATCTCATCATAGAGCTTATCAAAGGTACCACCAGTGGTGATTATTCTGATCTCTTCGCTCATTTTGCTTCCTCCTCTGTTGCTACAACAGTTGGAGCAGTATCTTTATCAAACTTCCAGCCCAGGGCAGCGTAAAGTTCGTCTTTGTGTTTGGCTATGCTGGAACAGGTGAAGCGCACGTCATCCTTATCCATATATAGTATAAAGCCCTTACGAACTGAAAGCACTTTGCCAAAACCAATGGAAGTTACCTCTGAGGCGTTCATGGACCAGACAACCTTGTAAGGGGAGGCTTTTTCGCCCGTCTTTTGGAGCAGGGAGATGACGCCGTCTTGGATGCAGAGGCGACCACGGGTGAGATCTGCGTTGGGATCAGTTGGGATTTTACCCACAAAGATATCGAATTTTGGAGTGGTGCCTAGTATTTGGATGGCTTTCTTTTTGCTGACCCAATACATGGCGAACCAATAGAGGAACACCAAGAAGACCATGGTGGCAAACATAGGGATGAGGGTGGCGCGGGTAGTATATACGCTGGGCAGGAAGACCACAGCGGCGAAATCAAGTAGGATGAGGATTTTTATTAGTACTGTCATGCTTTGATAATAGCCATTTGGGGGCAGAAAAACCACAACAAATCACCATTTTTGAGAAAAGTACGAAAAAAAACGAAAAAAATTCAAAAATTTTTCAAAATTTATCAAAAAGTTAAAATGAAACGCACTGTTTTTCTTGACTTATTTAATGGAGGTACAAGATGAGTAGAAAAACAGTAGTCTTGATTACATTAGTTTTGGTGGCGGTTTTGGCTTTGTCTGTGTCCTGTTCTGAGAATCCGGGAACAACAACCATGAAGCTGATACTTTCCACAATATCGGAGTCTAAGACGTTGCTGCCAAGTGACAGCTCTGTTTTGGACGTTAGCAAATATTCGGTGTCGGGAACAGGTCCTAATGGAAAGGTCTTTTCAGTAGATTCCGATGCAAATTCTTTGACAATTGAAGGGTTAACCATAGGAGACTGGACGGTTACTGCTAGAGGAAAGAATGCTTCTGGGACAGAACTGGTTACAGGTAGTTTGACGTTTAAACTTACCAGCGTTCCAACTCCACAGACAATTGTCCTGGATACTCTGGTGGGAACAGGTGCTTTCAGGTACTCTGTTGACTGGCATTATTGTGACGTTGCAAGCCCAAAGATTGAGGCCTACTTGCTTGGTCCCGATATGAACGGAACCGAGTATCCGCTGGAGGTGACGCAGAATAATGATAATCAAACAGCAACGATGTCTGAAAGTTTGTCCGCAGGTTCCTACCGTTTGAAGGTGCTGCTTTATGATGGAGAAACGCAGGTGGCAGGCTTGGTTGAGGCGGTAAGGATCTCCAATAGTACCACCACCGAGGGTAGTCACACTTTTCACTTCAATGAGTTTGGTGCGAACACGTTGACTTACATCTCAGATGCAACAGGCACTCCTATTAAGGGTTCCCTTTCCCTGGATGGCTCTCCAAGTACAATGGTGGCTAAGTCTGATTACACCTGCGTCTTCTCCTTTAGTGAGCCAGAGAAGGTCAATGCTGAAGGCCTTACCATTGAGTGGTATTACGACGGTAATTTCATGAACTCAATGGAATTGGACACAACAGGAAGTTCTTTGACCTTTACTCCAAATTCAGGCGTTCACCGCATTGACGCTGTGGTTTACAACAAGAAACTTGGAAGTACAGGTTCTGCCTCCTGCTCGTTTACCGTTGAGCCTGACGGACAGCCTGGAGAACTTTCTCTGTTAGTTGAAGATGCAGGATCTGCAATGGAGATTACTGCAAAAACAAAAGTAAGTCCGCTTTTGGATGACAAGCTCTTAGTGGTTTCTCCGGATGCTGGGAAATTGTATGTTTGTTCTTTGCACACAACGGCAATCAGCATTGAAAAAACCTACACCAGCGCTCAGCTGAACTGGTTGGGCGACGTAGAAAAGGTCTTCTCTGATCCGGTTTCAAATTATGTGGTTTTCACAGGACCTTTTGTTGACAGCAAGGAAAGTTTAATTTGTATGCACTTTGACAGTTCAGCAAATACCGTGACGGAAAAATTAAGAACCAACTGCATTGTTCCTTCAGATGGTTATTACTTCACTGATATTACCAGCGTAGCCTTCTCCTTGAATAACTACATTCTTGTGGCAGATGCAGGTTCTAGAAACGACTGCTCAATTAAGATTGAAGATTCAGTTGTAAGTGTCAGTGGTATTGTAAGTAAGCTGGGGGCTTCCTATTATTCAGAATCAGATATTGATATTTCTCTTGACGGAAATTATAGCGTTAGTGTTGCCCCAAGTTCTACAAGTTTCGTTTCTGGTAATGTTGGCAGTAAGGGAATCCTGATAAGTCTCGTTGCCTCACAGGCAAATACTGCAGCAGGAAGACACATTAGGTTTGTAAACAGCCAGCTGGTGGCGGTGGCAAACGGTAGTAGCCTTACAACCTACAAATTTGTACGAAACGGAGCTTATACCAAGTACAAGACCTTCAACCTTGCCGTAGCGGACCTGGAAGCCGATGGTTCTAACTTCTTCTATGTACTGGATACTGCAAACCGAGTGGTTGCTTTTGAAGCTACTGCTTATGAAGCATCCCAGCTTGGGGCTGTAGAACTTCCTTCTAAGGCAACCTCTTTTGCTCTTACTTCAGAATATTTTGTTGTGGTCATGGAAAATCTAAAGCTCAGTATGTACGGAATTATCCGCTCCGCTGAAGAATAAGCAATGATTGCCTATGAAGAGAGTATTACTTTGTTTTTTATTGTTATTTGTGCTTACTGGGGCATTATTTTGCACCAGTAAGCTGGGTTTTGCTTTGGATTTTGCCACAGCTCAGGATCCAATCTTTACACCAAAAAGTTTTCAGATTACCGGGGATTTTAGATGTTCTCTGCCAGACGGATTTCAGCTGCGCCTGCCACTGGGTTTTACCTTG
This sequence comes from Sphaerochaetaceae bacterium, assembly GCA_963645435.1. Lineage (GTDB taxonomy): Bacteria > Spirochaetota > Spirochaetia > Sphaerochaetales > Sphaerochaetaceae > UBA9732. Next base: position 20,566 of record CAVISO010000018.1, on the reverse strand, counting down.
AATACAGAGGCTTCCAAGAATTCAAAGGACAAGGCGAATCTTTTGGAACTTGGAGTTATGCTGGCTTACTATCCCTGGGAAACGGGACCTTTTATGGGGTTATCTCTTTTTAGTGTAGGGTTCTCCAATGGAAGTGAAACCTTGGAAAACATGATTAATTTAAATGAGGTGCTGCTTGGCTGGACCTTTAATCTTGGATACGGGTTGTTTATTGAACCAAGTCTTTGTATTAGAGATCCTTCCGGGACGTTCTCTGAGGAGTATTCAAAAATTAAGGGAACGTTTCCCTGTTACAGCACGTTTAGATTCAGACTGTCCTTTGGATGGTTCTTTGTGGAGGTCTAATGTCTTACAAATTTTTCAACAATTCTTATAACAATTATTCCAACGACAAACACCTGGGAAGGTTTATCTTTAACCAGGTAGTTTGCCTTCTGTTGCTGGTATGTATTGTAGCCTGCAATATGAATTTCAGCCCTTCTTTTAAGGAAAGAATTTCCGACGAAGAAATGAAGCCTGCCGTGGCAAAGGTCATTGATGCCCAGATGGATTGCATCAAGGATAGCCTTGACGAGGACTTAAGGGAGTCTATTGATAACGGCGGAAAGGGCACAAGTCCCATGACGGGGGCTCAGATAGTGGAACTGACCATGCAGGAGACTGGAGGCAGGGATTATTTGGATTTCTGTTATGCTGTGGATATCTCTCAGGCCTCGCTAGATACTGACCCGGTTATGTCCACAGCTCAAAGCGTTTTATCGGAAGAAGAGTATGATAGGCTCAATTCTCAGGTAAACGAACTGGAGAAGAATCTTACGGAGAAGGGCAACTTCTATGCAAAGGGATTACCTTTGGATCAGCAGGAGGCTTTCTTCAAAGATTTGAAGGTGCTGGTCACCAGAGCCATTGTGCTTTTGGTTGCAGGAATTGTCTATGCCTGTGTTCCCAAACTGGTATTCTGGGGCAAGATTAGTGCTGCAGCCGCTATTTCAGTTGGAGCTGGACTTGTTGCTCTTTCTATTATGTCCCTTTATGAATACTACCAGTACGGGCTGGAAGAGGATATGACCTTTGAAGAGTGGTTCAAGGAACTCATCAAGATTCCTCAAGCCGACTTTGCTCTGACCACCACAGTCACTTCAATGGCAGAAGCCATGGGTATGGGGCCAGTTGTTACAGGAATAATTATTTGTGTGTACGCAATTTATAATGTAACCGGCCTAGTGAGAAACATGATGGAAACCTACAACCTGGATGCCAAGGCTATGCCTAGCCTAAAGACCCCAACGGAGCCAAGGAGGTTAATAGAAACAGTGAGAATCAAAGAAGCAAGATGGGCTTAACTTTGCTGGAACTGACTGTTGTAGAGCGTGCAGTAGAAACCGCCCTTTTCCAGCAGTTCCTGGTGATTGCCCTGTTCAATTATTTTTCCGTCTTTCATTACTAAAATGAGGGAGGCATTACGAATTGTAGAAAGCCTGTGGGCTACAACAAAGCTGGTGCGTCCCTCCATCAGGGTGTCAAAGGCCTGTTGAACCTGTAGCTCCGTCAACGTATCAATATTTGACGTAGCCTCGTCCAAAATGAGCATTGGTGGAATCTTCAACATTACCCTGGCAATACAAAGCAGCTGTTTCTGCCCCTGGCTTAGACTTCCATCTGTTAGTACCGTATCCAGCCCTTTTGGTAATTGCTGAATGAACTCCCAACAGTGAGAGGCCTTTGCCGCCTTGATGATATCTTCCTCCGTAGCATTTGGATTTCCAAATCCGATATTTTCTCGCACGGTGGCGTGTTGAAGCCAGGTTTCCTGAAGTACCATGCCGTAGTTATGACGCAGGCTATGGCGGGAAATTTCAGGGATGGGCGTTCCATCTATACTGATTTGACCAGTTCTTACCTCATAGAACCTCATCAAAAGGTTGATTAACGTGGTTTTTCCACAGCCGGTAGGTCCAACAATGGCTATTCTCATGCCGGGCTGAACGGTAAGATTAAAGTCTTCTATAAGAGGACGGTCTTCCTCGTAGCGGAAGGCTACATCTTTAATTTCTACATTTCCCTGTGCGTTTGGAAGTTCTGCTTCAGGAGCGGGATCTTCTTCTTTTTCTTCCAGTAGGGAGAACACTCGTGAAGCACAGGCAAGGGCGTTTTGAAGTTCTGTTACCACGGAACTTATGTCATTAAAAGGCTTCATGTACTGGTTGGCGTAGGCCAAGAGAACGGAAAGACCTCCTACAGTAAGGCTGCCACCTGGTATGAGCAGGACGCCTACCAGGGCAACTGCTGCATAAACTAGGCTGTTTACAAAACGGGTACAGGGGTTTGTCAGACTGCTGTAAAAGATTGCCTTCTTGCTGTAATTAATTAGGTCTTCATTTACCGCTTTGAAACGAGAAGACGCTTTGTCTTCATAGCCAAAAGCTTTGACTACTTTCTCATTTCCAATTAACTCGTCAATAAGGGCAGTTTGTTTGCCCCGCAGTTCACTTTGTTTTTTGAACATAGAGAAGGAGCGGCTGGAAATAAAACGGGCTACCAAAAAACTTAACGGGGTGAGAATTACCACTAACAGAGAGACCTTCACGTTTTTGGAAAACATGAAGAACAATGTCCCAATAATGGTGATAACCCCAGAAAAAATTTGGGTAAAGCCCAACAATAGGCCATCAGAGATGACATCTGAGTCTGCAATGATTCTACTTACAAGGTCTCCGGTACTGTGAGCATCCAGGTAGGAAAGTGGCAACTTTTGGAGCTTTCTTATAGACCTGCTACGAAGATCCTGGACAATCTTAAAAGTGATACGGTTGTTCAGCAAATTCATAAGCCAGGTACAAAGCGCTGCGCTGGCAATTACCAGCAGAATCTGGTTGAGGCAGGCAAACATTGGGCTAAACTGAACGTTGCCTTGTCCTAGTAACTGATCAATTGCATCTCCAAAAAGAATTGGCGCATAGAGCTGTAAAAGTACGCTGACGGCTGCAAAAATGATGCTAAGGAGTAAGGCCGGCCAGTACTTGGTAATGTACGGAATAAGTTTTAAGAGGGAACTGCGGTTTTTCATGCCTGCACCTCCTTTTCTTCTGGGAACTGGGAGTAGTAGATTTCTTGGTATACTTTGCAGTCCTTCATAAGAGCGTCATGAGTTCCAATTCCTGCTAACTGTCCGTTGTTCAGCACTAATATCAACTTAGCCTGCCTTACACAGGCAATTCGCTGGGAAACCAGGAAAACTGTTGTATCTTTAAGTCCACTAAGGGCTTTTCTTAAGGCGGCGTCAGTTGCAAAGTCCAGGGCGCTGGAGGAATCATCCAAAATTAGAAGGCTTGGGTTTTTCACAAGGGCTCTTGCAATGGTAAGCCGCTGTTTTTGCCCTCCAGAGAGGTTCCTTCCGCCCTGTTCCAACTCAAAATCTAACTGACCTGCTTTCTTTTCTACAATTTCCTTTGCCTGAGCAAGTGTTAGAGCCTGCCAAAGTTCTTCCTCCGTTGCGTTTTCATTGCCCCATTTCAGGTTGTCTCTGATGGTGCCTTGAAAGAGCACTGCCTTTTGGGGAACCACGCCAACCAAGTCACAAAGTTCTTTCTTTGGTAGTTCTTTTACGTCAGTGCCATTTACAAAAACGCTGCCACAGCTGGCTTCATAAAATCTTGGGATTAGGTTTACCAAAGTTGATTTTCCACTTCCGGTTCCACCAATAATGCCCACGGTCTGTCCTTTTTCCACTGAGAAAGAAAGGTCTTTTAGGCTGGGGGCGCCAGCGCCAGAATAGGTGAAAGTCACGTTTTTAAATTCCACGGCTGGCGCAATCTCTGAACTAGTCTCTGAACCAACAGCCTCTGAACCAGCAATCTCCTTATACTCCATGTCTGGCTTTACTTCCAAGACTGAGAAAACTCGCTTAGAACAGGCAAGCGCCTTGTTTAGTGTAATGGTCAGAGATGCCAGTTTGATAAGCTCTACAACAATCTGAAGCATGTAGTTATAAAGAGCAACCACGTCTCCCTGCTTTAGAGCACCAAGGTTAACTTGAATTGCAGCCTGTCTGATTAAAATTATGGTGGCAATATTTATGAGTACGTAGGTCAGCGGATTGAGCATTGCAGAAATGCGACCTACAAATAAGTTAAGGCGAGTTAAGGCATTATTGCTTTGGTCAAAATCTTTTACACTTTGTTCTTCCCTGCAGAAGGCTCTGATGACTCTGACGCCGGTGAGATTCTCACGGGTCTGCTCTGTGACACGGTCAAGCCTGCTTTGTGCCTTGCCAAATAGAGGAATGCTGACCTTCATGATAAAGAGGGTCACTGCAAGAAGAATAGGAATTGCTATGGCAAAGATGATGGCACAGCGAACATCAATGGTGAAGGCCATCACCATGGCACCAAAAACAATGAACGGGCTTCTTAAAAGGAGCCTGAGACCCATGTTAACACCGGTTTGAACCTGGTTTATATCTGCCGTGAGGCGGGTGATAAGGGTATCGGTTCCAAGTTTATCCAAATTGGTGTAGGAAAATTTCTGGATGTGGTCAAATAGCTCCTGCCTGAGATCTCCTGCAATGTAAGTACTTGCTTTGGCAGAAAAAAACTGCGCTACCACGCTGCAGGAAAGCCCCACAATAGCCATGAGCAGAAGCAGCCCAAAGTAAAGGAAAATCTGGGTGCGGTCTTCAAGCACGCTGGTGTTTATCATACGCGCCACGACAATTGGCACCAGAAGGTCAAACAGCGCCTCCAGCAGCTTAAACAGGGGCGCGAGGATGCTTTCTTTCTTATATTTTTTTAGGTATGCGAAAAGAT
>CAVISO010000018.1:0-15730 GCA_963645435.1 Sphaerochaetaceae bacterium | reverse complement strand
CGAGAAAGAATATACTTCAAAAAAGATTTCTAATAAATCCAAAATCTCATATAATCGCAGCTAAGGAGCAAACTATGTTCAAAAACGATATTCAGGAAAGATTTTTACGATATGTTCAAGTTGATACAATGAGCGACGAGTCAATTGCAGACAAGCAGCACCCCTCCACACCGGGTCAGTGGGATTTGCTTCGTATGCTACAAGCGGAACTCAAGGCCTTGGGAATTAAGGATGTGGAACTGGACCAGTACGGCTATCTTCTTGCCCGCATTGACGCTACCCAGGAAGGACTTCCCACAATTGCCTTCTGCTCTCACGTGGACACTGCAGACGACGTAGAAGGTAACCACGTCAAACCTCGCGTCATTGAAAACTACAATGGCAAGGACATTATCCTCAACGCAGACTACCAGATTAAGGTAGCCGACAATCCTGAGCTCAACGGCTATGTGGGCTCCACCATCTTCACCTCCAGCGGCGACACTCTTCTAGGTTGCGACGACAAGGGCGGAGTCAGCGAAATCATGGCAGCCATCACCTATCTTGTTCAGCATCCCGATATTAAACATGGTCCAGTTGAAGTGCTGTTCTCACCAGATGAAGAAACTGGTTGTGGTATGGACTTCTTTGATGCAAAACGCCTCCAGGCACAGGCTCTTTACACAATAGACGGCGGAACAAGATATGAAGTGGAACTGGAATGCTTCAACGCTGCTACCGTTAAAGTTCATTTTTCTGGCGTTTCCTATCACCTTGGTTCGGCTCGCGGCAGAATGGTCAATGCACTGACTATGGCAGCCGCCTTCATCAATGCAATTCCTCAGGCAGAAAGCCCGGAGGCTACAGATGCCCGCTACGGTTACTACTGTGCTCAGAGTGCCAGCGGCAATGCAACAGACATGGATGTTACTGTTTACCTCAGAGATTTTGATTATGATCAGTTACTCAGAAGAATTGAAGTACTGAAGAACCTTGGAAAAACCATTGAACTGCTGTACAACGGAGGAAAGGTCACGGTGGATGCCAAGATCAGCTACCTTAACATGGGCGAGGCTGCAAAGAAAAATCCTAAGGCGGTAGATATGATCTTTGAAGCAGGAAAGGCTCTTGGACAGCCCTTGACTACTGCTATTATCAGAGGCGGTACGGACGGTTCCCGCATTGCAGAAATGAAGGGCATTCCTTGTCCAAACCTCTATACCGGCGGACACAACTTCCATAGCCGTTTTGAGTGGGCTGCCCTGGATGCCATGAACGACAGCGCTCTATTGATTGTTGAAATCATCAAGCAGTGGGCAAAGGCTAACTAAGAGAAATGAGAAACATTGGAAGAAGGCTGGCAGTTTTAGTCTTAATCCTAGTCTCAGTAGTAGCTCTTGCCTACAGCGCAAGCGTTGGTTTTGTCTATGGGAACAGTGTTTCTTCTGTGGATTTTTCAGAACTTCCAAAGGTGGGCAGGGTCTTTAAGGATGAGGCAAACAATGTCCTAATTGTTAACAGTAGCACTGAAAAAGTTGTGGTCTTTGACAAAATAAGCACTCATTCGCCAATTGAAGTAGGAAGTAAACTTTCCTATGCAGGACCTCAGAATCTGCTGTTTTTAAGAGCGTCTTTAAATCAGACAAGCCTAGGCTGGTCTATCTCCACTGTCCTTTATCCACTTAAGCCGCTGGTGCTAACTGGTGTTGCTTATTCCTTCAGAACTAAGACCTTTGATGGAGGGTATATTACAGCAGGTTTTGAGTCTGATGTGCCGCTCTCCAAACTTTGGGATACCGGTTTTACCCTAATTGAAGAAGGGGGAATTACTGGCTGGGTTACTGCAGGAATTCTAATAAAAAATAAGGTTTCGTTTGTAAGTAATTATGGTCTTTCTTACAGGCATTTTGTTGGCTCTTTTAGATGGGAAATTGGTTTTTCCTGTATAGAAAGTCCCAACAACCTCAAGTATTCTTCTACCTTTTTGGGGGTGGGTGTGAGCCTATGAGAAAGGTAGCGAAACTTCTGACGACCTTCACAATTATTTTCTTAATTCTTGTCTGTCTTACGGGGTGTTCCACCGTTAAAGCGTGGGTTCGCTCCAGTGTCTCCGGGCTTCCTTTTTGGGTTTACAATGCCCAGTTTGGAGCAGGTTCCTCCAAGGTGGGTTTTGTGGGGCAGGGCAAGGCTTCTAGTGAAAGACAGGCGGAACTTCTGGCTTACACCGATATTCTTAATCAACTTTCTTCCTACCTTGGCGTAGAACTTGGAACGGAGCAGTACCGAGAGCTGAGCGTACTTGGAACCATCACGGAGTTTAATCTGTTTGTGAACGATACCACTTCTGACTACCAGGAAGGAGAGACGGTGGTTTATGTCAGAGTTGTTGCTGATGCAAGCCTTTTAAGGAAAGCCAGTTCAGAAGAGACCATCAGAAGAAGCGAGACAGCAGAGCAGGTGGAAAGTCTCATTCTAAAAGGGGACGAGTATATTAAAGCAGGACAGGACACAAAAGGGCTTTCCTGTTATCTGCAGTCCATGGCGTTGTCCTATGGGCAGGATTATATTAAAGAAGAATATTCCTACAGCATAATCTGTGAAGAGGTTAAGAAAGTTCTTGATTCTATCTCCATTACTCTGGTGGCACAGAATCCAGATGCAGCCACCTGCACGGTACAGGTGACAAGAAAATCGGTATTGGTGAAATCCCAGGTGAAGGCGGCGGAGGTTAAGGCTACCTATGAGGCGGTAGATGTCACTGGACAGAGATATAGTGACTCGTTCATGTATTCGTCGGATGACGCGGGCAATGTGCAGTTTAATCCGCTGAATTTCACCATGGTGAGAAAAGGCGAGGTGCATTTTAGCCTGGATTTTGATGACGAATTACAAGCGCTGGAAGCCAGCACAGATGTGAAGACGGCACAACAGCTACGTACACTGGTGGAGTCCAAGGCGGTAAGTTTTGTTTATGATCGCAAATATACTTTGGGCTCTATTGCCGTTGCTATTCTGGAGCATGATGCCAACGGCTATGTGACGGGTAATAAGGATACTGCTGATTACGTGGTGTTTTGCCTGACCTCTGATGGCGCCGAGGCTAAGGCTTACTATGCGCTTTCTGACCAGGAAGCAGATGTGCTTTATGACTATGTTCAAACCGGGGGACAAGGTGATTGTCTTTTGGTTTGCAGATTTGGGCAGACCAATACCATTGAGTCTTCAAATGGCTATTTTGTTACCGTTCAGGGCACCGCAGCCTTGTACAGTACAGACCTCTCAAAGGGGATTCAGACGTTCTACGAGAGCGATATAATCTATGCCACTGGTACTGCAGATACGCAACAAGAAGCTATTTCGCAGGCCTATTTAAAATTGGCTGATGTGATTCATTCATTATTAAAGGCAGTCTATGTTTGATTTAATACGAAAAACTCCACTTGAGGAGTACAACGGAGAAGGCTTGTTCTATGTCCACCGGGAGACTGGCATGGAGATCTTTCATATTAAGAATAAGGATTCCGAGAGAACCTGCTGTTTTACGTTCTCTACCCCGTCTGAGGATAATACCGGGGTGGCTCACATCTTGGAGCATACGGTGCTCTGTGGGTCTAAACGTTTTCCTGTAAAGGATCCGTTTAATCAAGTGGTTCAATCAAGTCCTAATACCTATTTGAATGCAATGACCTTTCCAGATAAGACCATGTATCCGTTTTCTTCTCCTATAAAGAAGGACTTTGACATCATCTTTGATTTGTATTCAGATGCTGTATTTGCCCCCCTTTTGAGAAAGAACTCCTTCTTGCAGGAAGGCATTAGGTTGTTTGACGGTAAGCCGGACGGTGTGGTCTACAATGAAATGAGTGGCACAAGGAATAATGAGGATTCTCTGTTACAGCAGGCAATAAACCAAGTGCTGTTTGAAGCTACTCCAGGTCAATATGACGCTGGTGGAGACCCCCAGGAGATTATTACTCTCAGCTATGAGGAATATCTGGACAGATACAAAAAATGGTATAGCCCTTCCAATTGCAGAATGTTTCTGTTTGGAGATTTAGATACCAAAGAGTATTTGGACAAGTTAGAAGAAAAATATCTCAAAAATGCCACAAAGGGCGAAAAAATTATTCCTAGACCGGAAAACTATCTTAAGGAACAATTGAAAACTACAAGAAAAGTGGTTGGTTGTCCCTCCATGGAAGCCTCCAGCGTTGTGCTCAGCTGGCTGACAAATCCCTGTGATTCCAATGAAGTACTGCTGCTTTCTTTCCTTGTGGATGTGCTTTTGGGAAATACCGCGGCTCCCTTGTACAGGGCAATAGCGGAATCGGATTTAGGTGAAGACTTGAATTCAATGAGTGGAATGAATCCAGACAGTCCAATTCTTACCTTCACCGTTGGCTTTGTTGGTGCAAAACCTGGCAAGGAAAAGGAAATTGAAGCCTTCCTGCTGAATACTTTGTCTAAGTTTGTAAAAGAAGGAATTCCAAAGGATAATGTGGCTGCTGTCTTAAAGCGCATGGAATTCAAACTGCAGGAAATTCCAGAAGGCTCTATTCCTTATGGACTCTCTACCTGTATTAAGGCGGACCGCTACTGGCACAGAGGGCTAAAACCTGAGGACGGCATAAGAGATGCTAAGCGGCTTGAAAAACTCAAAGAGAATCTTGAAAGTGGTCATTACCTTGAAGACTGGATTCAGAAGAATCTATTGGATAATCCTAAAAGAGCGTTAATCAGCGTGGTTTATGATCCTAATTTCTATGAGGACGCCAGGGCAAAAGAGGAACTTAACTTGAGCAAAATGCCACGACAGGGCAAGAAGGAGAAGGAGGACTTTGAGGCTTTTGTAAATACGCCGGATACCCCAGAGGCTCTTGCTACCATTGGACACATCACCCTAGAGGATGTTCCTCCTAGCATCCCCGCTGCAAGGCATGAAGTTCATCACACTAAAAAGGGGGCTAAGGTGTATGTGTTACCTCTTTTTACCCGTTCAATTGTTTACCTGCGAATGTACTTTGATGCTAGGGATTTGAACGAAGAAGAGCATAAACTGCTACCAATTCTGACCAGGCTTCTTAATATGTGCGGAACTTCTGAGTATGAGTATTCTGAGTTTGAAAATCAAACTAGACTTTACACTGGAAGTTTTGTTATCAACCCTCTCAACGGCAGAAATGCAATGACCTACAAGCCTCAGAGTGGAGTGTTTCTGAGCACTAGATTTTTGCGAAGGGATATGCCTAAGGTGCTGGCTTTGATTGAGCAAATTCTCTTTAAGGCAGAGCTTTCAGACCCTGTGAGAGTCAAGGCTGTTCTTACAGATATTCTCTCTGACTACAAGAATGGTTTTTCCTATAGTGCTAACTCGTTTGCAGCCCTGAGCGCGGCAAGTGAGATATCGGCAGTGGACTGGGAGAGCGAGTGCACCATGGGCATTCAGCGCTGGTTTTATGTGGACAGGCTTAAGAAGCAGGTTGAAGCGTCTCCAAAGGCTTTGAAGGCTTTGATAGGACAGCTTACTAAGTTGTACAAAAAGCTGTTTACTCAAAAGGCTCTAATGGCCCATTTGACCTGCGAAAAGCCAACGCAGGAGTGTTTACAACTGCTTTTGGAACATATAAATAAATATCCTGAAGGAAAGTTTGTTAGGATTGCTGACTATTATAGAAAGCACCAGAAAAATCCTGCTGAAGAGGTAAAAATGAGCCGGCTCTTTGAGGTTTCAAGCGGTCCTGCTTTCAATGCTTTAAATATCGGGCTGGATGAGCTTACGGAGCGGGAAAAGGTTGCAGGGCAACAGCTTGGAGATCTCTTGACTAATGGCTATTTGTGGCAGACGGTACGTGGGGCAAATGGGGCCTACGCGGTGTCCTGTAATTATGATGAGCAGGGAAAAATGCTGTCTTTTACCAGCTATAGAGACCCGTGCATAAAGAAGACGTTTGAGGCTTTCTTGAAGGCGCTGGAAAGTGAAATAGATGAGGATGCTGTAAAGCAGAGTATTGTGCTTGCTCTTTGTAGACAGGTAAGGCCGCAAGCCCCAATGTCCTACTCTTATATGTGGTTCCAACTAAAACAGAGAGGTTCAAACTGGAAGCAGCATCTTGAGCGGAAAAAGATCCTTAGGACGCTGACAAAGACGGATTTTGAAGCCTTGGCGCGTAAGATTCTTGCCCGTAGCGAGACCCAGCTGGTACAGGTGACCGTTTGCGGAAAAGAGGCGCTACAAGGTCAGAAGCCAAAAGTGGAGTTTGACCAGACGGTGCAACTGCCAATATAGCCTCCAATATGGTAATGACTTCACACCCTATTTGATATATAATGGGAGAAATTGGAGGCCATCTTGAAGTATTTAGGAGCTATTGACCAGGGTACCACAAGTACCAGATTTATTCTCTTTGATGAAAGTGGAAAGATTTGTGCATCGCATCAGATAGAGCACAAGCAGATTTTCCCCAAGCCAGGTTGGGTGGAACATGACCCGTATGAGATTTGGGATAACACCACAGAGACCATAGTGAAGACTTTGAGAATGGCAGATGCCACGGCGGCGGATGTGGCTGGCATTGGCATTACCAATCAGCGTGAGACTGTAATTGCCTGGAATCCAAAGACGGGTAAGGTTTGGTATAATGCTATTGTTTGGCAAGACCTCAGAGGGGCGGATTTAATCAATCAGCTCAAGGTAAAATGTGACGAAAACTGGCTGAAGAAAAAGTGTGGGCTTTTGTTCTCGCCTTATTTTGCTGCGTCCAAGATTGCCTGGCTTTTGGAGAACGTGAAAGGTTTGAGAGAGGCTGCTCAAAAAGGGGATGCTGTATTTGGCACCATTGATACCTGGCTTACCTGGAACCTTACCGGAAGACGCTGCTTTATCACGGATGTGACCAACGCCTCCCGTTATATGCTAATGAACATAAAGACCCTGCAGTGGGATGATGAACTTCTTGCAGTGTTTAACATTCCAAAGAAGGCACTTCCTGAGATTGTTTCATCTACTGGAAAAATCTATGGACTTACCACTGACAACGGACCTTTCCAGGGACAGGTTCCTGTCTGCGGAATTCTGGGAGATCAGCAGGCGGCTTTGTTTGGTCAGGCCTGCTTTTCTCAGGGGCTTGGAAAGTGCACCTACGGTACCGGCTGCTTCCTGCTGGTCAACACAGGAAAGAACCTCTGCTATTCAAACAATGGCCTAGTTTCAACAGTTGCCTATAAAAAAGAGGGAGAAGAGCCAGTATACGCCCTTGAAGGTTCAATTGCTGTTGCTGGTTCTCTGGTACAGTGGATTAGAGATAATCTTAAAATGGTCAGTAGTGCCCAGGAGCTGGATGCCTTTGCTGAGAAGGTGGAGGACTGCGGTGGCGTTTACATTGTTCCCGCTTTTGCTGGACTTTTTGCCCCGTACTGGAGAAGTGATGCCCGCGGCGTGATAGCAGGACTTACCGGCTACAGTGACAGAAACCACATTTGCAGAGCAGCCTTGGAATCCACTGCCTTTCAAGCTAACGATATCTTCAAAGCCATTGAGGCGGACAGCCACATTAAGATCCGCGAACTGAAGGTGGACGGCGGACTTACCAACAGCAGACCTTTGATGAAATTCCAATCAGATATTCTGGGAATTCCTGTCATAAGACCGGCGGTCATAGAAACCACTGCCCTGGGAGCCGCCTACGCAGCAGGGCTTTCTGTGGGAATTTATCAGAACCTGGATGAACTTGCCAGTCAATGGAAGGAAGAAAAGAGATGGGAGCCTACAATGTCTCAGCAGGACAGAGAGGCAAAAGTCAAATTCTGGGACAAGGCAGTTGAAAGAACTTTGAACTGGACGGAGGAATAAGGATGGTACCTACAACTCCCTTAGAAATAATAAGAGCCGTAATTCAAATCTTTTTGATGACGGCTTTCTTCTACACAATGTATGTTTCTCTTGCGCAAAACCGAGCCACGAGCTTTATCAGGTCAATCTTGATTTACCTTTTCATCTACGTTTTGTGCGGTCTATTAAATTTTGACGTCATTGAAGATCTGATGCGGATAATGGCAGTGCCAGCGGCAGTTTTTTTGTGTGTGCTCTACCAGCCAGAACTCAGAAGAACCTTCACCCCGGGCGTCAGCCGGCGAGCTCGCTTCTTCAGAATTGGTGGCGTACAAACCTCCTCTGAGCAGCTGGACATGATTCTCAACGCCTGCCAGCGCCTCGTCCAAGCCAAGAGGGGAGCCCTGATAGTCTTCCCCCGCAAGCTGGCTCTCAAAAACATCATAGACAGCGGCACCAGAATGAACGCCGATATCTCCAGCGCCCTGATTGTCACCGTCTTTGACCACGATACTCCGCTGCATGACGGCGCCATGATCATCCAGGGCTCCAAAATTGTCGCAGCTGGCTGCTACCTGCCCCTGTCTGTACAGACCGATATCCGTGCGTCTTTTGGTACAAGACACAGAGCCGCACTGGGAATGGCAGAAGAATCGGATGCAGCCGTCATTGTTGTTTCAGAAGAAACCGGAGCCATCTCACTGGCTTGTAACGGAAACCTTTACTATGACCTTACTCACGATGAAATCAAAAGCATGCTCATAGCACTCTTTAACTACCTTGATGTTCAGTCTGTAGCTGTGGAGGATAACAAGAATGAGGCGTAATAAATCCTTTCAAAGAATTTTTTATAACTGGCAAATCAAACTGCTTTGTTTTCTTCTTGCAGTTTTTATGTACTTCTTCCTTGGTCAGGTTCTGCAGGAAACTAGAACCGTCACCCTTCCTTTGAACGTGGTGTTGCCAGAAAACTACAAGGCTGACAGTATTGTCCCAGATTCCGTGGAATTGGAGATTAGGGGAAAAGAAAATCAGGTGTACATGATTGACCCGGCAAAGGTGACCATAACGGTAGATTTTTCCAAGGTGTCGCAGGAAGGCGTCTCCATAGCCCCTGTAGTGGTAACAATGGGAGATCAGGAGGAAATCTTGGATTTCTCCTCTCTTTCCGTCTCCACTAACCCTTCTCAGATTAAGGTTTACTTCTCTTTGAAGTAGTAAAGCAGGAGGTCTTTGTGGTAAGCGGAATAGGAATAGATGCAGTAGCTCTTGAGCGTGTAAAGAAACTTGGTCAGCATTTTCTTGAAAAGGTCTACAACGAAAAAGAGCTTGAGCAATACGCTCTTTTAGAAAATGCTCATGAGGATATTAAAGCACAGTTCTTAGCCTCCCGCTTTGCCGTAAAAGAAGCCTATGCAAAGGCTCGTGGAACGGGCTTTTGCGAGACGGTGGTTCCACGCGATATCTATGTTGAAAAAGACTCAAATGGCAGACCTTCCGTAGGCCTTAGCGGCGTAACTTTAGACAACGCTCCGCACGAGGCAATTCATCTTTCCATTACCCATGAGAGCCCACTTGCAATAGCCATGGTGGTACTGGAAAAGGAGCCAGAGTAAAGGTATGGCAAGAAGTGACTGGAAGCGCCCAACAGAGTTCTCTGCCCCTGAAGGCCGGCGCCGCGTGGCTCTGGAAGTTGCCTATGACGGAAGGGCTTTTAATGGCTGGCAAACGCAGAATAATGGCATTTCTGTGCAAGAAACGCTAAAACAGGCTATCGTTTGCTTTTTAAAAGATGAAACTGTTGAAGTTTGCGGAAGCGGCAGAACTGACAGCGGAGTGCATGCAAAAGGGCAGGTTGCCCATGTAGAATTTAACACTAATACCATCCCTGCCAAAGCCTTTACTTTTGCAGTAAACGCTCTTTTGCCTCGTAGCGTAAGAATTGTAAGAAGCTGGGACTGCGGTCCAGATTTTCATGCACGCTACAGTGCCATGGCCAGAGAATACCGATACTTTGCCGTTGAAGGTCTTGCCCGAGATCCCTTCACGGATGGGCTGATTGCCCGCTTTAAAAGCCTGCCTTCAATTGAACTTTTAAATTCTTATGCCAGTCAGTTGATTGGCACCCATGATTTTACTACCTTTGCCTCTGCAAGGGATGACTGTCCCAGCAAGGTGCGGGATATCTATGAGTCTGTTTTTTACTGGACTTCTTCTATGTACGGTCAAGAGGTTTTGTGCTACAAGATTTGCGGAAACGCCTTTTTGTATCACATGGTAAGGTCCCTTGTGGGCTCTATGATTTACATGGGCCTTGACAATTATTCTACTGAGGATTTTGCCGCTGCTTTTGCTGCCTGTGATAGAAGCCTGGCAAAGAAGACGGCGGATTCAGACGGATTGTATCTGTGGCGAGTAAGCTATGACCCTGAAGAATACAGGTGGTTTGAGGAAAAGTATGGCAATGGATGAACAATATGAAAAACAGGTAGCTGAAGTTGCCTCTAAAAGAAAAGCCCTGGAAGGTGCCCTCTCTCTGACTGAAGGACTGATAAACCAGTATGAAAATGTTTTAAAGGGTTGCTACACTTGCCCAGAGCCTGCCTATGAGAACTTTTCTGATGTCTCAAAGAAGTTAATCCCAGATCCTCCTCTTCCAAAGAAGCCTTCTGTCTTTGCAGAGCCGGAAAAGGATGAACGTTTTCACATGTCGCTTTCTGCTCTTATCACGGAGTGCCTTTCCTGTAAACGCTGTCAACTCTGCGAGACCCGTAAAAACGTGGTCTTTGGTGAGGGTTGCTCTGACCGTCCTGTGGTTCTGGTAATTGGTGAGGGTCCTGGCGAGACAGAGGATAATACTGGTCGTCCATTTGTGGGTAGAGCCGGCGAGTTCTTGGACAAGTGGCTTAAGGCTATTGGTCTTGATAGAAACTCCAATGTCTATATCACCAACATTGTTAAGTGTAGACCTCCCCAGAACAGAGACCCTCTTCCTGAAGAAAAGAGTGCCTGTCTTGCTTTCTTGAAGCAGCAGATTGCCCTCCTTCAGCCTCAGGCTATCCTGTGTCTTGGGCGTCCTGCTTCTTCTTTAATGACAGGTAAGGCAGACGCTCCAATTGGCAACCTTCGTGGTAAATTCTTCTTCTATGACGGCATTCCAATGCTCTGTACCTATCACCCTGCAGCCGTTCTAAGAGACCTTACTCTTAAGCGCCCCGTGTGGGAAGATTTACAGAAACTTGCCCGCTACTTGGGCCTTATGGCTCCGGGGGCTAAATGATAAAGTACGCTAAGGTTCTAGTTCCAGTTCCTCTTAAGCAGGACTTTTTGTACTCTTTTGACGACGAGGCTCTAAACGTCCTGCCAGGCATTAGAGTTCAGGTGCCCTTTAGAAATAGGAAGATGCAGGCTTATGTAATTGATGTCCTAGAACAGCAACCTGAGTGCAATTTTGAGATAAAATCCATACTTAAGGCTATTGATAAAGAACCTCTGTTTGGAAAACAGGAGTATGAACTTGCCCTTTGGATGGAGAAGTTTTACTTCTCTAGCCGGGGTGAAATCCTGGATGTAATGATTCCAGGAGGCAAGAGAGATTCCATCTATGGTGCCCTTGATTTTGGTGAGCCAGTGCTTAAACCAGATGTTCAGCTTACAGAGGAGCAGCAGGCTGCCATCAAGACGGTTATGGAAGGCACAAACAGTCTCTATTACCTCTTTGGCATCACTGGCTCCGGCAAGACAGAAGTGTTCTTAAGATGTGCTGAGCAGGTCATAGCCCAGGGCGGTCAGGTCATTTATCTGGTGCCTGAAATTACTCTTACCCATCAATTGGCAATTCAGGTGATGAACCGCTTCAAGAATAACGTTGCCATTCTTCACTCTGGTCTTACTGACTCCCAGCGCATAGCCCAGTGGCGCAAAATCAAAAGGGGAGAGGTGTCCCTTGTAATTGGCGCAAGAAGTGCTGTCTTTGCTCCGTTTGAAAATCTCAAACTCATTATCATAGACGAGGAGCATGAAAACTCTTACAAAAGCGGCAATGACCCTCGCTATCATGCTCGTCAAGTGGCTCAAAAACGCATTGGAGACTGCCACGGAAAGCTTCTCATGGGCAGTGCCACCCCAAGCCTGGAGGCCTGGTATCTTATGAAAGACCCGGCAAAGATGACTAGAATCAACCTCACTCAACGGGTAGGCGGCGGTTCTATCCCAAAGGTGGAAATTGCTGACATGTCCAAGGAAGAAGGCATCTTTGGCAAGGTCCTTCAGGCAGAAATGACACGCACCCTTGCCAGCGGAAAGCAGGTTATTCTCTTTCTCAACCGCCGTGGCTACAGCTACTATTTTCACTGCCGCAGCTGTGGTTTTGAGTTAAAATGTCCCCACTGTGATGTAGCCTTGACCTATCACAGACGTCTTGGAAATCTCCAGTGTCACTACTGTGGCTACACTCAAAAGCCCATCAGAGTCTGCCCGGACTGCGGCTCTTTAGATGTGATGTACTCTGGTTTTGGCACAGAGCAGGTGGAGCAGGAAATCAGCCGTCTTTTCCCCCAATACAAGGCCGCCCGCCTAGATACGGACACCGTTGCCAAAGACCGTAAAATCATTCAAAAAACCTTAGATGAATTCAGAAAAGGGGAGATAAACATTCTCATTGGCACCCAAATGGTAGCCAAAGGTCTAAACTTCCCCAACGTTCAGCTGGTTGGCATTGTCCTTGCAGACAGTGGTCTTCTTATCCCGGACTTTAGAGCAGAGGAGCGCACCTTTGACCTCCTGGTTCAGGTTGCAGGCCGCTCAGGCAGAGCAGACACCTCTGGTCGTGTAGTGGTCCAAACTCGCATCAAGGATAATCCTGCCATTGTCATGGCCTCTCAAGGCAAAGTGGAGCAGTTCTTTGATAAGGAACTTTCCCTGAGAAAAGACCTGGGCTTTCCTCCTTTTTCCCGCATGATTAACCTGGTCATCCGCTCCCCAAAGCCCAACCTTGCCAGAGATTTTGCCTCCTCCCTGGCCGACACCCTGCGTCAGGTTGCCAAAAACACCCAAATCTACGGTGCCAACGAATGTCCCATTGAGAAAATCCGCGCCAACTACCGCTTCCAGGTCCTCCTCAAGAGCACCCACCCTGCAGACATGCTACGCTCCCTGGACCAGGCCCTCTCCCTGGTCAAAATCCCCACCTCCACCATCCTGGAGATTGACGTAGACCCTACAGATCTTCTCTAACGCCAACTCTTCCAACCCGATACCTCTGTATGTGCTATAATGCAAAAAAGAGGATTTTATGCCGTTTAAAATAATCAGAGCCGATATCACAGAACTAAAAGTAGATGCAATAGTTAATCCCTCCAACAAAGAACTCCTTGCTAAAGGAGGTCTTGATCTTGCTATAAGACAAAAGGCTGGCTCAGCCCTAGAAGCAGCCTGTAAAGCCTTAAGTCCCTGTGCTGAAGCTCAAATCAAAGTCACAGAGGGTTATAACCTTCCCTGTAAATACATTTTTCATACAGTGGGACCCCTTTGGAAAGACGGACAACATAAAGAAGGAGAAATATTAGCTTCCTGCTATACAAATGCACTAAAAAAAGCTCAAGAGATGGAACTTGACTCCATAGCTTTTCCACTGATAGCAACAGGAAAAAATCTCTTTCCTAAGGATTTAGCCCTCAGCGTGGCCACAAGTGAAATATCTAACTTTATTTTGAATAATGAGTTAACTGTCTATCTTGTTGTCTTTGACAAAACATCCTATAGAATCTCCACACAAAGATTTGACGCCGTTACCGCTTACATTGACGATAACTTCGCAGAAAACATGAAAGATGAGCGCAAAGCGCTATCTGTACTGCTGGCGCCTACTGTGGATGAAGGCCCTGAAGTTCAAGAGGCTCTGCTTAATATCTACAATGAGCCAGAGCGCTCGCCTAAGAAGAGCACACAGAACTTAAATGAGCTTCTCTCTCACCTTGACGAAAGCTTTTCAGATATGCTGCTGCGAAAAATCCACGAGCGCGGCATGACGGCCGTAGAGTGCTATAAAAGAGCCAACATAGACAAAAAACTCTTCTCTAAAATCCAGTCAAACCGTTATTACCATCCCAAAAAGGCCACCGTCCTTGCCTTTGCTATCGCCCTTCAGCTCTCTCTTGAAGAGACCTCTGAAATGCTCCAGAAAGCCGGCTTTGCCCTTTCTCGCTCCAATAAAGCCGATATCATTGTCCAATACTACCTGCAAAACCATAACTACAACATCTTTGAAATTAACGAGACCTTGTTTGCCTTTGACCAGCAGCTAATTGGCGGCTAAAAGTATCTGCGTAAAAAGTCGCCCTGAAAGCGACCAAATACCCTAAATTTCTCACTATTCTCTAACCATGCACTGCGTAAGCACGCAGATTGGAGGAGAATACATGAAGAAAGATTTAACGGAAATTGTTTTTATCCTAGACAAAAGCGGCTCCATGAGTGGCTTTGAAGCAGATACCATTGGAGGCTTCAATTCACTTATTAAAAAGCAAAAAGAACTAGAAGGAGAAGCCCTTGTATCCCTTGTTCTTTTTAACAATAACAGTGAAGTAGTCTATGACAGAGTCCCTCTGAAGCAAGTGGAACAACTTACTGCCAGGCAGTATTACCCCAGTGGTTGTACCGCTCTTTTAGATGCAGTAGGGGATGCCATCCATCATATTGGCAACATCCATAAGTATGCCAGAAACGAAGATGTCCCGGAGAAAACTCTCTTTGTCATAACCACAGACGGCCTTGAAAATGCCAGCCATCGCTATAGCTATGGCCAGATCAAAGAGCTGATTAAAAAAGAGACAGAAAAGCACGGCTGGGACTTCCTTTTCCTGGGGGCCAACATCAATGCCCTTGATATCGCTGAGGACATGGGCATTGACCCACTTCATGCTTCCAACTACAAGCAGGACAATCTTGGTATAGAGTTGACCTTCAAGAGTTTTGACGCCGCAGTCACCTCAGTGCGCCAAAACCGCAGAATTGATCCCAACTGGTGCGTAGAAACTGCCACCTACTACGAGAAAAATTCTAAGAAACACTAAAAGAAAGGGCAGGACGTCTCCAAAGTCGCCCTGCCCAAACCCACCAATTCCAATTAAATTCATACCCAGCACAAATGGCTACCAAACAGACCCCCTGTTGTCCCCCTTTTGCTAAAAAGTGTACTGGTTGTTCAAAACTGTATGCCAATCTGTGTAGGTTGTCTCTGCCGTCTGGGTTGTGTCCGCCGTTTGGGTTGTGTCCGCCGTTTGGGTTGTTCTCGTCGTTTGGGTTGTTTTACCCCTGTGGGTTGTTCTCGTCGTTTACGTCATACCACCACTAGTGCTCCTGTTGCCCTATTCAACCTCTGGTTCTTGAATCCTTCCCATTTTCCGCCGAAAAAATAGAACAATCCTTATTTTTCCGCCGAAAAAAGTAGACGTTCCCCCAGATTCCCGCCGAATTAACACCCCTAATTCCGCCGAATTGCTAAAGTCCGCCGAAAAAATATTAGGGATCTATACGGTAGAAGAATCGCGTGTATGGGATATGACTGGGGCTTGTTGTTTCTAAGCTGCCTACACGGCAGTGAACAAGAAAAAACCACCTCCCGAGAGTCTGCGAGATTTCTAAGCTGCCTACACGGCAGTGAACTAGTATATAAGTGTGAGCAAGAGATGCTTAAATTTCTAAGCTGCCTACACGGCAGTGAACTTGACTGGAAACAGATTTTTATCGGTTCTGTTTTTCTAAGCTGCCTACACGGCAGTGAACCTATTACCCATTTGCAAGATTTCTTGCAGATTTTTCTAAGCTGCCTACACGGCAGTGAACTTAAGGGTGGTGCTATAAACCTCGTTGACAAATTTCTAAGCTGCCTACACGGCAGTGAACTTTTAGAATCTGTAACTA